>NZ_JBGONO010000009.1:0-184513 GCF_041439165.1 Enterovibrio sp. FF113 | reverse complement strand
GTTGTTTAGCAAGCACCTCAGATGACACCCCATTTAGACACTGCTTGGCAACGAGGCACTTAAACTCGCGATTGTATTTGGACATAAAAAGACCCCCAATAATTGGTCGTCCAACTATTGGGGGTCAGTTCATTAAGCGGCGTTTGATTTAGCGATAAAACCTGGCTAGCTACGAAATTTAATCGCGATCTTTCAATGGTTTGAAATCACGTTGATCGTAACCAGTATATAGCTGACGTGGTCGGCCAATACGGTTTTGCGGATCGCTGTGCATTTCGTTCCAATGAGCAATCCAACCAATAGTCCGAGACATCGCAAAAATCACGGTGAACATGGACGCTGGAATACCGATTGCTTTCAGGATGATACCTGAGTAGAAATCGACGTTTGGATACAGTTTTTTCTCAACGAAGTACGGGTCAGAAAGCGCGATTCGTTCAAGCTCCATCGCGACATCCAACAATGGGTCATTGATGTTGAGCTCATCGAGAACTTCGTGACATGCTTCATTCATTACTGTTGCACGAGGGTCGTAGTTTTTGTAAACACGGTGACCGAAGCCCATCAGGCGGAATGGGTCTTCTTTATCTTTCGCACGCTCAATGTACTCAGGAATATTGTCGACAGAGCCGATTTCTTCCAGCATCTTCAAGCATGCTTCGTTTGCCCCACCGTGTGCAGGACCCCAAAGGGATGCGATACCCGCTGCAATACATGCAAATGGGTTAGCACCAGAAGAACCTGCCAAACGAACCGTTGAAGTTGATGCGTTTTGCTCATGGTCAGCGTGTAAGGTAAAGATCTTATCCATGGCTTTGGCAACGACTGGGTTGACGTCGTACTCTTCACACGGGGTAGCAAACATCATGTGTAGGAAGTTTTCGGCGTAGTCCAAATCATTGCGCGGATAAATGAACGGTTGGCCGATTGAGTACTTGTAACACATTGCCGCCAGCGTAGGCATTTTAGATAGCAGGCGGTACGCTGTAATTTCACGGTGTTCGTCGTTATTGATGTCGAGCGAATCGTGATAGAACGCTGCAAGAGCACCGACAACACCCACCATGACAGCCATAGGGTGTGCATCACGACGGAAGCCGTGGAAGAAGCTCGCAATTTGCTCGTGCACCATAGTGTGACGAGTAACGATCTTGCGGAACTCTTCGTATTGCTTACGGGTTGGGACTTCCCCATACAGAAGGATATAACAGACTTCTAAATAATCAGCGTTATTGGCTAATTGATCAATTGGAAAGCCTCGGTGCAATAAAACGCCAGCGTCACCATCAATATACGTAATTTGTGACTCACACGACGCTGTTGCAACAAAACCTGGGTCAAACGTAAAATAGCCATTTGCACCCAACGCACGAACATCGATCACTTCCGGACCGACTGTGCCCCTTTTGATCGGCAGTTCGATAGGTGCTTTCCCTTCTATTTGTAGGGTAGCTTTCTTCTCTGCCATAACATTCTCCTTTGTTTTTATATAATCCTATCCCGGATACGGACCCCGTTGTTGTACCGATCGCTTCATAAGATGTCAATTTGCAGAAGTGATCTTTGTCGGGTGTACGCAAGTATCAAAAATATGTGCGTAATAAGTTAATGCTCTGTTTCGGGATTTCCGTCAATTTTATTGGTTTGTGTTTAAATGTTACGGGGCATATACTCTGCGACAGGTCTCTGGATATTACATAATGCCGGGGCGTTTCGGGGCTCAAATCGATATTTTCTCTGCGTAAAACGGGGCTTGATCTGCAGTTAATAGCAGAAGACACCGTAAAACGTAATTAAAGATGTTGCAGGTCTGGCGCGATCGCGAAATGTATATGCAGAGAGTGTTATAACAATAATTGCTCAATGGAGCTGAGTGGGCCATATCGTGAAAGTAACAAAGCCAAGACCGGTAAACCTCGACCTTCAGACCATACGCTTTCCCATCACAGCGATAGCGTCTATCGTGCACCGCGTTTCGGGTGTCATCACCTTCTTCTCGGTTGCCATCCTTCTCTGGCTACTAAGCCTGTCATTATCTTCTCCAAGCGGTTTCGAAGCTGCAGCGGACATCGTTGATAGCTTTTTTGCCAAGTTCATACTTTGGGGCATCTTAACGGCGCTCGCTTATCACATTGTGGGTGGTATTCGCCACTTACTGATGGATATGAAGTATTTCGAAGAACTTGAGTCAGGAAACATGAGCGCGAAAGTGGCATTCGGCATTACTGCCGTGCTGTCTGTTTTAGCTTGGGGGTTAGTATGGTAGGACATGTATCTTCATTTGGTAGAAACGGTGTTCATGATTTTATCTTGATCCGTGCCACTGCCATCATCATGACACTTTACACATTATATATGGTGGGCTTTTTTGCATTTGGTCCAGACCTGACTTATCAAAGTTGGATTGAGTTTTGGGGCCAGACAAGCAACAAAGTATTCACCATGCTAGCGCTGGTTTGTGTGCTTATCCATGCGTGGATTGGCATGTGGCAAGTGCTGACGGACTACATCAAGCCGACATTGGTTCGCGCTCTGATGCAGTTTGGCATAGTAGCACTGCTTTTTGTCTACCTGTTGACTGGCTTTTTCGTATTGTGGGGTGTGTAAGTGAGTATTCCAGTAAGAGAATTTGACGCAATTGTCATTGGTGCTGGCGGCGCAGGTATGCGTGCTGCACTACAAATTTCAGAGCAAGGCCTTTCTTGTGCGTTGCTTTCAAAAGTATTTCCAACCCGTTCACATACTGTTTCTGCGCAAGGCGGTATTACGGTAGCACTAGGTAATTCCCATGAAGATAACTGGGAATGGCATATGTATGACACCGTTAAAGGCTCCGATTATATTGGTGACCAAAACGCAATTGAATACATGTGTAAAACCGGCCCTCAGTCAATTATCGAATTAGAAAAAATGGGCCTTCCATTTTCTCGCTTCGAAGATGGCAGTATTTACCAACGCCCATTTGGTGGTCAGTCAAAAGCCTTTGGTGGCGAGCAAGCGGCTCGTACTGCCGCTGCTGCTGACCGAACCGGCCACGCACTGCTGCACACTCTTTACCAACAGAACATCAAAAATAAAACAATGATCTTTTCTGAGTGGTATGCACTGGATTTGGTGAAAAACCAAGACGGCGCGGTAGTTGGTGCAACAGCAATGTGTATGGAAAGTGGTGAGATTTGCTACTTCAAAGCAAAAGCAACCGTCATGGCAACAGGCGGCGCAGGTCGTATTTATCAATCCACTACGAATGCTCACATCAATACTGGTGATGGTGTTGGTATGGCGTTGCGTGCTGGCGTTCCAATGCAAGACATGGAAATGTGGCAGTTCCACCCAACAGGTATCGCTGGTGCGGGGGTATTGGTTACAGAAGGTTGTCGTGGTGAAGGTGGTTACCTTCTCAATAAAGACGGCGAGCGCTTCATGGAACGTTATGCACCAAACGCGAAAGACCTTGCAGGTCGCGACGTTGTTGCACGTTCAATGATGGTTGAAATTCGTGAAGGCCGTGGCTGTGACGGCCCTTGGGGTCCGCACCTTAAGTTGAAATTGGACCACTTGGGTAAAGACGTTCTCGAAGCACGCCTACCAGGTATTCTTGAGTTGTCTCGCACCTTTGCACACATTGATCCCATTAAAGAACCGATTCCAGTCATTCCAACCTGTCACTACATGATGGGCGGTATACCGACTCAGATTTCTGGTCAAGCTATCAAGCAAGATCCGAACGGCAACGATGTTGAAATTCAAGGTCTGTTTGCTTGCGGAGAAATCGCGAGCGTTTCTGTTCACGGTGCGAACCGTCTTGGCGGCAACTCGCTACTTGATTTGGTTGTCTTCGGCCGTGCGACGGGTCTTCACCTTGGTGAAACGCTGGCAGCACAAGTTGAAGCGCGTGATGCATCAGAATCTGACATTGAAGCGTCTCTAACTCGAGTGAATCGTTGGAATTCAACGCCGAAGGGTGAAGACCCAGTTCAAATTCGTAAAGATCTTCAGTCTTGCATGCAAAACAACTTCTCGGTCTTCCGTGAAGGTGAAGCCATGGCAAAAGGTCTGGAAGAGCTTAAAGTTATTCGCGAGCGCCTTAAAGAAGCGCGTCTTGATGACAATTCAAGTGAATTCAACACTCAGCGTATCGAGTGTTTGGAGCTTGATAATCTGATGGAAACTGCGTTGTCTACGGCAGTTGCAGCGAATTACCGCACCGAGAGTCGTGGCGCACATGCTCGCTTTGACTACCAAGAGCGAGATGATGAAAACTGGCTATGCCACACCATCTACAACCCAGAAACTGAAGCGATGACGAAACGTGATGTCAATATGACACCGATTCATCGTGATACGTTTGTGCCTAAAGCGCGTACATACTAAGGGAGGTAGTTAATCATGAAACTGAATTTTTCTGTATACCGTTACAACCCAGATGTTGATGATGCGCCGCACATGAAAGGGTACGCTCTTGAAGTGCCTGAAGGCTCGGATATGATGGTTCTCGATGCGCTTATTTTGCTTAAAGAGCAAGATCCGACGCTTTCGTTTCGCCGCTCTTGCCGCGAAGGGGTATGTGGTTCCGACGGCATCAACATGAATGGTAAAAATGGCTTGGCATGTATCACGCCGTTATCAGCATTGACTGATAAATCGAGCATTGTGATTCGTCCACTGCCAGGTTTGCCTGTCGTACGTGACCTTATTGTTGACTTGACTCAGTTCTATCAAAACTATGAACGCGTTAAGCCGTACCTAATTAATGACAGTATTCCACCCGCGCGTGAAAACTTGCAATCGCCTGAAGATCGCGCACATCTTGATGGGCTGTACGAATGTATCATGTGTGCATGTTGTAGTACGTCATGCCCATCATTTTGGTGGAACCCAGACAAATTTGTCGGCCCGGCAGGCCTGTTGGCTGCGTATCGCTGGTTAATTGACAGTCGTGATACTGCGACCGAAGAACGTTTATCAGATCTGGACGACGCTTTTAGTGTTTTCCGTTGCCATAGCATCATGAACTGTGTAAATGTTTGTCCTAAAGGACTAAACCCGACAAAAGCTATAGGCCATATTCGCTCCATGCTGCTTAAGCGCGCGGTGTAATATCGGGTTCTGTACCTACATGAATTAAGATTTAGGCTCCTCGCGAGAGGAGCTTAAAAGGAACGCCGGTTAACCTCCGGTTGTGGTAATACATATAACTAAGTGGTTAAGGGATAACAATGCAAAATGGCGTGATGAAGGCTTGGTTAGAGTCTTCTCATTTGGCTGGCGCCAATGCAACTTACGTAGAAGACCTCTACGAACTGTACCTCAGTGACCCCGAGTCTGTAGATAGCGAATGGCAAGCAGTGTTTAATGAGCTGCCTGTTGTGAATGGCAACGCACCTGAGCAACCCCACTCAAGAGTTCGTGAATACTTCCGTAGGCTCGCCACCGAGACAGCGCATTTTAGTGCCTCAGTCAGTGATCCGGATGTCGATGCGAAACAGGTCAAAGTATTGCAGTTAATCAATGCTTACCGTTTCCGTGGACACCAACAAGCAACATTGGACCCATTAGGTATTTGGCAACGTGAACGCGTTCCAGATCTGGATCCATCTTTTCACTCTCTCAACGAAGAAGACTTCGAAGAGACCTTCAACGTAGGTTCTTTTGCCATTGGGCAAGAGAGCATGAAACTTGCCGACCTTTATGATGCTCTGAACAAAACCTATTGTGGTTCTGTCGGCGCAGAATATATGCACATTACTGACACAGACGAAAAACGTTGGATCCAACAGCGCTTAGAATCTGTTGTTGGCCAGCCTAAATTTTCAACCGACGAGAAAATGGCGTTGCTTGAAGAGTTAACAGCTGCAGAAGGCTTGGAGCGCTACTTAGGCGCGAAATTCCCTGGTGCAAAACGATTCTCTCTTGAAGGTGGCGATGCACTGATCCCAATGGTGAAGGAAATTATTCGCCAAGCCGGTACAAACGGTGTGCGTGAAGTCGTTGTTGGTATGGCCCACCGTGGTCGTCTGAACATGCTGGTCAACGTTCTGGGGAAAAAGCCTTCAGAGCTATTTGATGAGTTTGCGGGCAAACATGGTGAATCTTGGGGAACGGGCGACGTTAAGTACCACCAAGGCTTCTCTTGTGACTTTGCAACACCTGGTGGCGATGTTCACTTGGTGATGGCATTTAACCCTTCACACCTAGAAATTGTTAATCCAGTGGTTATCGGCTCTGTCCGAGCTCGTCAAGATCGCTTGGGCGATAAAGACGGCTCAACCGTATTGCCGATCACTATTCATGGTGACTCTGCGATTGCTGGTCAGGGTGTGGTGCAAGAAACGTTCAACATGTCACAGGCCCGAGGCTTTCGTGTTGGCGGCACCATTCGCATCGTTGTGAATAATCAAATTGGTTTTACGACGTCTAATCCGCACGACATGCGCTCTACGCAATATTGTACAGATATAGCGAAGATGGTTCAGGCTCCAATTCTGCATGTAAACGCAGATGATCCTGAAGCTGTCGCGTTTGTTTCTCGTTTAGCGTTGGATTATCGCAATACCTTTAAGCGTGATGTTGTTATTGATTTGGTGTGCTATCGCCGCCATGGTCACAACGAAGCCGATGAGCCAAATGCAACTCAGCCGCTGATGTACCAAAAAATCAAAAAACACCCAACACCGCGTAAAATCTACGCCGATGTTTTGGCCGATCAAAAGGTTGCCGATCTAGAGAAAGCGACGTACCTCATCAACGAATACCGTGATGCGCTTGATCGCGGTGAGCATGTTACGAAAGAATACCGCCCTATGGCGCTTCATTCGGTTGATTGGTCTCCGTATTTGGGTCATGACTGGACTATCGAGTGGGCGAATACCTTCGATATGAAACGATTGGTCGAGATTGGTCAGCGTCTCACGCAATATCCTGAAAGCCATAAGCTTCACAGCCGTGTCGAAAAGCTAAATAACGATCGTATTGCGATGGTTAACGGTGAAAAAGCACTGGACTGGGGCATGGCAGAAACACTGGCTTACGCGACTATTGTTGATGATGGAAAACGTATTCGTATCAGTGGACAAGACGCAGGACGTGGAACTTTCTTCCACCGTCATTCTGTGTTGCACAATCAAACTGATGCAAGTACCTATATTCCACTTGCTAACGTTCATGATAAACAAGGTCCGTTCCAAGTGTTTGACTCGGTATTGTCTGAAGAGGCAGTGCTGGCATTTGAATACGGCTATGCAACGGCAGAACCGGGTGGCTTAACCTTGTGGGAAGCTCAGTTTGGTGACTTTGCAAACGGCGCCCAAGTGGTGATTGACCAATTTATTAGCTCTGGCGAGCAAAAGTGGGGCCGTATGTGTGGTCTGACTATGCTTCTGCCGCACGGCTACGAAGGTCAAGGCCCTGAGCACTCATCTGCACGTTTGGAGCGCTACCTTCAGCTTTGTGCTGAACAAAACATGCAAGTGTGTGTGCCATCAACACCAGCGCAAATCTATCACATGATTCGTCGTCAAGTGTTTCGTCCAATGCGTCGTCCGCTGGTGGTCATGTCTCCTAAGTCGTTGCTGCGTCATCCGCTGTGTACATCGTCCTTGGATGAACTCGCGAATGGTAATTTCCAAGCAGCAATTGGTGAAGTGGATGATTTGGATGCCAATGCCGTGAAACGTGTCGTTATGTGTTCGGGTAAGGTGTACTACGACTTGCTTGAAACAAGACGCAAAGAAGAAATTAAAGACATCGCCATTGTGCGTATTGAGCAACTGTATCCGTTCCCGAAAGAGGACCTACAAGCGGTTATCAGTCAATATGTTAATGCCAAAGACTTTGTGTGGTGCCAAGAAGAGCCTCAAAACCAGGGCGCTTGGTATAGCAGTCAGCACAATTTCCGAATGGCAATTCCGGCGGATTCAACGCTGAGCTATGCGGGACGCGCTGCGTCTGCATCTCCTGCTGTTGGTTACATGTCTGTGCATTTAAAACAACAAAAAGCGTTGATTGAAGACGCTCTTACCCTGAATTAAGAACTAGAAAGCTAAGGAAATAAACGATATGACAATCGAAATTCTGGTTCCCGACCTACCCGAGTCTGTCGCAGATGCGACAGTGGCTACTTGGCACAAGAAGCCGGGCGACGTCGTAACACGCGACGAGGTTCTGGTGGATATTGAGACCGATAAAGTGGTTCTCGAAGTGCCAGCACCTGAAGATGGTGTGTTGGAAGCGATTATCGAAGTGGAAGGTGCGACGGTACTTTCTAAGCAACTGCTTGCAAAAATCAAAGCAGGAGCAGTTGCGGGTGAACCAACTCAAGATGTTCCTGTAGCTTCTGAGTCATCACCAGATAAACGCCATACCGCGTCTCTTACCGAAGAGCAGAACGATGCACTTAGCCCTGCAGTTCGTCGTCTTCTTGCAGAGAACAACGTTAACCCTGACCAAATCAAGGGTTCAGGTGTAGGCGGGCGTATTACGCGTGAAGACATCGATGCTTTCTTGAAAAATGGTGGCGCTAAAGCGGCTCCAGCACCTGCACAAGTGAAAGAAGAAACGCCAGCTCTAGGTCATCGCAGTGAAAAGCGTGTGCCTATGACGCGTCTTCGTAAGCGTGTTGCTGAACGTTTGCTTGAAGCAAAAAACAGCACCGCCATGCTGACAACCTTCAACGAAGTGAACATGAAACCTATCATGGACATTCGTAAGCAATACAAAGATGTGTTCGAAGAGCGCCATGGTATCCGCCTCGGTTTCATGTCTTTCTATGTAAAAGCCGTGGTTGAAGCGTTGAAACGCTACCCAGAAGTGAATGCATCAATTGACGGTGAAGAGATTGTTTACCACAACTTCTTTGATGTCAGCATGGCTGTTTCTACGCCACGCGGCTTGGTGACACCAGTACTGCGTGACTGCGATCGTCTTGGCTTGGCTGATGTTGAAAAAGGCATTAAAGAGCTAGCGCTTAAAGGCCGTGATGGCAAATTGACCGTTGATGATCTGACTGGCGGTAACTTCACTATCACCAACGGTGGTGTGTTTGGCTCGCTGATGTCGACACCGATCATCAACCCGCCTCAGGCTGCTATCCTTGGTATGCACAAGATCCAAGAACGCCCAATGGCGATTAACGGCAAAGTTGAAATCCTGCCAATGATGTACCTTGCTCTTTCTTATGACCACCGCCTGATTGACGGACGCGAGTCTGTTGGTTTCTTGGTGACGATTAAAGAGCTTTTAGAAGACCCAACGCGTTTGCTGCTTGACGTATAAGCAGTCCCGGCCTTAGTCGGTTTACAGGGGGCATGGTAGCCCCCTGTTTGGAAAGCAATTAGACCTATAATATGGAATTGACACGGATAGAACATCATGAATCTGCACGAATATCAGTCAAAACAGCTATTTGCTGAATATGGGCTGCCTGTATCCGAAGGGTACGCCTGTGACACTCCTCAAGAAGCAGCCGAAGCGGCTGACAAGATTGGCGGCGACAAATGGGTCGTTAAATGCCAAGTACATGCTGGTGGCCGCGGTAAAGCGGGCGGTGTGAAGCTTGTTAGCAACAAAGAAGAAATCAAAGCGTTTGCACATAACTGGCTGGGTAAAAACCTAGTGACTTATCAAACAGATGCTAACGGTCAACCTGTCAGTAAAATTTTGGTTGAAGAGTGCACAGATATTGCTAAAGAGCTGTATCTGGGTGCGGTTGTAGACCGTGGCACACGTCGCGTTGTTTTCATGGCATCTACTGAAGGTGGTGTGGAAATAGAAAAAGTGGCTGAAGAAACGCCAGAACTGATCCACAAAGCAGCTATTGATCCATTGGTTGGCCCTCAGCCATACCAAGGTCGTCAATTGGCCTTTAAGTTGGGTCTTCAAGGCGAGCAAATTAAGCAGTTCACCAAAATTTTCATGGGTATTGCTAAGCTGTTCATCGAGCGTGATGTTGCACTGGTAGAAGTTAACCCACTGGTCATTACAGACAAAGGCAACTTGCATTGTTTGGATGCCAAACTGACCATCGACAGCAACGCTGTTTATCGTCAGCCTAAAGTGCGTGAAATGCACGATCCAAGTCAAGACGATGCGCGTGAAGCGCATGCCGCTCAGTGGGAACTGAACTATGTCGCATTGGATGGCAGTATCGGCTGTATGGTTAATGGTGCAGGCCTAGCAATGGGCACGATGGACATCGTGAACTTGCACGGCGGTAGCCCAGCAAACTTCTTGGATGTTGGCGGCGGCGCGACCAAAGAGCGTGTTACTGAAGCATTCAAAATCATCTTGTCTGACGACAACGTGAAAGCCGTTCTGGTTAACATCTTCGGCGGTATTGTTCGCTGTGACCTGATTGCAGACGGCATCATTGGTGCAGTGGAAGAAGTGGGTGTCAAAGTCCCAGTTGTTGTTCGCCTTGAAGGTAACAATGCGGAACTTGGAACTCAAAAACTGGCCGATAGCGGCCTGAACATTATTGCTGCGACCTCACTGACTGAAGCAGCTGATAAAGTTGTTGCTGCAGCGGAGGGCAAATAATGTCTGTTTTGATCAATAAAGATACCAAAGTTATTTGCCAAGGTTTTACCGGTGGCCAAGGTACGTTCCACTCTGAGCAAGCGCTTGAGTACGGTACGCAAATGGTTGGTGGTGTATCTCCAGGTAAAGGTGGCACGACTCACCTAGGTTTACCTGTGTTCAACACGGTTGCAGAAGCAGTAGAAGCGACAGGCGCAACAGCGTCAGTTATCTACGTACCTGCACCATTTTGTAAAGATGCAATCCTTGAAGCGATTGATGCTGGTGTTGAACTTATCGTGACCATCACAGAAGGCATTCCTACACTGGATATGCTGGAAGTCAAAGTGAAGCTAGACGAAGCTGGCGTTCGCATGATCGGTCCAAACTGCCCAGGCGTTATCACACCGGGTGAGTGTAAGATTGGCATCATGCCTGGTCATATTCATAAGCCAGGCAAAGTGGGTATTGTTTCACGTTCAGGTACGCTGACTTATGAAGCGGTTAAGCAAACCACTGACGAAGGTTTCGGCCAATCTACTTGTGTAGGTATTGGTGGTGACCCAATCCCAGGTTCAAACTTTATCGATATCCTTGAGATGTTTGAGAAAGATCCAGCGACGGAAGCGATTGTGATGATCGGTGAAATCGGTGGGACAGCGGAAGAAGAAGCAGCAGCTTACATTAAAGCTAACGTGACTAAACCCGTTGTTTCTTACATCGCAGGTGTGACCGCACCTCCGGGTAAACGTATGGGCCATGCCGGTGCGATTATTTCTGGCGGTAAAGGTACAGCAGAAGACAAGTTTGCTGCACTGGAAGCTGCAGGTGTTAAGACTGTTAAGAGTCTTGCGGACATCGGTAAAGCGCTACGTGAAACCACGGGCTGGTAATACGCCAAGTATTAGTTAATAAAAAGCCGCTCTCGTTGTAGAGCGGCTTTTTTTCGTCTGCATAGAATCAGTCGGGGGAATGGTTTGGCGCTATTCTGCTTGTTTGCGGAACTGGCTGATAAAAAACAATAGGCCCGCAACAACCACGACAGAGGGGCCTGCTGGTGTGTCTTGAAACCATGAAAGGGCAATACCACCCATCACTGCAATGACCCCGATTAGGCTTGCCAGAAATGCCATTTGTTCAGGGCTAACGGCGAATCGTCTTGCTGTCGCGGCAGGAATAATCATCAACGATGTAATAATCAGCGCACCAACAAACTTCATCGCAATAGCGATAACCAGACCTACCATTAACATCAAAATCAGTTTTAGGCGATCAACGTTGTAGCCATCGACGCGCGCCATGTCTTCATCTACGGTAATGGCCAGCAATGGACGCCAAAGCGAATATAGTGCGATAGAAACAAGGGTACAGCCACCTGCGATAAGCCCGAGATCGGCATAGGTGACAGAAAGCAGATCGCCGAATAGGTATGACATTAAATCAACCCGCAAGTCGTCGACAAAACTGATTGAGACTAAGCCCAACGACAAAGAAGTATGCGCAATGATGCCAAGCAGGGTATCCGTAGATACACTGCTTTTTCTTTGCAATGCCACCAACAGGATAGCAATGGTTAAGCAACTTGCTATTAAGGCGAGATTTAGGCTCACTTGCAGCATAAAACCTAAGGCAAGGCCAAACAAAGAGGCGTGAGCCAAGGTATCGCCGAAATAGGCCATCTTTCGCCAAACAACAAATGAGCCCAAAGGCCCAACTGCCGCTGCAATACACATGCCCGCCAACAGAGGGATGGCAAGAAATTCCAACATCTTAATGGTCTCCGTGCTTGCAAGGTCCGACAGGGTTGCCAGATAGGTCGTGGTCGTGGTTGTGATGGTGATGATAGAGCGCCAGCTGTTCACTCTCTTGTCGACCAAAAAGCGCCACGTATTCAGGGTGAGTTGAAATGGCATCAGGCTCACCTGAGCAACATATGTGGTGTTGAAGGCAGATGACTTCATCTGTTTTTGCCATCACCAAATGCAAATCATGAGAGACCATTAAAATACCGCAGTGAAGGGTTTCTTTTAATTTGGCAATTAGGCTATACAGCTCGAGTTGTCCCGCCACGTCAACACCTTGGACAGGTTCATCAAGCACTAGTAGGTCCGGCTTTTTCAACACAGCGCTTGCCAAAAGAACACGCTGCATTTCCCCTCCTGAAAGGGTATGCATATTGGCGTGCAGTAACTTCATAGCACCGACTAGGCTAAGTGCATCTTGAATCGATGCACTGGTTGCTTTAGGACAAAGCTTGAGGAAGCGATCAACACGCAAAGGCAAACTTTCGTTTAGCCGAAGCTTTTGCGGAACATATCCGATTTTTAGTTGAGGCAGACGCTCAATCGTTCCTTCCGTTGGCGCATTGAGTCCAATCACGGTTTTGACCAGCGTAGACTTGCCTGCCCCATTTGGGCCAATTAGGGTAGTGATCTTATCGCGGTAAAGAGAGAGCGAAATGCGATCTAGCACGCTCCTACCATCAAAGATGACCGAAACGTTATTTAGCGTAACCAAGGATGCGGACATAAATTGGACATGATGTTTAAATTGAAATGTTATAATATAACATTTCCTATCGTATTAAAATGTTGGCCCCAAAACTCATGATAATCACCCGTTGCTTCCAAATTCTGACGATGTTATTTCTCATCATTTCAATGTCAGCATATGCATCACAGCCTTCTATCGTGACGACGATTAAGCCTCTCGGTTTGATTGCTCATGATATTGCAGGCGATCTAGCAACGGTTGATGTCCTCTTACCGGACAATGCTTCACCGCATGACTATGCATTGAAACCATCTGATATTAGAAAACTTCGCAGCGCTGATCTTGTGGTTTGGGTAGGTCCCGAGGTAGAGCTATTTTTAGAAAAAGTATTGAGTGGTCAGCCCAATACACTCAGGTTAACCACTTACGAAGGTATGCCTGTTCGCCATTATGGGGAAGACAGCCATGAGAAGCATGATGATCACGGGCATCGTCATGACGGGATAGATGGACATATTTGGCTTGGTCCAGACCAAAGCAAAGTGATTGCGAAAGCAATTAAAAACGCGCTTTCACAACGAGACCCCGCCCATGCGGCGGACTATCAGGCAAACTACGATAAATTCTTAGCGGAAGTGACTCAGGCGCAAACGAGCATTGCGAAAAGTCTTGATGCAAGTTCTTCCAAAGGCTATTTCTTGTTTCACGATGCTTATGGGTACTTTGAAAGTGCGTTTGGGCTTAAACCTACTGGGCACCTGACCATTAACCCGGATAGAAAACCGGGTGCACGAACCTTGGTTTCCATTCGAAGTGCATTGATGGAAGATCAAGCACAGTGTGTGTTTTCAGAACCCCAGTTTAATCCGGGCTTGGTGAAGAGTGTGGTGAAAGGAACACAAGCAAAAGTGGTGTTGCTTGACCCGATGGCGCAAGACATGTCGCTCGCTGACAACCACTATGTTGATTTTCTGAACGCCTTAGGTAACAGCTATGCTGACTGCTTTTCTCAGTAAGAAAACTGAAGTAAAGCAGCATATAAATTTGCGCTATTGAGAGTTTTGATACGAGATAAGACTCTTTCTAAGTGCGTGATATGCATCGCATTGATGTTCTCGATCAACTTAAATGTCATTAAAAGCTGACAAGATGTGGCGACATCAAAATAACGCAAAGTAAACGATGTTCTCACAGTATCAAGGCTTTCTAGCCAAACCACTTATTACCTTCATTGTGTTGGTGATATTCGCGACGACCCCAATTCATGTGTCGGCTTCGGCCATTTTTTATGCTTTTCCTTTAACTGGCACGGCGCAATCTAACAATGTGGTTGATGTGGAGTACACGCCTAATTACGGAGTATGGTTGCTTGATAGCCATGGAAATGTCAGTTTCTATGATGGTGTTCACTACCATTCTCTTTCTCAGTTTTTACCGCTTCCGTCTTATCCCATCTCGCGTATTTCGGCGTTTGATGACTCGCTTTGGTTTATCGCCAATAGCGCTTTGTTTCGCTATGACATTGAATCGAATGCGTTAGAGATAATCCCCTTAGGGGAGTCTGAGTCAGTCACAGATATCGCGTCAGACCCACGCTATTTGTGGGTTTCTACCTCATCAAACTTGTTTCGAATTCCTGTCGCGACATCTTCAGCAGAAAATCTAGGACACATGCCTTTGGCGAGGTTATTTGAGAGCCAAAACAAGGTGATTGGTCTGAGTGAATCAGCATTAATCGATGTTCATACCGGCAAAAAGGTGTTTGCGTTAGCTGATAATGTTTCGGTGAAATCCGCCTATGAAAGTGAGGGTGCACTGTGGCTGGGTTCTCAACAAGGCCTTTTTCACGTTGTCGATGGGACAATATCGTCTCACTTTTTGAAAGATATCTCAGTGAATGTGGTAGAGGAAACCAGCGAAGGTCTGTGGGTCGGGACAGATAGCGGTCTTTATTTAGGTACATCGAGAAGCAATAACGCCATCCAGTTTGAGCACATTGATGGGGAGATTGATGATGAATACAGCTTATCGGGCGAACAGATCTTTGATATTGAGACTGGCCGATCAGGAGACATTTGGTTATCGACAGAAAATGCGCTTAATTATCGTTCGCCAGCGGCACAAAGCGTTCATCGTTTCCCGTTACACGTAATGATGCCGGACTGGGGAGATGCAAGCATTTCGTCAATGGTGACCTTAGGTGATAAATACTATTTAAGTGCCAGAAACAAACTTGTTGCGCTAGATAAAGATCTCAAACCCACTAAGTCCACCAAAATCAACCTTGTGATTGAAAGCATGAGTGCTTTAGATGACCGCCTATGGATAGCTTCTGCCTCTGGGTTAAGTGCGTTGGATCCTGACACCTTGCAACCTCTAGAAAGCATGTCTCCTCCACGATTAGATAACGTATCGATTGACCATGTGATTGCAGACACTCACTCGTTATGGCTTGTTTCTGGCAAGCAGGTTTTTCGCTATTGGCCAGAAAGTAAAACGCTCATCGATTTTGGCTCCGATTGGTCGGATACGCCTAACACTCAACTGAATGCCGTACTAGACCTCGATAAACAGGGGACATGGTTGGGAACCAGTGAAGGTTTACTTTTCTATTTCGATGGTCAGTTTCAAACCAAATTAACGCGAGAAAAAATCGGTATCATAAAGTCTATCAGTATTGATGGCAGTGATAACCTTTGGATGCTGACGGAGCGCGGCGTATTTAGATACAGGATGGATGGCACAGTTGCACCACAGCTCATATTCAACAGTGATATTGAGGCAAGGGCTAAATGTTTTGTATTGTCTGAGCATGCCGCCTTTATTGTGACCACAAAAGGCATTAACCGCATTGATTTAGCATCGTATCAACAGCACTACATCCAGGGAGGCAACCAGACCACTTCAGCGGCTTCGCTGCGCCATCTGTGTCAGATCGAGAATAAAGCGATGTTAATCGCAGGAGACTATGGCGTGTTTTCACTTTCCTTTGAGATGTTAGAAGCTCTATTTGAAGCGCCACTTCGGACTTCGACTATTGGTTCGATATCGGTGAATGGCAGACCATGGAGGCTTGGTGGCACGAATCTGGACAATATCTCTTTGCCAAGCAAAGCTTCGCTGATGATAGACATTGGCAAGATGCCGTTCGGCAAGCACGAAAGCATTGAGTATCGGCTCGATGGCGTTAGCGATGATAATTGGCACACGACCAAAGACCAGCAACTTCTCTTTAGTGCGCTTGAGTCGGGCCGCTATACACTGATGATTAAAGAGCCCATCCAAGGGGGTCAGTCTTCTGAACGAACGTTGATTACGTTAAACGTGGCTGCCCCTTGGTATGAAAGACTTGGGTATGTATTGATCTTAATAATGGGTATGGGAATGCTTGCTATTTGGTATTTCCGAAGAAAAACCGCCATTGTCAAAGCCCACAATGTTCAGCTTCGCCACACTGTTCACCAAAAAGTGATAGAGATAGATAGGCGTCAAATGCTCGCTAAAGGTTCTGATGGTCAAGGTGATGACACAGCGGGTGATATTGTTAAAGCCCCATATATGCCCTCTAATGACGTCACTTTGGACACATCTCTGACCGGGGAGATATTCTCTGAAGAAGCAAGACAGACGGCGGAAGAGTCGAAGCAATGGAAAGAAAGGGCGTTAAGTGAAATTGCTATACATTTCCATAACCCTGATTACTCGCCTACCGTATTGGCTAAAGCGCTCTTTATCTCAGAGCGAAGCTTGCAACGACGGTTTAAGACAGAGTTAGGTTATACCTTTAAAGAAGCATTAATCAGTGCAAGACTAGCCAATGCTAAGCGCATGTTGTCTCAAGGCGATAAGATCACAAATGTAGCAGTAGCATGTGGGTTTAACGAACCGTCTTACTTTACCAAATCTTTCAAAGCAAAGTACGGATGTACGCCATCGCAGTTTCGGGAATTATGTGAAAGTGAGGAGGGGTAGGTAAACAAGGTGGAAAAAAAAGAGCGTGGTATAGCCGACTGACTATACCACGGGCGTCAAAGACACCTTCGCTTGCTGCCGGAGGTGTGTGGGAGTCCCTCACACCATCTGGAATTAACTTGAGTTCATTTAAACGGTTCTCCCTCCCTCACACATAGTAATTTCCCGCCATTATTTCATTCCGATTAAAAAGCCATGTTTTTTTTGCACTGAGTCGAAGATTTCAAAGGGCTAAAAAAGCCATTTGGTGAATTTTTGACGAAATTAACAATATTCTGCCAACGTGGCTAAAACGAATTTTGTTTGATTAGTCGGGAATGGACGCATGAAACGGGATGGAATTTCACGTAGTTGACGTTATTTTTGACGGAATTAACGAGTTCGAGAAAGTGCGTTGCGTCTCTTAGCGAGAAAAGCGCCAATTTTGTTGATCAAAAACAACTTTATTTCTGCAACATTTTGCAATACTTTACCGCAAACGTTTATGATTCTCATTTAGGTTGTGATTATGAAGCTGTCGGAGCTAAAGCCGGGTTTAACGGGGCAGGTGCTGTCGTTATCAAACGTACCTTCTATCCCCCGAAAGAAATTGATGGCGATGGGATTGCTACCAGACACAGAGGTACGCATTATCCGCCTAGCGCCGATGGGTGACCCTATTCAAGTCCGCGTCCGTGGATGTGATATTGCGCTTCGAAAGAGTTTAGCCAGCCAGATTGAGGTAATAAGTCATGACAAGTAAGCAGTTACTTACTGTCGGTAACCCGAATTCCGGAAAAACGACGCTTTTTAATCGATTAACCGGTGGTCGACAGGAGATCGGTAACTGGGCGGGTGTCACCGTGGACAAAAAAACCGGCGCTGCATTGCTTGGTGATGAAAGCTGCGTACTCACCGATCTTCCGGGTATCTATACCCTAGATAATGCCGACGGTGAAAACAGCCTTGATGAGTCGATTGCCATCACGGCACTTTTCTCTCTTCCAAGCGATTTGATTGTCAATGTACTGGACGCCAGTTGTTTAGAGCGAAGCCTTTACCTCACGCTTCAGCTGCGTGAGCTAGGGCGACCGATGGTTGTCGTTTTGAATAAAATGGATGTGGTGGAGCAGCATGGTTTTCGTCTTGATACCGACGAGCTTGCTAGACTGCTTGGCTGTCAGGTCTTCACGGTTACCGCTACGAATCCGTCATCAGTCGACGCATTAAAGTGCTCTCTGGCTGAAAGCATTCGAACGCCATACGATAGCTCAGCACTGACTCTGGATTACGGCAATGACGTTGAATCTGCAATCGCTAAGCTGTCTGGAGGATTAAAGCAAAAAGCCGCAAACTACGAGCGCGCAAAGTCTATTCGTCTGCTGGCAGGTGATCGCGTCTTGCTGAGTCAACTCTCTGCCGAGACCAAGATATTGCTTGATGAGGTTTCTCATCAACAACTAGATCAGACTGATGTTGATCTCGTTATTGCCAATGTGCGTTACTCGCGCGTGGCGCACATTTGTCGTCTGTGTAAAAAGCAGGTCGTTCCACTTAAAGCTCGAATTACCGATGCTATCGATAATGTGGTGTTGAGCCGCTACTTTGGTTTACCCATCTTTTTTCTCATCATGTATCTGATGTTTATGTTTTCGATAAACATCGGTAGTGCATTTATCGATTTCTTTGACATCAGTACCGGCGCGATACTGGTCGACGGCGGGCGCTACTTGCTTGACGAGCACCTTCCTGTTTGGCTTGTGACAATTCTTACTGATGGGGTTGGCGGGGGCATTCAAACTGTGGCCACCTTTATCCCCGTCATTGCCTGTCTCTATCTGTTTATGTCTTTGCTTGAAAGCTCTGGCTATATGGCTCGTGCCGCGTTTGTGCTAGATAAAGCGATGCAGAAAATTGGCTTGCCGGGTAAAGCATTTGTACCGTTGGTCTTAGGATTTGGCTGTAATGTGCCTGCGATCATGGCGACCCGTACTCTTGATCAAGAACGAGAACGCCGATTAGCAGCAGCAATGGCGCCATTTATGTCATGTGGCGCACGTCTACCTGTTTATGCGCTGTTTGCCGCCGCCTTTTTCCCAGAAAACGGACAAAACGTGGTGTTCTTGTTGTATCTGCTAGGCATTGCTATCGCCGTATTTACGGGCGTTGTACTGAGAAATACGCTATATCCCGGGGACAGTGATTCCTTCATGATGGAAATGCCGCGCTACGAATGGCCTCGTATCAAAGACGTGGTGTTGAAAACATGGCACAAACTCAAACGTTTTGTGTTGGGCGCGGGTAAAACCATTGTCGTCGTTGTGACGGTGTTGAGCTTTTTGAACTCGGTGGGGACAGACGGCTCATTTGGTCATCAAGATTCTGAACATTCTGTTTTATCAAAAGTTGCACAAGTCATCACACCTGTCTTTGCGCCTATTGGTATTCAAGAAGATAATTGGCCGGCGACGGTTGGGATTATCACTGGGATCTTTGCAAAAGAAGCGGTTGTCGGTACGCTCAATAATCTTTATTCGACACCAAGCGAAGCGGATACGTCAGACTATGATTTGCTAGCGAGTTTGCAAGAAGCGTTGGAAACCATTCCAGAGAATTTACTGGGGTTAAACTTTGCTGATCCGCTCGGAATAGACGTTGGTGATTTGCCCGATCAGCACGCGGTTGCCGAAGAACAAGAAGTCGATTTGAGTATCTTTGCTAACTTGAGTGTTCACTTTACAGCTGCCAGCGCATTTGCCTATTTGGTGTTTATCTTGCTCTATACACCTTGTGTGGCAGCGATGGGCGCTTATGTCCGTGAATTTGGTCGTCCGTTTGCGGTGTTTATTGCCAGTTGGACCATGCTACTTGCTGTGGTGTGTGCAACTATCGTTTATCAAGCCGCGATGTTAACGGAAACACCTGTCAAAAGTGGTATTTCCATTCTTGGCAGTGTGACCGTGATGGCAGTCGTAATTCATTTACTTCATCGCCATGCAAAACGTAATGCGGCAATGAATGCGGTGGCCTTGTGATACTGACTGAATTGCGTGACTACGTGATTGCTAACCCCCAATGCAGTTTGACGGAAATGGCGGTACACTTTGGGTTGTCGGAAGATGGTATCGACGCAATGTTGAGTGTGTGGGTCAAAAAAGGCCAGCTCAAAACCACGGTTTCCGATTCACGAAATGGCGTTGTTCGCCGGTATCAGTGGGTGTCGGATAAAGAGCTAGGCATTACTGTCATACAGTAAGTGGCTATCAGCTAGAGCGGGTAATCCGCTTATCAGATACACGTAGATACTAAAAAAGCGCGGTGATATTCACACCGCGCTTTTTGTATATTTTGATTGGCTATTTCGCGTTATCTATCAAGATAGATATTGGGCAGATGCTGGTTTCGATACAGACGGTTACGCTGCGATGAAATCGCTGATTTCACTTAAGTGTTGTCGCCATTGAAATGCCATAGCATCTTGATCTTCTTTGTTTCGAGCGATACCGGGTGTATTTCCCCATATAGGACCAGGCCAAGCAATGTCAGATTGAAAGCGGGCGATATGGTGAATATGAAGTTGTGGCACCATATTTCCGAGTGCGCCCATATTCAGCTTGTCTGGGCGGGTAAGAAATTCCAGCTTTGCAGCAAGCAAGGATGATTCACGCATAAACTGTTGCTGATCAGCTTCACTCAGGTGATGCAGTTCGGTAACGCCTACCACTTTGGGTACCAAAATAAACCAAGGCCCAATATCTTCTTTACTCAATAAAACACGACACAGCAAAAAATCCCCCAGCCATGTGGTATCTGCTTCCAAACGCGGATGTAACTCAAACGCCATTTTATTTTCTCTTTTTTCAAAAACTCATTCAAAGCTACTGGCAATTTTGAAAAATGTAAACCAATGACAGAGATTAAACTCTGTGATGATTAGATGAAATGGGTTTGCCTAATTGTCATGGAAAAATCACAAAACCCACTACAACTTGACCAATAGCGCGCCCTTTTTCTGATAAGGGTTTAGGCTAAAGAGAGAGTCACAATCAGAGCCAACATCGTGGGAGCGAGCATGGACTATATAGAAGTGCTGGACTTTTGGTTTGAGGATGCCGAGGCACCACAAACGCATGATTTGATAAAAGCGATGTGGTTTCATGGTGACGAGTGTTCCGACCGTGTTATTCGTGAACGTTTTTTGCCTTACGTTAGCATGGCAGGGGAGGGTAAATTGTCACAGTGGCTAGAAACGCCTTTTGGCGCATTAGCGCAGATTATTTTGCTCGATCAATTCAGTCGCCGTATCTATCGAGGCTTAAGTGCTGCGTTTCGCTATGATGAGTTTGCGTTAGCACTTTGCAAGCGTGGGTTGGCGATTGGTCAGGACCAACAATTGTTGCCGATCCAGCGCGCGTTTTTCTATACGCCACTTCAGCACTCCGAGCACGCAGAAGATCAAGAAGAGGCGCTGTTTAGATTTAGTCAGCTATGTGAATCAGCAGACCAATCAGAGGCGGGCATGTTTGAGAACTTTTATCGACAAGCGCGGAATCATTTTGACATTATTCAGCGCTTTGGACGTTTCCCTCAACGCAATGCCTCTTTAGGTCGGCTATCGACTGAAAATGAGATGTTGTGGTTGGTTGAAGGAGGGGCGAAGTTGAATCAATAGCCTCTGACCTGCGTTATCGCACCAAAGGCATCACTCTATTTCTACCGCGATTTTTTGCATCGTAAAGTGCTTCGTCAGCGCGAGAGACAAACTGCGCACCTTGCTCACCAATAGCAAATTCGGCGATACCGAAAGAGGCGGTGATCGAGTTTATTTTCTGCCCCGAACGTTTGTCGGTAACAGAAAGTCGCTCTAGTGATTTTCGCGTTTTCTCCGCAATTTGATAGGCACCCCGTAGAGACATTTTGGGGAGTAGTATTGAAAATTCCTCACCACCATAACGAAAAATCATTCCGTTGGTTTCGACGCTTTGCTCAAGCCTCTGAGCCACTATCTTAAGGACTTTGTCGCCCATTTGATGACCAAATTCATCGTTAAACGACTTAAAGTGGTCGATATCGACCATCACTAAGCACATTTCGCATTTTTGCTTAAGGTGCTCATCAAGTTCTTGTTCAAAGGCACGTCGGTTGAATGCGCCCGTTAGAGCATCATGAGTGGCTTGCTTTTGATATTCTTTGAGCTGCAGTTTGAGTGAGTCGATTTCTGATTTTTGCGATGATACCTGCAATTGGTATTGAGAGGTTGCTTGCAGTAAATGCTGTGATCCTTTGAGCACATCTTGAAGCACAACTTGGCTTTCACCGCTGATGTCGGATTGACTTTTCACATCTTCAAGCCGGCTAACCGAAGAGTTAAGAATGTTCTGGAACGCTTGAGTGTCTTGCACCGTATCGTCAATAGAATGGCCTAAGTCAGCGGCAAGGCTTTCCAACTTCTTCCGAAAGCTGTCGACTTCTCGTTTTGCATCATCAAGCAGGTAGGATTCGATCAGGGTATCGCAGTGCCCTTTGGAGCATTGACCAAAGCGTTCGACCGTCTCATCAACCGCTCGGTTAAGTTGTGGATGAGTTCCAGCACAATAGGTATACCAAAGCGAAAAATAGTGGGGGGTAGTAGGTACTTTGTACTTCACCATCAATGGCACGGCACGCTTGAAAATCTTTGTTGCTTCGAAAAAAACGTAATCGCTCATGCACCATCCCTTAGTACAACCTGTGTCACTTATGATACAAGAAACACAGTGAGTTTGATGCATTCACGCAAAAAAAAGCCCCATTCATTTATGAATGAGGCTCAAACTTTTCACACGTAATTAGTTGGTAATGATTACATGCGTTCTAGCGTGTTAATACCAAGAAGATCAAGACCTTGTTTGATGGTTCTTGCAGTCAGTGCTGCAAGTTTCAAGCGGCTTTGTTTTGTGTCACCCTCGGCATTGAGGATAGGGCAGGCTTCATAGAAGCTAGAGAATGTCCCGGCCAGCTCAAACAGATAGCCACACATGATATGAGGCTGACCTTCACGCGCGACAGATTGAACAGCTTCTTCAAATTGCAGCAACTTAGACACGAGTGCTTTCTCTTTGTCGTCAGCAATGATGATATCGCCTTGTACTGAGTCAGCTTCGATGCCTGCTTTGTTAAAGATAGAAGCAACGCGTGTGTAGGCATACTGCATATAAGGTGCAGTATTGCCCTCAAATGCAAGCATGTTGTCCCAATCGAAGATGTAGTCAGTGGTGCGGTGCTTAGACAGCTCTGAATACTTCACGGCAGCCATGGCAACGGTGTTGGCGATGTTCGCTTTTTCGTCTGCTGGCATTTCAGGATTTTTTTCTTCAATCAGTTTGGCTGCACGCACTTCTGCTTCGTCAAGTAGATCCGCTAGACGAACGGTGCCACCAGCACGGGTCTTAAACGGACGACCATCTTTCCCTAGCATCATGCCAAATGCGTGGTGCTCTAGGCTCATTGACTCAGGGATATAGCCCGCTTTACGCACAATCGCCCATGCTTGCATCAAGTGCTGGTGTTGGCGAGAATCGATGAAATACAGAACACGATCGGCATTAAAGGTTTCGTAACGGTATTTGGCACAGGCAATATCGGTTGTGGTGTACAAGAAACCGCCGTCACGCTTTTGGATGATCACACCCATAGGTTCGCCGTCTTTGTTCTTGTACTCATTCAAGAACACAACCATTGCGCCATCGCTTTCTACCGCCAGACCTTTCTCTTTAAGATCCGCCACGATACCTGCCAACATGCTGTTGTACATGCTTTCACCCATTACGTCTTTGTTAGTCAAAGATACGTTCAGGCGATCGTAGTTACGCTGGTTTTGTTCAAGGGTGATTTTGACCAGAGTCTGCCATTTTTCTTTGCAGTATTCGTCACCGCTTTGAAGGCGAACTACGTAGTTACGTGCGGTTTTTGCAAATTCTTCGTCTTCGTCGTAAAGCGTCTTTGATTCACGGTAGAAGCTTTCGATGTCGCTCAAATCCATTGAGATGTCGCCACCTTGTGCTTCATGGCGTTCAAGGTTTGCGATCAACATGCCGAACTGCGTACCCCAGTCACCCAGGTGGTTGGCACGAATGACGTTGTGACCCAAAAATTCAAGCGTACGAACAACCGCATCACCGATAATGGTTGAACGAAGGTGACCAACGTGCATTTCTTTTGCGACGTTAGGCGCTGAGTAATCTACAACGATGTTCTGTTTGTTATCTTCAGCCACACCAAGGCGGCTATCTGCCAGCGCGAGGCCTGCTTGTTCACCGAGCCACTCTGGACTAAGGAAGATATTGATAAAGCCTGGGCCTGCGATTTCGGTTTTTGATGCAATGCCGTCAAGGTCTAAAACATCTAACACTTTCTGTGCGAAATCACGTGGGTTTCCACCCAGCTTTTTAGCAACGCCCATGATGCCGTTTGCTTGATAGTCACCAAATTGTGGCTTCGCCGACTGGCGAACTGCAGCTGGGCTGCCTTCTGGTGCACCTGCTGCGACCATAGCAGCCGATACTTTTTCATTGAGAAGGGCTTGAATATTCACGTGCTTACCTTAATTTTGATACCCGATTAACAGTGCGTGATAGTTGACCACGATCACGACGATGGGCTTACTTGCTTTGGTACTAAAGCAAAAATCCGTCAACGATACCCAATGATAAATGCTCATTGCGGGGCATGGTTGACGCCTTTAATACCGCGCTTTCGACACCAAAAACGAGTGCAGATTGATAGGCGTAATAATACCCACAAATAGGCGTGGTTTGAAACCAAAATCCCGTTAAATGCCTTCAATTCATTGTCGCTGGGTTGTGTTCATTTCCTTGCAGCGTATTTCTGGAGAAATTTCACTCATTCAATAACGTGTTGGTAATCGTTTTGTGGGGATGGGATACTTTGCATGATTTCCACGACTAACACAGAGATTTCCATGTCGGCACTTACCGTTGATCAGCTTTTCTCCTCACTTGACTCTTTTAGCCTTCGTATAGACGTATTATTGGAAATGCTGGGTATCGATCTCGCTTCTTATGAAGCTGACCATATTGCACTTCGTGTCAATGAGGTTGATCTTGCCCTGCAACTGCACCAAGCGTGGTTGGCATATGGCGATGAAATCTCTGTGAACACCATTAATGGTCGCCCTATTGTGGTAATCAAGGTGCATGACAGTGTGTCTTTCGGGCAGTGGAAAACGCATTGTGTGGAGCTTCCGTATCCGAGTGAAAAAACCTATCCAGAAGAAGGATGGGAGCATGCAGAATGGGTGATACCTTCCGATGCAGTCACCCCAGAAGCGCTATTGGATGACGTATTTTGTCTGTTTCCTGAATTGAAAGCACGTTGGGAAACACTGAGCGAGATGGGCGTAAAGGTGAAGCTCAGTTCACCATCAGGGGAGGGTGAACGCCTTGCTAATCCGACCGTTGCATTTAAAGCCAATGGCGTTTGTGTGAAGTTACATCCTGTTTCGCTTGAGCAAGTGATTGAAAGCGAAAAGTAGCATTGAGAATCTACTGAAACAGATGTAAAAAAAGGGGCATATCATGCCCCTTAATTGTTATATATGGGTGTTTCTTGAAACTACAGAATCACAGTCTTATTACCGTAGACAAAGACTTTGTCTTCTAGCACTTGACTCAGTGCGGTACTGAGTACCGTCTTTTCCACATCACGTCCTGCTTTCACCATGTCTTCAGCGCTGAAAGTGTGGTCAACATGCCTGATGTTCTGCTCAATGATTGGCCCTTCATCAAGATCGTTCGTGACGAAATGCGCGGTTGCGCCGATGATCTTTACACCACGGTGGTAAGCCTGATGATAAGGGCGAGCACCAATGAATGCGGGTAAGAAGCTGTGGTGGATATTGATGATTTGACGATGATAGTGCGCAACAAAACTTGGCGTGAGTACGCGCATGAATTTCGCCAAAACGACGTAATCGGGTGTGTAGGCGTCGACGATCTCAATCACTTTATTTTCATGTTCTTCACGTTCCATGCCTTCGTGGCTGACGAAATGGAACGGAATATCGAATTTCGTTGTCAGTGCTGCAAGCGTCTCGTGATTGCCCACGACTGCTGAAATTTCAACATCTAACGAGCCGTCATAGGCTTTCATTAGAATATCACCCAGACAATGGGATTCTTTGGTGACCAGAATAACGATGCGTTTGCGACGTTTGCTATCAACCAAACTGCGATGGCTACCTGCTGGTAGTGCTTGATCAATATCCATCAAGAAGGTTTCATCATTAAAGATGCCCTCTAGCTCGGTGCGCATAAAGAACTGCCCCGTGCTGTGGTCAACATACTCATTATTATGAATAATATTGAGCTGATGTTTGTAACAGATGTTGGTGATTTTGGCGATAAGGCCTTGTGCGTCGGGACAATCCGTCAGCAGAGTTTTTCTTTCCATAGAAGTGTGGATCTCGCGAAATAGTGATTTTTGCTATTCATCACGTTTTACGCTGATTTTGTTTCAAGGTCAAAACCTCACGTGACGCTCTTTTGATGTATCGCAATTTGGCGGATAAAGGTTGAACACTCGCTTTGCGTTTTCACCCGTAGCAGACGCGAGCGATTGTTGGCATAATGCGATGCTTTCAACCACTGTATAAATGACCAATGATTTCGAAGGTTTTCTCCACAGACGGCGCCCTTGCTCGCGCGATAAAGGGTTTTCAACCGCGCCAGCCCCAGACAGACATGGCGCTGTCGGTCGAACGCGCCATTAAAGACGGCACGCAATTGGTCGTCGAGGCGGGAACAGGTACGGGTAAAACCTATGCGTATTTGGTGCCAGCCTTATTAAGCGGCAAGAAAACCATCGTCAGCACGGGTTCCAAAAACCTTCAAGAGCAATTGTTTCACCGTGACTTGCCATTAATGGTGGATACGCTCGGCTTTACGGGTCGTGTCGCGCTACTGAAAGGGCGGGCGAATTACCTGTGCCCTGAAAGACTCAGTCGTCAAATGATTGAAAGTCACGATGGACAGTCAGATCCTAAATTGCTCACCCAGTTGGTCAAAGTACGGGGTTGGTCATCGGAAACTAAAACCGGTGATTTGGGTGAATGTGATGATCTTGCTGAAGACAGCCCGATTATTCCTACCATCACGTCAACGAACGACAATTGCTTGGGGAAAGAATGCCCAAGCTACCAAGATTGCTTTGTGGTCAAGGCGCGTAAGCGGGCTTTGGATGCAGATTTGGTGGTGGTAAACCACCATCTTTTTCTTGCGGATTTAGCCATTAAAGAAACAGGCTTTGGTGAGTTAATTCCTGAAGCCGAAGTGTTCATCTTCGATGAAGCCCACCAAATCCCCGACATAGCCAGTCAGTACTTTGGGCAAAGTTTGTCGAGCCGACAAATCCAAGAGCTAGCAAAAGACATTCATATTGCCTATCGCACCGAACTTCGTGATACCAAACAGTTAGATAAAGTGGCGGACAGGTTGTCTCATGCAGGCTCAGATCTTCGTATTGTGCTGGGCGAGCCAGGCTTTCGTGGAAACTGGCGCGAGATAAGCGCTTCACCTGCGGTGGCACGTGAGTTAGTGAGATTAGCCGATGCACTGACTCTCGCCTATGACGTGATTAAATTGTCCTTAGGTCGCAGCCAATTGCTCGATGCCGCGTTTGAGCGCACAACGATGCTAAAATCCAGACTTGAACGATTAAGCGACACCACCATTCCGGGCTATTCCTATTGGTATGAGTGCAGCCGCAATCACTTCAGCTTAAATATCACGCCGTTATCCGTGGCGGAAAAATTTCGCGAACAAATACAACAACAGCAAGGTGCGTGGATATTCACATCCGCCACGCTGGCAGTGAATGACGATTTTAGCCACTTCAGTCATCGCCTTGGCATTGAGCCCACCGAGCAGTTTACGCTGCCGAGTCCATTTGACTATGAAACGCAGGCCATTTTATGTGTCCCGCGTTTCTTGCCTGAACCCAATAGCTATGGTTTGGCGGATAAGCTGGTGGAAATGCTCCTCCCCTTGATTGAACAGAATGAAGGGCGCTGCTTTTTCTTGTGTACCTCTCACCAAATGGTACGAGATTTGTCAGAGCGTTTTCGCGAACAACTCTCTTTACCTGTGCTGGTGCAAGGTGAAACGTCGAAGCAAAAGTTATTGGCCGAATTCTTGGAAATGGGCAATGCGCTCTTGGTCGCAACAGGCGCATTCTGGGAAGGTATTGACGTTAGAGGGCAGGCACTGAGCTGTGTTATTATTGACAAATTGCCTTTTACAGCGCCGGATGACCCGCTGCTGAAAGCACGAATTGAAGACTGTCGACTGCAAGGTGGGGATCCATTCTCCCAGGTTCAGATACCGGATGCGGTGATCACGCTAAAGCAAGGGGTAGGGCGACTTATCCGAGACAGAAGCGATCACGGCGCGCTGATTATTTGTGATAACCGCTTGGTGAGTAGGCAATACGGCGAGACGTTTTTGCGCAGTTTGCCGCCTATCCCGAGAACGCGGGATCTGGCAAAAGTCGGCGAGTTTCTCGCGGCCATTGAATCGAACGAATAAGGGCGCTGCTATAAAGCAGTGCTTGCTAATAACAGACAAATAACAACGATGTTGCTGGTATTGCAGCAACACCCGAGGCGTAAATGACATCTATAATTCTTGCCGTGGATACGGCGACTGAAAACTGCTCTGTAGCATTGAAAGTAGGTAACGAGACGATTTCTCGCTGTGAAATCGCCCCGCGTGAGCATACAACCAAGATTCTCCCTATGGTTGATAGTGTGCTTGCAGAAGCAGGCTTGAAACTTAATCAGCTGGATGCGTTAGCATTTGGTCGTGGCCCGGGTAGCTTCACCGGTGTGCGTATCGGGATTGGTATTGCACAAGGTTTGGCATTCGGTGCTAATTTGCCGATGGTGGGTGTTTCTACGTTGGCTGCAATGGCGCAGCAGGCTTATCGTCGCAATCAAGCGAACAATGTCCTTGCGACCATTGATGCTCGCATGAATGAAATCTATGTGGGTGGCTATCAGCGCTTAGAAAACGGCGACTGGAAACGTGTGGTTGAAGAGGCTGTTTTACCGCCAGATCATTTTAGACCTACACTGTCAGAAGATAAGTGGTTTACGGCAGGAACTGGGTGGCAAGCTTACCCAGATCTGGCAAGCCAGCTACACTTAGAAACAACAGATAGCGGCGTCTTGTACCCTGAAGCGGAAGACATGCTTATTCTTGCGCATCATGCGCTTGAGCGTGGTGAGGCGGTGGATGCAGAGCATGCAAGCCCTGTTTATCTGCGTGACACGGTAGCGTGGAAAAAGCTGCCAGGTCGCGAATAACCTCTGCATTTCTGTTTGCAGAAAGGATAGGACGAGCCGAGAAGAGCAGCGATGGTTTCAATTCATGGATTACCGCAACCGATACAACGTCCTAGCAATGCTGGACGTAAGAAATCACAAAAGGCATCCAATAGCGCTGAAGTTACTCAGCCGTCTGTGGTTGCTAAAGCGGTAAGTCAGGGGATTCGTCATCCTGAGCTGGCACAAGATGCCCATCAACAGATCCATTATGATGTTCCCGATGGTCGAAGCCGACATGCACTCCTTTCTTATATGGAAGTGAAAAATCAGGCTCGACGAGAAGAGATTATGGCTTTGTTTGGTGTGGATGTTTTCGTATGAAATCGTGCTAATTTCAACTCCTCGTACCACTTAACTAACCCCGACTGTGATAGGCTTCGCGCCCTCTGAAAGAGGTGCGAAGCCTATACGGCATTCAGCAGCTCATCATGGTATTACAAGAAAAACAATTTGCAGTGAGGTTTGGCAATCTCGCGGCACAGGTTTGTCTCACTGACAGTCCAAAACCCATCTTGCTCATGTTGCATGGATGGCAGGACAACAGTGGAAGCTTCGAACCTCTCGCACCACTTCTTACCGAACATGTTGACCTTGTGATGCCAGATTGGCCTGGCCATGGTTTATCCGATCACAAAGGCGCGGACAGCTTCTACCCTTTTTTTGACTATGTGGATGATCTTCATCAGCTGATTTTACAGCTGAGTGATAAACCTATCTTTTTGGTTGGTCATTCCTTAGGGGCATTAGTGGCTTCTTGTTGGAGTGCTGCGTTCCCAGAACGTGCAAAAGGGTTGGTGATGATTGAGGCGCTAGGCCCAATGTCAGAGCGTGATGACAAGGTGGTAGATCGCCTTCGTCATGGCGTTGAAAGCCGCTTGAAAATGAAAGTACCAAGAACTTTACCGTCACTGGATGCGGCATTGAAACTCCGCCGGGGTATCAACAAAGTATCGATTGAAGATTTAACGCCGTTGGTGACACGTGGAATACAGCAAGTGGGTGAGGAATGGCGCTGGAGACACGACGCCAAACTGAAAACAGACTCGATTTATCGTATGTCTACTCACCATGCAGAGCACCTGATCAAAGGCATACAATGTCCGGTTCTCGCTATTATTGGCGAAGACGGATACCCAGAACTACGCAGCCCACTTGCTGAACAGCGCAAAGAGTGGTTTAAGAACCTGACGGTTGAGATGGTAGAAGGTACGCACCACTGCCATCTTCAAAGTCAGCAGAAAACAGCTGCACTGATTATTGATTTTGTGACCAAGCTACATCTCACAATGCGTGATGATGTTAATTGATTGTTACTCATGGTCTAATTGGGCGTTAAAACGCTCGTTTGAATTTTTGCTTCTGACGTGGGCCAAGACTCACGATACAAAATAGGAGAGATCACGTGGAAAAGGTTTGGCATCACCGCTACCCATCAGATGTACCAGCGGAAATTTCACCTAATATGTACCCATCCTTGGTGGAAATGTTCGAAAAATCGGTGCAAAAATATGCCGACCAAACTGCCTTTATCAACATGGGGCAGGTGATGACATTTCGTAAGCTGGAAGAGCGCAGCCGTGCGTTTGCAGCTTATTTGCAAAATGATCTTGGTCTGAAAAAAGGTGATCGTGTCGCCGTAATGATGCCGAACTTGCTGCAGTACCCTATTGCATTGTTTGGTATTTTGCGCGCAGGTTGTGTGGTGGTGAACGTGAACCCACTGTATACCCCGCGCGAGCTTGAGCATCAATTAAATGACTCTGGCGCTGCTGCTATCGTTATCGTGTCGAACTTCGCCCACACGTTGGAAAAAGTCGTTGATAACACCAGCGTTCGTCACGTTATTTTGACCAGCCTTGGCGATCAATTACCACGTGCAAAAGGTACCTTGGTGAACTTCGTGGTGAAATACATCAAGAAGATGGTGCCCAAGTACAGCCTTCCACATGCGACGTCTATGCGCCTCGCGCTGAAAAAAGGCCGTCGTATGCAATACGTTAAACCCTTTATGACGGGGGATGACATCGCATTCTTGCAATATACCGGCGGTACTACAGGGGTGGCGAAGGGCGCGGTACTAACGCACAAGAATATGCTGGCCAACGTTGACCAAGCGAAAGCGATGTACGCGCCAGTATTGGTAGAAGGACGCGAATTGGTGGTAACGGCACTGCCGCTTTATCACGTGTTTGCGTTAACCGTAAACTGTTTGTTGTTCATTGAAATGGGCGGTCAAAACCTGCTAATCACTAACCCTCGTGATATTCCTGCGTTCGTGAAAGAGCTGAAGCAGCATCCATTCACCGCCATCACGGGTGTGAATACGCTGTTCAATGCCATGCTCAACAATGAAGATTTCCACGAGTTAGATTTCTCGAAACTTAGTCTCACCGTCGGCGGCGGCATGGCGGTTCAGCGCGCGGTCGCTGAGCAATGGAAGAAGCTGACAGGTAAGCATTTGTTGGAAGGTTACGGCCTGACCGAATGTTCACCGCTAGTGGCCGCTTATCCTTACGATCTGAAAGAGTACAATGGTTCGATTGGTTTGCCTGTGCCATCTACTGATGTCCGCATCGTCGATGACGAAGGCAATGTCGTGGCGAACGATCAAGTTGGTGAGTTGCAAGTGAAAGGCCCGCAAGTGATGCAGGGTTATTGGCAGCGCCCAGAAGCGACCAAAGAAGTACTGACTGATGATGGTTGGTTGTCGACTGGCGATGTGGTGAAGTTTGATGACGATGGCTTCTTGCACATTGTTGATCGCAAGAAAGACATGATTTTGGTCTCAGGTTTTAACGTGTACCCCAACGAGATCGAAGATGTTGTGGCACTGCATGGCAAAGTGTTGGAGGTGGCGGCCATTGGTCAGCCTCATGAAACCTCCGGTGAAATCGTTAAAATCTGCGTTGTTAAGCGTGATCCAAGCCTGACCAAAGAAGAGTTGTTAGCGCATTGTCGCGAATACCTCACTGGCTACAAAGTCCCTAAAATTATTGAATTTCGTGATGATTTGCCGAAAACCAATGTGGGTAAAATCTTGCGTCGTGCACTGCGCGAAGAGCAGGAAGCCAAGCAGGAAGCAAATAAAGCGGAAGCATAACGCGCCCGTGCGCTTTGAAGTTGAAGCGCGTACAATGAGGCATATGCCTTTGAAAACATGCTGGCTTACGCCAGCATGTTCGTTTTTGGTCTTCGCAACATTAGGTAAGGCTTTCGGGCGCCAAACAAAATACGGATGACAGTGTGAACTTTGAAATTGTAACTGAGCTATCCCATCTCGAACGAGTATGTGAACAGGCGAGAAAAGTGCCAGCTGTAATGCTGGATACTGAATTTGTGCGCACGCGAACCCTTTATCCAAGATTGGGTCTTATCCAGCTTTATGATGGAGAGACCTTGTCACTGATCGACCCGATCAAACTGGACGATATGTCACCGTTATGGGCGCTGCTTACTGATGAATCAGTGATCAAAGTCCTGCACGCATGCAGTGAAGATTTGGAAGTGTTTCACCATTATTCTGGTGTGATGCCGACGCCGATGGTCGATACACAAATCATGGCGGCTTTTTTAGGGCATGGTCTTTCAACGGGCTTTGCTGCGTTGGTGGACGAGTATTTACAAGTATCGTTGGATAAAGGTGAAGCTCGTACCGATTGGTGCGCACGTCCTCTGTCTGACAAACAGCTTGAATATGCTGCTGCTGATGTTTTCTACCTGTGGCCGCTGTATCATTTGTTGGCTGAACGCGTTGCTGACGCAGGTTGGAATGAAGCGGTTAACCAAGAGTGTAACTTGTTGGTGAGTAAGCGCGGTAAAACGCCGGATCCAGAAAAAGCCTACCTCGATATTAAAAACGCTTGGCAGCTTCGCCCTCAGCAATTGGCTGTGTTGAAAAAGCTGGCAAGTTGGCGTTTACGTGAAGCGCGCCGTCGCGATTTAGCACTGAATTTCGTGGTGAAAGAGCTGCACCTTTGGAAGATGGCGCGGTTTGATATTCGTTCGTTGGATAAAATGGTGGATGAAGGCTTTGATCGTTTTGAAGTTGAACGCCATGGCAGCCGTCTACTTCGCATGGTCAGCGAGCTTGATACATTGCCGGAAGAACATTACCCAGAGGCGATTGTTCGTTTAGTCGACATGCCTGGCTACAAGCAAATGGTTAAAGAGATCAAAGATCAGACCAATGCAGTGGCAGAACAATTGGGGGTTGTACCTGAATTTGTTGGGTCAAAAAAACAAATTCATCAGGTCTTAAAATGGGCATGGGTTAACGGCAGAAACCCTGAAAAAATGCCCGATCTGTTGTCTGGTTGGCGTAAAGCTTACGTGGAAGACAGAGTATTACCCTTGTTGAAATAAGCATAAAAAACCGGCGAAAGCCGGTTTTTTGTTTCTGAAGAGATTTACTTGTCTTCATCAGGCAAGGTGACATTCAATTCCAAAACGGATAAATCGTCATCTCGTTGCTCCAGCGCAACAGAGACTTGTTCTGGAGAGATATCCACGTACTTTCGGATAACCTCAAGAATATCTTGTTTTAACTGGGGCAAGTAAGTCGGTTCAGAGCACCCTGCGCGGCGGCGCTCAGCGACAATGATCTGCAAACGCTCTTTTGCCATAGATGCAGATGCTTTCTTTTTCGGACGGAAAAACTCCAGCAGTGCCATGTGTTACCCTCCAAAAATGCGTTTCAGGAACCCTTTCTTCTCTTCTTCCAAGAAGCGGTATGGGCACTCATTGCCTAGTAGGCGACTAATCGCATCGGCGTAAGCCTGACCCGCATCAGATTCTTCATCCAAGATAACAGGTTCACCTTTGTTTGATGCATGCAACACCGACGGGCTTTCAGGGATCACGCTCAGCAACGGTATACGCAAAATATCTTCGACATCCGAAACGCTCAGCATTTCACCACGATTTACACGGGCTGGGTTATAGCGTGTCAGCAGAAGGTGCGTCTTCACAGGTTCTTCACCATTTTCTGCGCGGCGAGACTTGGAATCGAGAATGCCCAAAATGCGGTCTGAATCGCGTACAGACGAGACTTCCGGGTTAGTTGTCACGATGGCCTCATCAGCAAAGTATAACGCCATCAGGGCGCCTGCTTCGATGCCTGCTGGCGAGTCGCAGATAATGAAATCAAAATCCATGGCTTTAAGGTCATCTAAAACGCGACCGACGCCTTCTTTGGTTAGCGCATCTTTGTCGCGCGTCTGAGAAGCAGGCAAAACAAATAGATTATCAATGCGCTTATCTTTGATCATTGCTTGGTGAAGATTCGCTTCACCATTGATGACGTTCACAAAGTCGTACACGACGCGGCGTTCACAGCCCATGATGAGGTCAAGGTTACGCAGACCAATATCAAAATCGATAACGGCTGTTTTCTTTCCAGCTTGCGCAAGGCCCGTAGCAATGGCTGCACTTGACGTGGTTTTCCCCACGCCGCCTTTGCCAGAAGTGATTACGATAATTCGAGTCATTCCTCAATCCTTTGGATAATTAGAGTGTGAGGTGTTCAATGTTTAAAGAGTCTTCTTGTAGCGAAACTTTCACCGGGCGAGCAGCATACTGCTCAGGGATGGATTCGCTAAGCCAATATGTTCCTGCAATTGAAAGCAATTCAGATTGCAGGTTTTGGCAGAAAATACTGGCTTCTTTTTGGCCACTAGCACCCGCGATAGCGCGTCCACGAAGCACGCCATAAATGTGAATACTGCCATCAGCGATGATCTCCGCACCAGCGCTAACGTGATTAAGCACGACCAAGTCGGCATTTTTTGCATAGACCTGCTGCCCAGAACGAATAGGTGTCGTGACGACTTTCGTTGGGGTTTGGATAGGATCATTCACACGGGTTTGTTTCGCCGGGTTCACGACCGCAAGTCCCGCGAGTTTTGCCGCTTCACGACAAGTATTTTGTTTGCACCCTGTGACACCAACGACCAGCATACCGGTCTGTTCAATGGTGGCTTTTAACGTGATGAAGTCCGGTTGTTGATGCAATCTTGAAATATCAACAACCACAGGTGCACCGTCAAAAAATGCGGGGGCCTGCAGGACTTTATCGGACAGCACTTGTAATGCACCATCTAAGTCATCATCCATTAGATGAAGCACAGAAAGCGTAAATGAACTGCCTTTTAGTTCGGCGTTTTTTGTCATGAGATTTTGTCCAGATGGCAGTTGTTTGATCTGATGTGCGCGCTTCAACGTTTCTCATGAATAAAATTGGCTCAAACATGAGGGGCTGGCGGGACAGAAATATCAATGTGCAAAAGAGGCGAATACAATTTCCGCTTCATCCCAAGAAATATCAGGGTCACGCGCATTATCAGACAGTGTTCAGCATGGTATATTCATGGATACTTTGCGGCAAGAGCCAACGCCGATTGTGGTGTTTTTATCGCCGAATTTGTTACATTTTTCTAAGCGGTTTCTCTTTATTGGGAAATCGCAACTCTGTGAGGTACAAGGTGTATTGCGCAATCTATAAAAGCAGTAAAAAAGATTCGACCTATCTTTATGTTAATCGTAAGGATGATTTAGGGGATGTGCCTCAACAATTGTTACAAACTTTTGGGAAACCTCATTTCGTTATGATGGTCAACTTAGATAAGAGAGAGAAACTGGCTATTGCCGATCTTGATAAAGTAAAAGAGAGTTTGCAACGCGACGGTTTTTATTTGCAGCTACCACCTCCAATTGATCAAGTGCTGCAACACATTAGAGCAAACAATACCAAGTTATAAAGGAGCGCTATGCGTAAAGGATTGATAGGGATCCTCATTGGGGCTGCGTTGTCTTTGTCAGCACCCGTGATGGCCGAGAAGCCAAGTTTTGACAACTATGTCATTGGCCTAAAAGAAGAGGGCGCAACGAAGGGAATTGATTCGTTACTGCTTGAGCAAGCATTTGATGGTATTCGCTATCGAGAAAGGGCGGTTAAAGCAGATCGTAACCAACCTGAAAAGCGTTTAACGTTAGATGAATATATTCCGCGTGCCGTGCCAGATTGGAAAGTGAAGAAAGCACGTCGTTTATATGACGAGCATTACACTGATCTTCAACGTATCGGCGAAGAATATGGCGTGCAGCCACGCTTTCTTGTCGCGCTTTGGGGAGTGGAAAGTAACTTCGGTGCGTTAACCGGAAATTATAATGTCGTTGAAGCACTGACCACATTGGCTTATGACGGTAGGCGAGAAGCTTTCTTTCGCAAAGAAGTATTTGCGGCATTAACCATTCTGCAAGAAGGCCATATTGCACCAAGCGATATGAAAGGTTCGTGGGCAGGAGCAATGGGGCAATGCCAGTTTATGCCTAGCTCATTTATTTCATTTGCCGCCGATGGAAATAACGATGGAAAGAAAGATATTTGGACGTCAAAACCCGACGTATTTGCATCGTCTGCGAATTATTTAAAAAATGCTGGTTGGGATAGCGAATACACTTGGGGACGTCAAGTAAAAGTGCCAGAAGGCATTGAGAGAGAATTGTCAGGATTAGGTCAAGATAAAGCCAAAACATTAGCAGAATGGGAAGGGTTAGGTATACGTCGTATGAATAATACCTCGTTGCCTGATGTCGATATTAACGCCTGGTTGATTCAGCCTGATGACGAATATGGACGAAGCTATTTGGTTTATGGTAATTACCAAAGCTTGATGAAATGGAACCGTTCGCACTATTTTGCCATTGCCGTAAGCCACTTGGCCGATAGGATTAAGTCTGGCTAGCTGATTAGATTAGCCTGCAATGATTGCGTTAATTTCCTTAAAATTATCTGTGGTATTTTTATTGATGGTCGCATGATAAATGCGACCATAACGCGAGCTTAGACCAACGAATTAATCACTATTGTAATCGTACCCAGACCCAGACCATTAGGGTTGGGATAAAAAAAAGGGGCGAAAGCCCCTTTTTTTTGTTCAGCTTGACGCTATTTCATCACAAGCCGATAACAACTAATGTGCTATTACAGCAGGAAGTCTTCGATCTTCTTGCCGCTTTCAAGCGCTTCTTTAATTGTTTTTGGCGTACGACCTTGGCCAGTCCACGTTTTTTCTGAACCGTCTACGTCAATGTACTTATATTTTGCTGGACGAGCAGCACGCTTAGATTTTGGTTTAGCACCACCAAGAGTCGCCAGCAATTCTTCTGGGTCAATACCGTCTTTGATCAACATCTCACGGTATTTCTCAAGTTTTTCCAGACGCTCTTTTTCTGCTTCGTTAGCTTCTGCTTCAGATTCTTCACGCTCTGCAACGACAGCTTGCAGTTTTTCCAGAGCTTCTTGTAGTTGTTCCAGAGTAAGTTCACGCGCCACGGCACGAAGGCTGCGCAGGTTTAACAATACTTTCAGTGCATCAGACATTATGCCTATCCTATTCTCTCGTTTATAATAATTAATTACCGTACTAAGAGTAGCAAGAATAATTAATTCTTTGCAATGTTTGCTTAATTAAATTCTTTAATATTAGATATCGAATTTAAGAAAAGTGCAAACTTAAATAAACCTTATTGGCTTTTTCTTGAAAAAAATCGAATGGGTTATCCGTGGGGTGTACAATAAAGCCGTCATGCGTGTTTGACTTTGCATGCGTTGAGAGAAGAAGAAGTTGACGGTTGTGGGTGATTTGTAAATACCATGCACTTAATGTGTAAAATCATTTAGATGGTTATTGCAATGTCCTCGATGTCACATACAATACGCAGGCTTTATGCACGTAGAGGTGCGCTATTTATCAGTAACACATTTTAGGGTGATGCCGTTGAGAATGTGAGAAAGGAAATAGCGCCGAAGTAGAATCTTGCCAATCAAGCTATTCTGCTGGGGTTGTGCTCTAACAGACACAACACTGCCATAGTATTGGGATTTAACTATGGAGCGCTACTGTGGTTTAAGAATGCGTTTAACCATTGTCATTTATTAATTGGTTTCCATTTCTGCAGTAGATCTCCAACCTTACAGGTTGATATAGAGATCATGAACTTAGTCGATTTTTCCGCGTCTTCTTTATCGGTATTGCCCGCGATTCTTGCGCTGGGCCTCGCCATTGTTACACGTCGTGTTTTGTTATCATTAGGGCTGGGTATTCTCTCTGGCGCATTGCTACTCAATGACTTTTCTTTGTCGGCGACCACGTATTATCTTACCGGGCTTGTAAAAGGCCTTTTTATTGATGATGGCAGCATTAATAGCTGGAACATGAGCATTGTGGCTTTCTTAGTCTTGCTGGGTTCCCTTACTGCACTTATCACACTTTCCGGTGGCACACGTGCATTTGCTGAATGGGCGCAAACTCGCATTAAAAGTAAGCGCGGTGCAAAACTTCTGGCAGCATTTCTAGGCGTATTCATTTTTGTTGATGACTATTTTAATAGCCTAGCGGTTGGCGCCATTAGTCGTCCTGTGACTGACCGTTTTCATGTGTCGCGTGCGAAACTCGCTTATATTCTCGATTCAACTGCAGCGCCAATGTGCGTGATCATGCCAGCGTCAAGCTGGGGTGCATATATCATTACGGTGGTTGGCGGCATTCTTGTCAGCCATGGCGTGACTGATTACAGCCCACTCAGCGCATTCGCGCACATGATCCCAATGAACTTCTATGCCATTTTTGCTTTGCTGATGGTGTTCGCGGTTGCTTGGTTCCAGATGGATGTGGGCCCAATGCGTCGTTTTGAATACGAGGCATCGACGGGCAGTCGTTTAGGCGATGATGAAAATAGCGGACCATCATTAGATGACGAGCTAGGCATAGAAGAAAGCGAAAAAGGTAGCGTGGCCGATCTAGTGGTGCCAATTGTTGTACTTATCGTGGCGACCATGTCTTGGATGGTGTATTCGGGCGCTCAAGCGTTAGAAGTCAATGGTAAAGCCTTCTCTATTCTCGGTGCATTTGAAAACACCGATGTGGGTATGTCACTGTTGTATGGCAGTGCAATGGGTCTGCTGTCAGCATTGATCACTGTATTCAAACAGCGTATTCCAGTACCAGAAGTTGGCCAAACCGTTTGGATTGGTGCCAAATCTATGTTTGGCGCTATCTTGATCTTGCTGTTTGCGTGGACGATAGGCAGCGTGATTGGTGATATGGCGACGGGTAAGTTTTTGTCGACCTTGATCCAAGGTAACTTGTCGCCACAACTTCTACCTGTATTGCTGTTCTTGTTGTCTGCTGCAATGGCCTTTTCAACCGGTACCTCATGGGGTACGTTCGGTATCATGCTGCCAATCGCAGGTGACCTTTCTGCTGCAACTGATATTGCGTTAATGCTGCCGATGTTGTCCGCTGTACTTGCTGGTGCCGTGTTCGGCGATCACTGCTCGCCAATTTCAGATACCACCATCTTGTCAGCAACCGGTGCACGTTGTGGACACATTGACCACGTTTCTACGCAGTTACCGTATGCGCTGGCTGTGGCGCTGGTGGCCGGTATCTCTTACTTGGTGTTGGGCTTCACGGATTCGTTGTCGATTTCGCTGTTGGCAGGCTTCTGTGCCTTTACTCTTGTCTGTGTGTTCTTTGGTTGGTTATCACGCCGCCCAGGCAAACTGGCTTAATCTATTTTTCAATAACCTCTCTTCGGGGAGGTTTTTTTATGTCATTTCGCGGCCTGCAACGCTTTTACCCATTCGCTTTTTTCGGTAGCATGCCTGCGTCTTTTTTCGGGAGAATCCAATGGCCCAGTTGTATTTCTATTACTCTGCAATGAATGCAGGTAAGTCGACAACGCTCTTGCAATCGTCGTTTAACTACCAAGAACGTGGAATGAACCCACTGATCTTTACGGCTGCAATTGATGATCGTTACGGTGTGGGCAAAGTGAGTTCTCGTATTGGGCTTCAAGCGGAAGCGCAATTGTATTCCCCAAATGATGATATCTTTGCCGCTGTTAGCGATATTAACGTTAACAACAAAGTGGACTGTTTATTGGTTGATGAATGCCAGTTCTTGACCAAAGAGCAGGTTTATCAAATCACTGAAGTGGTTGATAAGTTGAATATCCCGGCGCTTTGCTATGGTCTTCGTACCGATTTTCGCGGTGAGTTGTTTGCTGGTGCACAATACCTATTGGCGTGGGCAGACAAATTGGTTGAGCTGAAAACTATTTGCCATTGCGGACGTAAGGCCAACATGGTGATCCGCACTGATGCCGACGGCAATGCAATTGCAGATGGCGATCAGGTTGTGATTGGCGGCAACGACAGATACGAGTCGGTATGTCGAGTGCACTACAAAGAAGCGCTTGGAAAATAGCGTATTCTTAGGAAAAAATGAAACATAAAAAAAGCGTCTGATGAACAGGCCGCTTTTTTGTTTTTCTTTCTGACTTATCCACGATTATTCAGTGAAATACTCCGCTACCGAGCGTGTGCTGGTTTACAGCCGAGAAGCGAGGGGAATCACCGTGACTCTGTCTCCGACTTCAGCACATTCAACTTCGGGTGACACTTCAATCAAGCAGTTCGCCTCGCTCATTGAGCGCAGAATCCCCGAGCCTTGTGAGCCGGTTGAACGCACTTCCATTTGCCCATTGGCGCCAACGCTGTAAATCCCACGTGTATATTCGCTTCGACCTAAACGAGAACGAATACGCTCTTGGCTGATGGCGCTCAAACGTTCAGGTTGCCAGAACTTATCACCCTGCATTTTGCGGATGGCAGGTTCGACAAACTGCAAGAAGGTCACCATCACAGCCACCGGATTCCCGGGGAGGCCGAAGAACGGCACATCACGCAATTTGCCGAAAGCGAGAGGTCGGCCTGGGCGCATATTCACGCGCCAAAAATTGATGTCGCCCATTTGGCTTAATACGGTTTTGATGTAATCCGCATCGCCCACGGATACGCCGCCTGATGAAATCACCAAGTCAGCGTTTTTGATCGCATTCGTTAGTGTGGATGTCAGCGCTTCTTCGCTGTCTTCAATAATTCCCAAGTCCAGCAATTCACAGCCTAACTTGGTTAGCATCGCACGCAACGTATAGCGATTTGCATCATAAATACAGTGAGCATTGGGTGCAGAGCCGGGCGCTTGGACTTCATCGCCAGTTGAGAAAATAGCCACGCGCAGAGGGCGATAACATTCGGCTTTGGCTAACCCGAGCGATGCCAACATGCCAAGTTCAGCCGCGCCGATGCGCGTGCCTTTATCAAATACCACGGAGCCCTTGCGCAGGTCTTCTCCGGCTTGACGCACATTTTGACCCGGTCTGATTGCCCCTTTGCGGGTATCGAAGGTGATGGTGCCATTCACATCTTGCGCTTGCTCGCGCATGATCACGGTATCTGCGAGTTCGGGTACGGGTGCGCCTGTCATAATCCGCACGCATTCCCCCGCTTTGATTGATTTGTCATAGCCGTGTCCGGCAAACACCTCAGCAATCAGTTGATAACTGTCTCTGCTTGTGTCGTCACTTCGGATCGCGTATCCGTCCATCGCAGAGTTGGTGGATGACGGTACATTGACGGGCGCAATGACAGGCTCTGCAAGTACGCAGTGATGCAACGATTCAAGGCTAAGGGATTGCGCGATACTCGGCTCAGAAATCGCGTTGAGTATTTTTTCGCGTCCTGCGTCGACCGAGAGCATGGTCGGGGAAAGGGAATCACACGTGGCAGTTTGCGCTTTGTGTCCTTCCATCCAGCGAATAATAAACGCCGTTATCGCAGAAACATCATTGATATCCAACACAGGAAGCGCGGTCTCTGGCGCACTGTCACACGCAATCGCGATGATGTTTTTGTCTTCATGGTGAAGCCAAGGTTTTTCTAGGGCGTGACGGTTTAACTCGATTTTCGGAAATGCTTCGCGCTTAAAGCCTTCCACCAAAACGAGGTCGGCACGGGTTTGATCAAGACGGCCAAGTAATTGGTTGAGGCTGGTTTCTTCTTCGGGGGTTTCTGTCATCAAGGCATGGCGATTACGAGAGCTGATGAGCATTTGTGATGCGCCCGCTTTGCGAAGACGGTAACTATCTTTACCGGGCTTATCGACATCAAACTCATGGTGTGCGTGTTTCACCATGGCGATACGTACGCCCGCTCCAACGAGCTTTGGGATCAGCACTTCTAACAATGTTGTCTTGCCCGTACCACTGAATGCTGCAAACCCTAATAGAGGTAGTGAGCAATTGGACAGGTTCATGAAAGGGCTCCGAACTTCTCCAATTCATCAGGGGTATTGAGGTTAATAAATGCATCGTGTTCGTCGCTGAAATCCACGTAACGGGTGGTACAAAGGTCGTAAAGCATCACAATTTTCCGGTCGCCATTAGCAAGGAAGCGATCGAGGCGTTCGAAAACATCGCGCTTCATCATGGTGACCACGGGCTGAACGGATTCACCATCATGTGCGACCACAATCTCAGTATCGGCTTCAATAGCTTTAACTAACTTCTCGATCAAATTGTGTGGCAGGTTCGGACAATCACAAGGTACAAACCCTATCCACTCGCTGTCGAGGTGCGACATTGCGGCGTGCATACCGCCAAGTGGGCCAGGAAAACCCTCAAGTACGTCGCCAAAAACGGGACCGTATTGTTGATAGGTTTCTTGATTGCGGTTGGCGTTTATCGCGATGTTGGCTCCTTGCTCCGTCAACCGTTGATGGACGTAATCAATCAAGGGTTTCTGATTTAGAGTGACGAGTCCTTTGTCTTGGCCACCCATGCGTCGGGCTTGTCCTCCGGCGAGAATGACCCAGGTAGTTTTAGGATGCGAAGGCATGGTTATCCTTGTCGATAATATTCAGTTTGGGTTTATGGATCAGGCGTTGGTTTTCAATCAGCCATTGCTGGTTACAGCATTCTGTTAATTTGTTGGGATGGTGGCTGGTTATCACCAAGCTTGCCCCGCGATCGAGCAAATCATCAATCATCTGTTTTTGTGCGTCGATGGCGTCGGCATCAAGGTTAGCGCAAGATTCATCCATCAGAAGAATTGACGGGTTGAGTGCCCAAGCACGTGCCATGGCAACCTTTTGCTTTTCGCCGCCAGAGAGCACTGAAATATGCTCGTGACTCAGGGTTTCTAACCCGATTTTACGCAGGGCCTGCATTGTAAGCTGGCGTTGGGTTCTTTGACAGAAATGCTTGCCTTTCAGGCCATAAGCGACATTTTCGGAAACCGTACCGTCAAACAGGTAAGGGGTTTGGTGCATGTAAATTACCCCGCTTTGTCCTGTAAACCCCGCTAGACGTTGCAACCAAGATGGACGTTGAAGATTCAAAGAACCCTTGGTGGGTTTTTGAATGCCGGCCATGACTTTCAGTAAGCTGGTTTTACCGATGCCGTTTTGCCCCGACAAATAGATAGCGTCACCCGGGCAAACTTTTAGCGAAGGGATGTGAAACAGTAACCTGTGTTTGTATTTCACAGAAAGGTCAATTGCTTCCAGTATTATCTGACTCATCATTGCCCCTGCTTATGTCCGTAAATAGCCATTGCCACGAGCAAAACTAATGAAAAAATTCATCGTCAATGCCAGCACTAGCAACACCATGCCGAGTGCAACGCCTTGTGCAAAAGCGCCCTTTGATGTTTCAAGTGCAATCGCTGTAGGGATGTTGCGGGTATAGTTCAGTATGTTGCCGCCAACCATCATGGAACAGCCAACTTCCGTAATTATTCGGCTAAATGCCGTGATAACCGCAGCCAGAAGCGGGAATCGAATTTCCCACATTAGCGTCGCCATGGCGCGTGGAATGGATGCGCCCAAAGTGTAGGCTGTTTCCCATGCTCGGCGATCACTGTTTTGAAATGCGGCATGCATCATTGAGACCAGTATGGGCAAGCTGATCAGAATTTGCCCCAATATCATGGCCCGTTGTGTGAATAGCATCTTCCAATCACCCATTGGGCCTGCACGTGATAGAAGCATGTAAAGCAAAAGCCCGATCACAACGGTAGGGACAGATTGGAGCGTGTTAACAAGCGACAGCACAATCCATTTGCCGGGGATCTCCCAGTAAGCAAGTGCGAAACTGACTAAAAGAGCAGGCAGAATCACCAGCCCAATAGCAACCAATGACACCGAAAACGACACCCCAACAATACCCCATAGCGTGGTATCACCGCTAAACAGCAAAGCAACCGCTTGTCGGGTAGTTTCCAGCATGTCCATTAGCTTGCGTCTGCCACAAACAGTTGCTGACCGTTAACCTTGAAGGTATCGATCATTGCCTGCGCTTTGGGATTCACCAACCAATCGCTCAGGACTTTTGCACCTTGGTAGTTCAGATCCGGATAACGGCTTGGGTTAATCAAAATCACTTGATACGGGTTGAACAGACGCGCATCGCCTTGGACAAGTACATCTAGGTCCATTTTGCTTTGATAAGCCAACCATGTGCCTCGGTCGGTGAGGGCATAGCCTTGAAGTTCATTGGCCATAGTGAGCGTAGGCCCCATGCCTTGTCCTACCGCTTTGTATGCGGAAAAATCAGGATGAATACCTGCGGCCTTCCAAAGGAGCAACTCTTTCTTGTGTGTGCCTGAATCATCACCGCGAGAAATAAAGTGCGCGTCGGCACTCGCCACTTTTACCAGTGCGGCTGTCACATCTTTGCTGGCTTTGATTTTTGCAGGATCGTTTTTTGGCCCAACAAGAACGAAGTCGTTGTACATTAAGCCACGAGGGAGCACCCCAAAACCTTGGTCAACAAAGCTTGCTTCCGCTTTTGGCGCATGGGTCATCACAAGGTCAACATCACCATTTTCGCCCATTTTTAGTGCTTTACCTGTACCTGCAGCCAGCACCTGTACGTCATATCCCGTGTCTTTTTTGAATTCTGGCAGGAGAAAATCCAGTAAGCCTGAATGGTAAGTACTCGTTGTCGTCGCCAACCGAACGATCTCTGCTGCACTCACCGTGGCAGAGAATGAAACAAGGACTGAAAGTAGTACAAACGCTTTTGTTTTTTTTATTAAGCTCATTATGTCTTCCTGACAATGGATGATTTTTTAATATCGCTACTGCGATAGCCTCATTAAACCGATGAGGTTAAATGTGGACAAAGCAACAAAAATGCCAAATTTATATTTCAGATAGAAATTGTCATAACTAACTAAAAATAAACAATAATATTTTCCTCTTCTTAAGCGAATGACCAGATTTGCATGCATGCCAACATGGCGGTTGTATTGGACTGAGTCAAAATGTCGCATGTATGATGTAAGCCACTGAGAGAATATGGACTTTCACCCGATGAAGGATGCACTGCAGCAATTTGGTTTCTCCGCCTTGGTGGTCGATGACGAGCCGGGTATGCGCGCTATCTTGAACAAAGCGTTATCGAAGAAGCTGACCCAGGTTGAAACCGCGTCTTCTTTAGAAGAAGCGGAAGCCCTTCGAAAGCGAAATCACTTCGATTTGCTGATTGTAGATATCAACTTGCCAGGAAGATCGGGTATTGATTGGCATGAGGCGTTTAACGACGACGAGCGGCGCAGCGACATCATTTTCATGACAGGCTATGCGGAGCTGGAAACTGCGATCAAAGCGCTGCGGGCGGGCGCATCTGACTTTATTCTCAAGCCTTTTAATCTCGAACAAATGTTGCAATCTGTGCAGCGTTGTCTCGATAAACGCATGATAGAAAGACAAAATGTCGCGCTTCAACGTGATGTTGCTCGTTCTTTCCCTGTCGATATCATCGGTGAAGCCCCCAAAACGCTAGCGATGCGAGAAGTCATTTCTCGTCTTGCCCCTTCTCCCGCCGCCGTGTTGATCGAAGGCGAGTCGGGAACGGGTAAGGAACTGGTTGCACGTGCCCTTCATGCTTTGAGCCGTCGTAGTGGTCCTTTTGTTCCACTCAACTGCGGTGCCATTGCCCCTGAATTGCTCGAAAGCGAATTGTTTGGCCACATTTCGGGCGCGTTTACTGGTGCACGAAAAAACAAAGATGGCCTGTTTCGAGTTGCTGATAAAGGCACGTTGTTTTTGGATGAGATTGGCGAGATGCCGCTTTCGATGCAGGCTTCGTTGCTCCGGACTTTGGAGCAAAAAACCATACGTCCGGTGGGCGCTGAGCGTGAAGTCAGTGTCGATGTTCGTATCGTCGCAGCGACTAACCGAAACTTGCATGATGAAGTGGAAGCAGGGCGCTTTCGCAAAGATCTTTTTTATCGACTCAATGTATTGTCTGTAGAGCTTCCGCCACTGAGAGAGCGCGTCGAAGACATTGGGTTACTGCTCAGTCATTTTTCTGATGTGCTTGCCCGCGATCTGGGCTTAAAACCGGTGGTGTGGTCGGAAGAAGAACTTGCTGCCATGAAACACTACGACTGGCCGGGAAATATTCGAGAGCTGAAAAATACCGTTGAACGTGCGATTTTACTAGGCAAACCTGACCTTCGCCATTGGCAGGGAAACTCTGTCCCCGCCAGCGATAGTGTGGAGCATGATGTTTGCTTGATATCCGAAGGTTCAGAAACTGGCTATCCACTTTGCTGGCCGCTTAAAGACGTTGAAAGAGCTCACATTGAGAAAGTGGTTGATGTACACGAGGGCAACAAGTCTGCTGCGGCAAGACAACTCGGTGTGGCAAGAAAAACACTAGAGCGAAAATTCAAAGACTGGCTTGATGAGTAAAGCCTGCAACATGCATAAAACAACGCTTGTGAAGGAGTGTGGGTGATGAGGGTATTTAAGAAGTGGCGACAGCGTTTTCGTACCATGGTGCGTTATCGTCTGCTGGTACTGACCTCTGTACCTATTATCATTACCTTGCTCGCGTTGATTGCGTTAACGCTTTACTGGACAGTGGCGTATTCGTGGAAAAATGCCTTGTCGGGTGTGAAGGCAGACCTTGCCGTCGCCAGCAACAGTATGGAGGTGCTGCAACGCGAGCAACGAAGCCAACTTCACGCGATCGCCGATTCCTACGACTTTCAAACCCAGATCGCCGCCGATCCAGCGAAAATTCTTGGCTGGGCGCAATCTCGCGCCGACAAATATGGCGTTGATTTTCTTGCTGTTTACCCTGTTAGTGATATCGAACGATTGCCACTAAGCTTGCGGCAACCTTTATTGCACGGCCAAGAGCGAACCTTCTTTCAGGTGATGTCAGCCATTGAATTGGCGTCTATTTCCCCAAACCTGTCTGCGAAAGCTGAAATTCCGCTGCTGCAAGAAAACACCAAAGAATCGCGAGGCTTAATAAGTCGAAGTTTGCTCCCGCTATATAACGAAAATGATCAGTTGGAATGGATCATTGATGGTGGGATTTTGCTTAACAATAGTACAGATTTGGTCGATAAAATTCGCGATCTGGTGTTTCCCGTTGGCAAGCTTCCAGAATCCAGTGTTGGCACGGTGACGCTGTTTATGGACGATGTACGCGTCAGTACCAATGTGCCTTTAGACAGCGAAAACCGATTTGGACGAGCGATAGGCACGCGTGTTTCTGATGAAGTTCGCGATACTGTTTTGATTGAGGGCGATGAATGGGTTGATCGGGCTTATGTTTACGACGCGTGGTATATCTCGGCGTATAAACCGATTCGTGATTTCAATAACAAGGTGATTGGTATGTTGTATACCGGTTACCTAGAATGGCCGCTGATCAGTCGCTACCTCACCAATTTGATTGAGTTGGGGATTGGGGTGCTACTGACCTTATTGATTTCGGGACTGTTGGTTTACCGTGGTGCCAAAGATTTGTTTCGCCCTATTGAACGTATTCACCGTGTTGTGCACTTAATTCGGTTTGATCAGGATGCGCGGATAGGCAAGCTGGGTTTAGACCCGCAACATGAACTGGCGATTCTGGCTCGTCAGTTTGACAGCATGTTGGATCAGCTCAAAAAACAGAACGAGGAAATTCGTCAAAACGCGCTCGAATTAGAAGACAAGGTCAAAGAGCGCACGGCGAGCCTGCATGAAAAAACCGAAGAGTTAAAACAGAACATTACCTTGCTTGAGCAAACCCGAAACAAACTGCTGCTGAGTGAGAAGCTGGCCGCACTGGGCGAACTCACTGCTGGCATTGCGCACGAAATCAATAATCCTACCGCGGTTATCTTGGGCAACATTGAGTTAATGGAATACGAGTTGGGGCAACATGCCGACTTGGTGTCCGAGGAGATGAGCACTGTCTTGGCGCAAATTGACCGTATTCGTAATATCACCCGAAGCTTGTTGCAATACAGCCGACAAGGCGGGGTGCAAGATACAGTGACGTGGCAGCATGTGAACCCTGTGATTGAGGAAAGTGTCACCTTGGTGCGTTCTGGCACCAAAAGACAAGACGTGGAAGTGGTCACTGAGCTTAACGCGAAATGCTGCGTGGAAATCAATCGTCATCAATTGCTGCAAGTGTTGGTCAACCTGCAAATGAATGGCATTCATGCCATGAACGACAAAGGTAAGTTGATAGTGCGTTCTGAAGATTGGATGGATGGCAGTGGTATGACTATAGGCGCCAAAATTTCCGTGCAAGATTTTGGTTGCGGTATTGCTAATGAAAACCTCACTAAAATATTTGACCCATTTTTCACCACTCGTCATACCGGTACAGGGTTAGGACTTGCTGTAACACAAGGGATTGTAAGTGGGCTGGGTGGCGAAATAAAAGTAGAATCCGATGTGGGCGAAGGCAGTGTCTTTACGCTTTATCTTCGAGAGAAAATCCAACAGGATGACGAAATAACTTCATTTCGTGTTGTTGAGTAACCCCTGATAGGTGGGTTACTCTGACGCCCACATTTGTTTTCCCGTATTACCAAAATGATAGCCGCCAAACTGCTCGCTTTGTTTGAGAATCGACTCCTCATCCAAATGGTGAACCAGTTGCTGAACCAGCGCGCGAAAATAGATGTTCTTTGGGATCACCAGCTCAAACGCTTCATTGGCAATCGGGTGAAAAGCCAGACCAAATTCGCCCGCACCGCTTTGGCTACCAAAACCGATGTCAGCTGCGCCACGCGCAATGGCAGAGCTTAGCTCCCGCTCGCTTAAACACGCTTCGACCGTATTGAGTTGATCGCGGGTTGTTCCGTTTCTAAACAGCCATTCATCTAGGGCACGTGCACTGCCCGCGCCATCTTGCCGACCTGCCCAACGCCAACGTTTATCAATGAAATGATGTGGGTCTTGCAGTTTGTCGGCAAGTTCAGGGCGGGCGATGAGGCCTTGTTGTCGCTCAAAAGCATGGAGTAACACCCAGTTTCTGTGTCCTGAGTATTGCTGAATAAGGGCGGGATGACGCAGTTTGGCTTCTTCTGCGTTTCCCCAATGAATGGCGCAAATATCAACGTGGCCTTTCTCTAGCATCGCTAGACCTTGTTTGGTTCCTGTTGCGGTGTATCCCACCAAGGCGGTGCTGCCGAGTGCCGCTGCCATTTTACTCACGATGTGTTGAAGTAAAGGGTCATCAGAGCCAGCGATGAGCAGGCGATCGTTAAATACACCATTGTGGCTTGATTCAATCAACCATCGATCGAGCAGGTTTTTAGGAAACAGCCATTTGCCTGTGACTTTGGTGGCGGGCAATACCCCTTCATTGGCGAGGCTGTAGACTTTCTTTTCGTTCAGATCGAGGTATTCCGCAACCTGACGAGCATTCATAAATTGCGGAAACTCACTCATCACGACCGCCTTTTACATCAAACTCAATGTTTTCTGCACCGTTAAAGACCTGAAAGCGATGACCTTTTGCCCGCGCGATCATGGTAATGCCGAGTTGCTTGGCAAGGTCGAGACCCATTTGCGTGACGCCAGATCGTGACAGTAATACGGGGATGCCCATCTGCGCGACTTTGATGACCATTTCCGAGGTGAGTCGGCCTGTGGTGTAAAATACTTTATCGTCGCCGATTTCCCCATCCAGCCACATTTCACCTGTGAGGGTATCAACGGCGTTATGGCGACCGATATCCTCAACAAAAGAGAGGATCTCAGTGCCTTTGCACACGGCACAACCATGTACGGCGCCAGCGGCTTTGTAGGTGTCGTTGTGGTGGGTTAACGCTTCTAGCAACCCATAGAGCATGGATTGTTTGATGTGTGGACGAGGAAGTTGCAGGTTCTCTAGCTTCTTCATTACGTTGCCAAACATGGTGCCTTGACCGCAGCCAGAGGTGACCGTTTTCTTCGACAAGGTTTCTTCGATATCCGCCTTTTTCTCACGTGTGACGACCGCGGCTGATTGGGTTTGCCAATCAATGATGACGGAATCGAGCGCGTCAGCGTCTTCAATCAACCCCTGATTTTTTAAATACCCCAACACCAACATGTCCGGACGCGCGCCCAGTGTCATCAAAGTCACGATCTCTCGCCAGTTGAGATAAACAGTGAGTGCACGCTCACAAGCGATCTGCTTGGTCATGGTTTCGCCGTACTCATCATGGACGGTGACATCGATGGTCTGAGGAATATCTGTTTGCGTGGTAATAATTTTGGGTTGGGACATCGAGCCGCGTTCCTTTTGCCTGAATGTTGCAGGGTAGGTAGCAAATCCTGTTCCAACCCTTCACTGCTGGTATGTGTTTTGCTTCGTTGGGTGAATAAAACCACAATTTCTCGCCAACCATGGCTAAGAGAAACGTCGCTGGAATGCGCTGTGCGGGGAAGATATCACCGCAGGAACAACAAGGAGTGATGTGTGACTGAAACAATAAAAGACCCACAATACTGGTTGACGCAGTTTGACCTTGAATCAACAGATGTTGATATCGGTCGTTGGAAAACAAAGCGTTGGTCTGTGGCCAATCTCCATCTTCCTCGGGAAGAAAGCGAACGCAAAGACGACATGATTTCTTTACCGCTCGAGCTATTCAAAGACGAGCGAACAGACTACCGATTTAACCTCAGTTCTCGCGATCCACACGTGTTTTTTATCTTCGAAGTGAACGAAGACGAATCCCTCAAACCCTTGAAAGTGACTGCCTCACAAACCAGTGCCGCTAGCTTTATGGACGGTGATTATTTGGTGTTGTCAGAGACAATGCCACTGCCTATTCAAGCGTGGATGGAAGCCTTTATAGGGCGTCATGGAGAGTTGCTGGATGTGCGTAAGAAGAAGCGCAAAGGCGCAGGGAGGGCGAGTGGCAACTGATTCTTTTTTAAACCGCTGGTCAAAGCGAAAGCAGGCGATCGCTGACGAAGAATTGCGGGAACAAGGAACGGCTCTCGCGTCGGATGAATACCAAGCCATTGTTGAGTCTGAAAACCGACGTTTTGATTTACCCCATCAAGCTGAAAGCCTCATTTCAGACACCGAACTGATCGAAGGCCAGCAAGGAGAAGAAGCGACCGATGTGCAAATGGAGCTGGACACTGTACAGGAAGTAGATGTCCCGCAAGCGCCTGATATGGAAGACGTGGCGCGTTTGAAACAAGGGGATTCAGCGGCGTCATTTCTTGCCAAAGGGGTCTCTGCAGAAATCAAAAAAGCCGCGTTGAGGAAGCTGTTTCATACCGATGCCTACAACGTGTTGGATGGCATGAATGATTACGATCTTGATTATTCAAACAAGGCCTCTCTTTCTGCTGAAGTCGCGGCTAGCCTGCGCCAATGGACAAAAGAGAAAATCGAAGATGTCCAAGAAGGGAGTCAAATACAAGACCTTACTGACGATGAGTCCGTTCTAGATCAAACGGTTGAACAGGATGTCGAAAGTACGGTTGCAAAAAGAGAGACAAAAAGTACCCATGATGAAGAAAGGGACAATTTGTCTTACGAGGTGAGACAAATTGTCCCAGATGAAAGTGTGGATAATAATTCAGACGGATCCTGACTCCGTATTCGTCATTTTATTTCCTTCAAAACTGGTTCACTACTTGCTGTATCAATAGGGTCACAGGCAAAGGACGCGTGAAACCCTTGTCTGACAGCGCCTTACCACATTGGCGATGGCCTTGAGTAAATCAATGGCATTGATAACCGCCGATGTAGGGAATCAGCCCACGAGGTAACCCGCCGGGATGGCCGGTCACCATGGCTTAAAAGACGATGGCTAAGAAGACAATGTCGACAATAACTAAAATAACAACACTCAATCAATTGGTTGAGCAGACCACTGACGTGAACGGAAAAGCAAGACAGCATGCGCTGCGAGCGACCGTAACGCTGGGTAATTTGATACCGTCAACCGTGACCTATGAAAGCCGAGGTTTGGCCTTGGTTGTTGGAGGCGGTGAAGCGGTAGCGTCGTTTGCTGCCCAGATCCCTGCATCGCTTCGTGATCAAGCTGTATTGGTGTGTACTGACGAATCCTCAAACGCGATCCCTCTTCCTGAAGGGATGGCATTTTTCTACGCGCGCGAGGTGCAAGTGGATGGCTTTCTTGGGGCGTTTGATGTGTTCATCACGCATACCTTGGTGAAGCAAAACTTGGCGCAAATCACCCAAGGCCGTGAACACTTTGATTTGATTATTGATCTGTCGGAAAGGGGCTTTCATTTCGCTGAATTACCGCCCTTAGGGTATTACTCAGTTGGGCGATCGATCGTGACCTCAGACGATGCGCTTGATGCGTTATCCGATATGACCGGCACATTCGATAAACCCAAATTTTTCCGTCTCGATACCAATAGTTGTGCCCACTCGGCGCGCGGTATTGAAGGCTGCACCCGCTGTATTGATGCCTGCCCAGCCGATGCGCTGAGTTCGGTAGACAGCGCCATCACAATCAACCCTTATCTTTGTCAGGGTATGGGTTCTTGCGCCACAGCTTGCCCAACGGAAGCCATTAGCTACTCGCTACCCGATCCCGATAATACCCAACATTTTGTGTTCCAGTTGCTCGCACATTATCGCGAACAGGGGGGGCAATCGCCCATTGTGCTGTTTTATGCCGAAGCTTCTGACACGGAGTTGGCTGAGCAGTTAGCGCAGCTTCCTAGTCGCGTCATTCCCGTGCGGTTGGAAGAGCTCGCATCGGTCGGGATTGATAGCTGGTTCAGTGCGCTAGCCTATGGTGCATCTCAGGTTGTGCTTGCGGCTTCTTCATCACTGCCGGTTAAAACACGCAAAGTACTTGAACAAGAGCTCGCCGTCGCATCGTCGTTTCTCTCTTCACTCGGGCACAGTGCCGATCGTATTGCGCTCTCTTCGGTCACATCGCTGAGCACGCAAAACCTCTACAGCAATGCCTTGCTTGACCAAAGCAAAAAACTCGAAGGCAGCAAGCGCGAAAAATTGGCGCAAGCGCTCGACCTTCTTGCGTCAAACGCCGTGTTGGTTTCGACCGTCAGCACCGTGCCTGACGGTGCGCCTTATGGACGTATTGATGTCGCCACCTCGGATTGCACTTTGTGTATGGGATGTGTGGCAGTGTGTCCTACCGATGCGTTGCAATCCATTGGTAGCAGCCCCGGTATGACGTTTAGAGAGCAAGATTGCGTGCAGTGCGGCTTGTGTGAAAAAGCGTGTCCTGAATCAGTGATCACCTTGGTGCCTCGTTATCACTGGGACGCCGCTACCCGCCAACAACGCGACATTGTTCATGAAGAGCCAGCCGCGGAATGCATTCGCTGCGGTAAACCTTTCGCGCCGGTTTCTATGGTCAACATGCTGATCGAGAAACTCAGCAACCATAGCCATTTCCAAGATGACGCCATCAAACGTTTGTCGATGTGCGAAGACTGCCGTGTCCGCGACATTGTCTCCGACATGATGGATAACCCAGACAAACAGTTGAAGGTATAGGAGGCGGATATGGCAATGCAAGAAATCACCATTGATGATGTAACAAACGAAGAAAACCAGATCCGCCAGAGCATTTACAGCTTGTTGGCGCATGTATTTCGTCAAGCGCCTGATGAAGCCTCACTGGCTTGGCTTGCCACGCTGGAAACAGAAGGCGACGAGCAGTCAGCCGGCATGGCAGCAGCTTGGTCAGTACTCAGATTAACCGCCAGCAACACTACGACAATGCAGGCAGCCGATGAATATCAGCTGATGTTTATTGGCGTAGGCCGTGGCGAAGTGGTGCCATTTGGTTCTTGGTATTTGACGGGATCATTGATGGAGTTGCCGTTGGCACTGCTTCGTCAAGATCTGCGTCGACTAGGTTATGAACGCCAAGAAGAAACCAAAGAGCCAGAAGATCATATCGCCGCATTGCTGGAAGTGATGGCCATGCTGGTGGAAGAAGAAAGTGATATTGAACAAGCGGCCTTTTTTAACCGTCATATCGCAGCTTGGTGTGAACGGTTATGTGAGGACGTGAAACGGGCTGAGCCAGCGGTGTTTTATGCTGCTGTTGCAGAGCTTGCCCAACGATTTTTAATCATAGAAAAAACGCGATTTACCCAACGTCCATGGTGACAAGCACGACCTCAACCTGACGTGGAATAAAAAGAACAAGGAGCAAGTAATGTCTGAAAACAAGAAAGATACCGATATGCACAACCCGAATCGGCGCCAGTTTCTGACAGGCCTCGGGGTTGCAGCCGCAGCGGGCGCAGTCGCGACCGTTGCCACAGGAAGCGCTCAGGCTGAGACCATGGTGAAATCACCACAAGACAAAAAACCGTCGGGTTATCGCGAAACACAACATATTCGCGATTACTACGATTCCCTATAACCCAGCGTGAAGATGGAGTTTGACAATGAAACTAACGAAACGCTCTGATTCGGTCAGCAAGGACGAAAAACAGCTGGGTGTGTCGCGCCGTACCTTTATGCGAAATACCTCATTGGCAACAGCCGGAGGCATCGCAGCTGCAGGCATGTTTGCACCGGGTATGATGAAAAAAGCGGCGGCAAAAGACGCCGATCCTAATAAGCCAGTAGAGCAAAAGCGCACCATTTGTTCGCATTGCTCAGTGGGTTGTGGCGTGTATGCGGAAGTGCAAGACGGTGTATGGACTGGGCAAGAGCCAGCGTTCGATCACCCGTTCAACCTTGGTGGACATTGTGCCAAAGGTGCAGCTCTGCGTGAGCATGGTCATGGTGCACGTCGCCTGAAATACCCGATGAAGCTGGTCGATGGCAAATGGCAAAAAATCAGTTGGGACACGGCACTGAATGAAATTGGCGATCAAGTGCTAGAAATCCGTGAGCAATCGGGCCCCGACGCGGTTTACTTCCTTGGCTCGGCCAAACACAGTAATGAACAAGCGTATCTGTTCCGTAAAATGGCGTCGCTTTGGGGCACCAACAACGTTGACCACCAAGCACGTATCTGTCACTCCACTACCGTAGCGGGCGTCGCCAATACGTGGGGTTACGGAGCCATGACCAACTCTTTTAACGACATGCATAACTGTAAGTCGATGCTTTTTGTTGGCTCGAACCCTGCGGAGGCACACCCCGTTGCTATGCAGCACATCCTTATCGCCAAAGAGAAAAATGGCTGTAAGATCGTCGTCGCTGATCCTCGTCGCACACGTACTGCAGCGAAAAGTGATCATTTCGTTTCATTGCGTCCAGGGACAGACATTGCCTTTATTTGGGGCTTGCTGTGGCACATTTTCGATAACAACTGGGAAGACAAAGAATTCATCCATCAGCGCGTTTTTGGTCTCGAAGAAATTCGTGAAGAAGTTGCCAAGTGGCCGCCTGAAGAAGTGGAGCGTGTGTCGGGCGTTGGCCGTGATGACATGTACCAAGCAGCGAAAATCTTGGCTGAAAACCGTCCAGGCTGTGTGGTTTGGTGTATGGGTGGAACCCAGCACACCACAGGTAACAACAACACTCGCGCCTACTGTGTGTTAGAACTGGCGCTGGGTAACATTGGTAAATCCGGCGGCGGCGCTAACATTTTTCGCGGTCACGACAATGTTCAAGGCGCGACGGACTTAGGCGTATTGTCACACACCCTACCGGGTTACTACGGCCTGTCTGATGGTGCGTGGAAACATTGGTCGAAAGTGTGGGAGGTTGATCAGAAGTGGATTCAAGACCGTTTTGACCCCGCTGAATACAACGGTTCAAAACCTATCAATAGCAACGGTATTCCGGTTTCTCGCTGGATTGATGGCGTGCTGGAAGACAAAGACAAAATCGCGCAGAAATCAAACATTCGCGCCATGTTCTACTGGGGCCATGCGGTGAACTCGCAAACTCGTGGGCCAGAAATGCGCAAAGCAATGGAAAAACTGGATTTGATGGTCATTGTTGACCCGTATCCGACCGTTGCTGCTGTCATGAACAACCGAAAAAATGGCGTGTATCTACTACCGACCACAACGCAATTTGAAACTTATGGTTCAGTCACGGCGTCAAACCGTTCGCTACAGTGGCGTGACAAGGTTATCGAGCCGTTATTCGATTCGAAACCCGACCACACCATCATGTATCTGCTGTCGAACAAACTCGGTTTCTCCGATCAGCTTTTCAAAAATATTGCGGTGAAAAACGACGAACCTGTGGTTGAAGACATCACCCGCGAGTTCAATCGCGGCATGTGGACGATCGGTTATACCGGTCAAAGCCCAGAGCGTATTAAAGAGCACCAGAAAAACTGGCATACCTTCAATACCACGACACTCGAAGCGCAGGGTGGCCCTGTCAATGGTGAAACCTATGGCCTGCCTTGGCCATGTTGGGGAACGCCAGAAATGAAGCACCCCGGCACCCACATTCTTTATGACACATCCAAAGAAGTCGCGCGTGGCGGCGGTAATTTCCGTGCACGATTTGGGGTGGAATTTGAAGGACAAAGCCTATTGGCAGTGGACAGCTATTCAAAAGGTTGTGAACTGGAAGATGGTTATCCCGAATTTACCGACAAGATGCTTAAGCAACTTGGCTGGTGGGATGACCTGACTGCAGAAGAAAAAGCATCTGCTGAAGGCAAAAACTGGAAGACTGACTTATCGGGTGGCATCCAACGCGTCGCGATTAATCACGGTTGTATTCCTTTCGGTAATGCCAAAGCGCGCGCGATTGTGTGGACATTCCCAGACCGTGTGCCACTTCACCGTGAACCGCTTTATACGCCACGTCGGGATTTGCTCCCCGAGTATGCGACATGGGATGACAAAGCCGATATCTACCGTCTTCCTACGCTATACAAGTCGATTCAAGACATTGATGCCGCGAAGGATTACCCGATCATTCTGACGTCCGGTCGTTTGGTGGAATATGAAGGTGGGGGCGAGGAAACACGCTCTAACCCTTGGCTAGCCGTTTTGCAGCAAGAGATGTTTGTCGAAATCAACATTGTTGATGCGAACAATATCGGGATTGTTGATGGACAAGATGTGTGGGTCGAAGGCGCAGATAAAGGTCGTGTGAAGGTGAAAGCCATGATCACACCGCGTGTGTATGCAGGGCTGGCATTTATGCCGTTCCACTTCGGCGGGGTCTTCCAAGGACAAAGCCTACTGGATAGGTATCCAGAAGGTGCGGACCCGTACGTGATTGGTGAGTCTGCTAACACCGCGACCACTTATGGTTATGACCCGGTTACTGTGATGCAGGAAACCAAAGTCACCCTTTGTAAGATCATTCCAGCGTAGTAGGGAGCATACATTATGGCCGATATGAAATTTTTGTGTGATACCAAACGCTGCATTGAGTGCAACGGTTGTGTCACTGCGTGTAGTAACGCGAACTCAGAAGTGGTTACTTGGGGCATCCAACGCCGCCGAGTCGTCACATTAAACGACGGTGAGGCGGGAGAGAACTCGATCTCTGTTGCCTGTATGCACTGTGCGGATGCGCCTTGCATGGCCGTTTGCCCAGCAGATTGCTTCTATCGTACTGAAGATGGCATTGTGCTTCACAACAAGGAAACTTGCATAGGGTGTGGTTACTGCCTGTTTGCGTGTCCGTTTGGTGCACCTCAGTTTCCGAAAACGGCAGCGTTTGGCGAGCGTGGCAAAATGGATAAATGTACCTTCTGTGCGGGCGGTCCTGAGCCTGATGGTTCTGCCAAAGAGCGTGAGCTTTACGGTGCGAACAGAATTGCAGAGGGCAAATTGCCACTTTGCGCTGAGATGTGTTCAACCAAAGCGCTGCTCGCGGGTGATGCGGAGAAAATCTCTGCGGTCTTCCGTCAACGCGTGGTAGAGCGCGGTGCCAAGGGCGCTGGCTGGACTAACGGGAATGATCTTGCCTATGACGCCACAAAAAGCTGATGAGCATGGAGAGCTGCTGGGTTCGTCTCAGCAGCATTAGGAGGAGATATGTTTAGAACATTGCTCGCCATGCTGATGGTGATCGCCAGCTTTGCCGTGCCCACTTCGTTTGCGGAACAGGCTGAAACAGCCGATCCGCAAAGAGAGATGGTGCAATTGGCAGGACCTGAGTATTGGCGAGAAGTGAAATCCGGCGAGTCGGGATTCACTGTCGCCACTGGCGCTGAAGCGGGTCAGTTAATTAATGTTGATGGACAGCGATGGCGTGAGGTTCGCAACCAATGGATTAGCCCGCTGGGGCTTATCTTTATGGGCGCATCTGCGGCAAGCCTACTGCTTTTCTATCTGTGGGCAGGTCGCATCAAACTAACGAATGAACGCACAGGAAAAAAGGTGCACCGCTGGTCGCCATTTGAACGCGCAATGCATTGGTTTACCGCGATCAACTTCCTCATTTTGGGGCTGTCAGGTGTCGTGCTGCTGTACGGTAGACATTTTATTAAACCGGTTGCACCAGAGGCCTTGTGGGGAAGTATTATCTACGCCGCGAAACTGTCGCATAACTACTTAGGCCCTTTGTTCGTCCTTGGTCTGCTTTGCATGTTAGTGAAGTGGTTTAAGAACAACATGATCAACAAGGTCGACATTGACTGGTTTAAGCAAGGCGGTGGTATTTTACCTAACGGTAAACACCCTGATGCTGGCTTTTGTAACGGCGGCGAGAAGATATGGTTCTGGTTGTTAGCAACCGTGGGTGTGGTGGTGTGTATTACGGGTTTAGTGATGGATTTTCCGATCTTCGGTCAAACCCGCGCAGACATGCAAATCGCTAACGTTATCCACGGTATTGCATCTTTGGGCTTACTGGCTGCCGCGTTCGGGCACATCTATATCGGTACCGCGGGTACAGAAGGTGCGTTTGAAGGCATGGCGACAGGCTATGTCGATGAAGCATGGGCTAAACAACACCACAAGCTGTGGTTGGAAGAAGTGCAAAATCAACCCGCACAAGAAGGCAAGCAGCCCTCGACGGATGAACAAAAAGTTTAGTCAGTCAGAGTGATGATGAATTATCGACAAAGCCAGCGAATTCTCGCTGGCTTTTTGTTTTTAGCTACTTGGTGACCATGTCCCATCGAAGTGCGGTACCAAAGGCAATGTCTGCACTCGCCGTCTTTCCTATCACATCGTCATAATATTTTGGCGCTAAGCCAAAGCCCGGTCTGACGCTGCGAACGTTCTGCGCAGTGAATTTGTCACCTGCTTTGATATCGTCACTGATATACAAAGATCGACGAAATTGCACATTGGCTTTTTCTGCGTCTTTGAGTTGATAACCTGCCTGGCCGAGTGCCTGCCATGCGATGCCCGTGTCACGGCATAGCGCCTCAAGCTCATGAGGCTCGAGCGAAAAGGTGGAATCTGGCCCTGGATCGTTGCGACTGAGCGTAACGTGCTTTTCAATCACAGACGCGCCAAGCGCCACTGCTGCAATGGACACGGTAGTGCCGAGGGTATGATCAGACAGGCCGCCAATGGTTTGAAAACGCGAAGACAAATCGGAAATGGTGCGCAGATGACTTTGCGATGCAGGCGCTGGGTAAGCGCTGATGCAATGAAGCAAAACCAACTCTTTGCAGCCACTGTCTCGCGCCATCGCAACCGCTTCTGCGATTTCGTCGTTATTAGCCATGCCGGTAGAAATGATCATCGGCTTGCCTGTTTGAGCAACGTAACGGATCAGGGGCAAATCAATCGCTTCAAATGAGGCAATTTTATACGCGGGTGCGTTGAGATCTTCGAGTAAATCAACGGCAGAAAAATCAAATGGGGTACTGAAGAGCGTGATACCCATATCGCGCGCTTTATCAAACAACGGTTTGTGCCAATCAAATGGCGTATGAGCCTCTTGGTAGAGGTCGTAAAGTGTTCGACCATCCCATAAGCCGCCCTTAATTTGAAACTCTGCAGAAGCACAATTCAGGGTGATAGTATCGGCGGTGTAGCTCTGCATTTTGACAGCGTCAGCACCCGCGCGTTTTGCCATCTCGATGGTCTGAAAAGCACGTTCTAGGGAACCATTGTGATTCGCCGACATTTCCGCGATGACATAGGGCTTATGCTCTGGGCCTATTTTTCGACCATCTATCGTGATGCATTGCGTCATAGCTAGATTTAATACTCTGTTAAGTGGTTAGCGCTGCGTGTCCACTGCTCTCGTGATAAATGAAATACGCAGTAAGAAATAGCGTCACCACAGTCATTTTGTAACACCGCGACGCTCTCGTCTTTGCGAAAACTAAGTTTGTGGTGGAGGTGCAGCACCTTGGAATTGGTGCAAAGTACACGGCTATCAATTTGTCTCAGCGCTAAATCAGTAAAGCCATAAACCAGCGCAGCTTGAAGTAGGTGAATCCCCGTACCGGTCGGCAAACCTGGATCTTTGTAAAAGCCCCACTCGGCTGAGCCAGAGGTGGCGTCAATATGGGTGAAAGAGACCATACCAATAGGTGTTCCATCAACCAGAGCGATCAGAAATCGCTTGGTCTGATCATCAGCAATGCCAGTAAACCAGCATCGGTGTTCCTCGGCATTGATGTCGTGTTGGGTGAACATGAACTGGCGAACCGCGGGGTCGTTGCGCCACACTCTCACCATCGCTAAATCTGCTTCTGTCATTGGGCGAAGCGTTGTTTTGGTGTTGTCGCAGGGCGTCCTCTCGCTCATTGGCAATTCTCCATTGCGCGAACGACACGTTCTGCGCCTAGCCCGTCAATGTCTGATTCAGGCAAACGAAGCGGCAGGGCATCCCAGTATTCGGCGAGCCAAGACAGCTCTTGTGCATAGCGAGAGGCTGTTGTGATATTACTCAAACCGAGATAACGATACTGTCCAGATTTGGCAAGGTGCTCTGCCATGTCACGCTGATTTTCAGCAACTGACACCAAGGTGCTGGGCAAGCGTAAACAGGTACGTTCGATCGCGCTAACACCCGCAGCCCCAAATGCATAGCGCGAGCAAGCCAGTTCTGTTTCGAAGTCAGGAAGGCTTTCAACTAATTCGATAAACTCAGGCACGGCTTCCATTAACAGTGCTTCTTTTCGCGGATTTGCCATGCCATAGACAATGACAACGTTAAAGGGCAGCGTAGAAAATTGCTGACAGGCGTGAAGAAGTTTGAGCGTTTCACCTGTTGGGTCTGTGCCACTGAAGAAGGCCACAATTTGGTTTTTTATTACGCTCAAATCGTGATCTCGAAGCGCTGAAAATGAGTCGCGCAACAACGCAAAGCGAGGGCCGAGCAGTTGTTGGCATCCAGTGGGCACCCATGAGTGGTAGCGGTTTTCAACGTCAGGCCAAGGATTGTGGTCAAGCAAGATATCGCAGGCATGCCTACGATTGGCGAGATCATCAATGGCGAGCACCTTGGCACCTGATGTTTTCATTAGCGATTGCCATTTTTCATCAATCGCATAATGATCAAAAACAACCCAGTCGAGGGTAATGTCATCCAACATCGCGAGACACTGATGCGCATCTTCTTCCTGCGTTACGCCTAACCAGTGCGCGTAATCGCCAGTATCCGGCAAAAAGGTTTCTTCAATGGCAGGTAGGGGAATCACATGGATGTTTTGTTGGCGGCAATACTCAAGCAAATTCCCCGTTAGTTCTCGGCTAAGCATGCGCACATGGTGTCCGTGCTCGATCAGCTTTTTGGCAAGAACGAGGCAACGCATCACGTGTCCTGTGCCTATTTGACTCGACGCATCCACGCGAATGGCGACGTTCACAACTCGCCTCGTTTTGAGAGAATTTCATACAGCATTTCAGCACGTAGCCAGTCATCGGGTTCATCGATATCTTGCACGCGAAAATGGGGAATTTGTACCGATTTTGAATGGGGTGCAAAGATAGGCAAACCTGACACAAATGCCTCTGGCGTTCCCCAGTAGAACATGCCTGCATCGTGATAAGCCGGTTCTAAATCTTGGGAGCGCGTTGAGAAGTGCTCAGGCCAGAACATTTCGACATTACCTTCTTCGGTCATGCGGATGCTGCGCTGGATCGGGAATGAAAAACGCGTGCTGGCGAAGGTGTATTTGGTGCCTTCACTTTGCAGCAATGCAAGGCCTTCTTCGAGATCTGAAGTGCGTGTAAATGGCACGGTGGCATACAGGCAACAGACCGCCTCGATACGGCTTTGGTCATGATCGTTCAACCATTCGATGGCGTGCTTAATCACATCCAGCGTGGTGGCGTGATCGTTGGCGATGTCTGATGGACGAATAAAGGGAACCTCTGCGCCATATTCTGTGGCAACGGCAGCGATTTCTTCGCTGTCGGTGGACACGATAATGCGATCAAATAGACCTGACTGCTTCGCCACGTTGATGGCATAGGCGATGATAGGCTGACCAATGAAGGGTTTAAGGTTTTTACCTGGAATGCGCTTGCTGCCGCCTCGGGCAGGGATAATACAGACTTTCATTGTGTCCTTTAATTGGCGTTAAGCGCCTCAGCAAGTGCTGCCACAACCTGATCTTGTTCGTCTTCCGTCATGTCAAAAAACAGCGGCAGACTTAGCGCAGCATGGTAATAATTTTCAGCAATAGGGAATTGGCCCCAATCGAAACCAAGTTCCCGATAATAGGGCTGCGTGTGCACAGGAATATAGTGAACATGCACGCCAATCCCTTTTGCCCGCAGCGTATCGAAGACGTGGCGGCGGCAATCCGGTTCCGCTAACTGAATGACATACAAATGCCATGCCGACTCGCACGATTCGAGTAGTGTCGGCGTAGCCAGTGGTAGGTTCTCGAGTAAGCGGTTGTAGCGACGTGCAAGCGCATTTCGGCGTTTGACAAACGCATCGAGACGAGTCAATTGAGATACGCCTAGAGCCGCTTGAAGATCTGTCATGCGGTAGTTGTAACCCAGGCCTTGCTGTTCGTAATACCAAGCGCCTTGTCCAGCATCGACAAGCTCGGCGGGGTCTCGAGTCACGCCATGACTGCGCAAGCTTTCTAATGCCTTGGCAAGTGCTGGGTCATTGGTTATCGCCATGCCACCTTCGGCGGTGGTGATGATTTTCACCGGATGAAAGCTAAACACCGTGATGTCGCTGTAACGACAACTACCAATATAGTCCCCCTGATAGCGCCCACCAATGGCATGGGAAGCATCTTCAATCACCTTGAAACCGTATTGCTTTGATAAGCGATGGATCGCTTCCATGTCGCAGCTTTGTCCGCACATGTGTACGGCAACCAAGATGTGCGGCAAGGTATTTTCTTGTGCCGCTAGCGCAAGTTTTTCAGCCAGCTTTTCAGGGCAAAGGTTATAGGAGACAGGGTCGATATCGACAAAGTCGACCTCTGCGCCACAGTAAAGCCCACAGTTCGCCGAGGCAACAAAGGTATTTGGCGATGTCCAAAGGCGCAGACCTTTTCTTAAGCCTAACGCTAAACAGGCAAGGTGAAGGCTGGAAGTCGCGCTGTTGGCGGCAATAGCAAATTCGGCACCAACCATGACTTTTACCGCATTCTCAAATTCTAGAACTCTAGGCCCTTGAGTAACAAACTCAGATTGTAATGCTGCAATCACTGACTCTATGTCAGCTTGATTGATAGATTGTCGACTATAGCTATGCATCTGTTCTCGATCTTTTACGCAAAACACATCCGGATACCCAGCAAGTTTGATGCCGAATTTTCGACTAGGGCAGAAATTACTGAAAGGTGAACTTTGCAAGTGAGTTAATATTTCAAAACGTATTTTATCTTAGTGTGGCTATGCAATTGATGGAAAATTGCCTACAGCGTGATTAGGTGTCGAAAAAAAAGGCAACTTCTCATGAAGTTGCCTCATTGTGCGGACGTTATCAGGGATTATGATGACTTATGGCGCTCTTTCAGTTTGTTCGCCACATCTTGTAAGGAGAAATCTTGATCTTGCAGCAATACCATTAGGTGGTACATCAGGTCGGCGGATTCGTTAATCAACTCCTCCTTATCGCCCGACGTCGCTGCAAGCGCGACTTCGACGCCTTCTTCGCCCACTTTCTGCGAAATACGCTTGGTACCCTTAGCGTAAAGGGACGCGGTGTAAGACGTAGAAGGATCGGATCCTCGACGGGAAGCCAACACTTGCTCCAATTGATGAAGGAACACCAGAGCTGGCTTGCTTTCATTGTCTTCGCCAAAGCAGCTTTCGGTCCCAAGGTGGCAGGTTGGGCCGATAGGGTCGACTTGCACCAGCAGGGTGTCTTTGTCGCAATCCAAGTCGATGTGTTTAAGCTGCAACACGTTACCGGAGGTTTCGCCTTTGGTCCAAAGACGCTCCTTGGTGCGAGACCAGAATGTCACTTGCTCGGTTTCGAGTGTTTTCGCTAGCGCATCTTGGTTCATGTAGCCCAGCATTAATACCTGACCGCTGGTGGCATTTTGCACCACGGCAGGCACGAGACCGTCAATCTTTTCCCAATCAATGCGTTCAGCCAGTGCGGCGGTTCCATCTGTCTGGCTCATAAGCGGATCTCCACGTCTTGTTGTTTTAGGTATTGTTTTAGCTCACCAATATTAATGATTTGCTTGTGGAATACGGAGGCTGCGAGTGCACCGTCAACGTTGGATTTGTTGAAAGCCTCGGCAAAGTGCACCATTTCACCCGCGCCACCGGATGCAATCAAAGGCACGTGGCACACTTCGCGCACCATGTTGAGTTGCTCCAGATCGTAGCCATTTCGCACGCCATCTTGGTTCATCATGTTTAACACGATTTCACCTGCGCCGCGCTTTTGCACTTCCTGCACCCAATCGCGGGTTTCCCACTTGGTGGCCTTGGTACGCGATTCGTCACCTGTAAATTGGTAAACCTGATACTTACCCGTGTCTTTGTCGTAGTAAGAATCAATGCCGACAACAATGCACTGCACGCCGAACTTTTCGGCAAGCGTAGTGATCAGTTCTGGGTTCGCAAGGGCCGGGGAATTGATGGAGATTTTGTCTGCACCAAACTCCAAAATTCGCTGTGCATCTTCTGCGGTTTTGATGCCGCCTGCCACGCAGAAAGGAATATCAATCACTTCGGCAACACGTGCTACCCAACTTTTGTCTACGACGCGACCATCGCTTGATGCAGTAATATCGTAAAACACCAATTCGTCAGCGCCTTCAGCCGCATAACGTGCAGCAAGTGGGACGATGTCACCAATGATTTCGTGGTTACGAAACTGAACGCCTTTGACGACTTGACCATCACGAACGTCTAGGCAGGGAATTATTCTTCTTGCCAACATGCGAATGCCTCCTCTGCGGTGAATTTGTCGTCTAGCAGGGCACGACCCACGATGACACCCGCAACGCCAGTATCTTTGAGCGCGTCAATGTCTGCCAGAGAACCAATGCCACCTGAAGATTGGAATTGAACTTGCGGGTAGGCTGCGCAAAGATCTTTGTAGAGCTCAACGTTGGAACCTGCCAATGTGCCGTCACGGGAAATGTCGGTACACAGAACATGTTTTAAGCCCACAGTAAGGAAATTTTCCAGCAGTGCTTCAATAGTCACGCCGGAATCTTCTTGCCAGCCTGATACCGCGACCATGCGATTGCCGTTTTCGTCGATGTTGATGTCCAGTGCTAAGACGATATGTTCCGCGCCGTATTTTTGCATCCAGCCCTTCACAATTTCTGGCTGCTTCACGGCAGTTGAACCAATCACTACGCGTTTTGCGCCTGCACGAAGCAGTTCGACAACATCGCTTTCTTTACGAACGCCTCCGCCAATTTGAATATTCGCGGGAGTGCTTTCAATCAAGGATTCGATGATAGAAAGCTGGCGAGCAGTGGTGTCTTTTGCGCCGGTTAAGTCGACCAAATGTAGCCAGTTTGCGCCTGCATTGTGGTACAGCGCGAATTGCTCGCGAGGGTCAACTTTGTATTCGGTGACTTGGCCGTAATCGCCTTGATAAAGGCGGACGACTTGTCCATCAATCAAATCTAAAGCAGGAATTATCATCCTTATAACTCCAAAAAGTTTTTGATCAGCTGCGCTCCAACTTTGCTCGAGCGCTCTGGGTGGAACTGAACGCCGTAATAGTTGCCGTTTTGTATCGCAGCGCTAAAAGGCTTGTCGTAGTCACATTGGCCAATGGTGTAATCGCCCACTGGCATGGCGTAGCTGTGCACGAAATAGAAGTAGCTGTTCTCTGGGATATCTTTGAACAAAGGGTGGTTATTCACGGGAGTGACCGTATTCCAACCCATGTGTGGAAGCGGTAAGTTGCCTGTTTCCATCAGTGTGGTGTCAGCATCAACATGGCCAAGGCAGTTAACAGCTGCTTTACCTTCTTGTGATGACTTGCCTAAAAGCTGCATGCCCAAACAAATGCCAAGTAATGGCTGTTTGACGTCGCGAACGAGCGAGATCAAGTCGCGTTCTTCAAGGTTTTTCATTGCCTCGGTCGCCGTGCCAACACCAGGAAGAAACAGTTTGTCAGCGGCCAGTACTACGGCAGGGTCACGACTAATCGTCACGTCGTAACCTAAGCGCTCAATGGCAAAACGCACAGAGCTGACGTTGGCGCATCCGGTATCAATAATGACAATGTTTGCGTCGCTCATACTATCTCTCCTTAGAGTACGCCTTTGCTGCTTGGCAGCTCGTTGCCTTCAACGCGGATCGCTTGGCGCAATGTACGGCCATAAGCCTTAAACAGGCTTTCAACGATGTGGTGCGTGTTATCACCATCCGAGGAAAGGTGCAGCGTACAGGCCATGGTGTCCGTCAATGAGCGGAAAAAGTGCTCGACCATTTCGGTCGAAAGATCGCCGACTTTGTCTTGCGAGAACGTCGCGTCAAATTTCAGGTACGGGCGACCAGACAAATCCAAGGCACATTGTGCAAGGCATTCGTCCATCGGCAGGCTAAAGCCAAAACGGCCGATGCCGCGTTTGTTGCCAAGGGCTTCTTTCAGTGCTTGGCCCAGCGCTAGCGCGGTGTCTTCTACCGTGTGGTGGTCGTCGATGTGCAAGTCACCTTCTACTGCGACTACCATGCGGAAACCACCGTGTGTGGCGATTTGATCTAGCATGTGATCAAAAAAGCCAAGGCCTGTGCTGATGCTGTTGCCGCCGCTTTCATCCAAGTTTACCGTGATACGAATATCGGTTTCTTTGGTGGTGCGAACCACTGAAGCAACGCGTGGGGACGTCGTCAAATCTTTGAGGATCTGTTTCCAGTTCATGGTTTCTGGGTGGTATTGAATACCACGGATCGCCATGTTCTCAGCCAATTGCAGATCGGTTTGACGATCGCCAATCACGGCGGAGGTTTTGAAATCCACTCGGCCTTGTTGGAGGTAGTCTTTCACCAAACCCAGCTTGGGTTTGCGGCAGCTACATCCTTCGTTGTCGAAGTGCGGGCAAATCAAAACGTCAGCAAACTTAACGCCTTGAGATTCGAAAATCTCCATCATCATATTATGTGGCGCATCGAAATCAGCTTGTGGGTAGCTGTCGGTACCCAAACCGTCTTGGTTGGTGACCATCACCAGCTTGTAACCTGCATCCTGAAGCGCAAGCAGAGCAGGAATGACATCAGGCTCTAGCTTTAGTTTGTCGAGGCGGTCGACTTGAAAATCAACAGGTGGCTCGACAATCAGTGTGCCATCGCGGTCAATAAAGAGGATTTTTTCTTTCACTACAAATTCCTTTTCTTTTCGCTCTCTATGCCAGTTGCTGGCGGATAAAGGTCAGAGTTTTTTCACATTCTTCACGGTTGCCGATGCTGATACGAATGCAGCCTTCAATCGGAGAGCGGCGAAGAATAATGCCGTTGTCCCAAAGGGCGGTAAACAGCAGTTCCGCGTCGTCGAATTTCACCAGAAGGTAGTTAGCATAGCCATCAAACACTTGCACACCCGGTAACATGGAAAGACCGGCTTGCAAATACGCACGGTTAGCACTCAGATCCAACACTTGATATTTCATGCGGGCAAGACCGGTTTCAGACAGTGCCTGACAAGCAATTTCCGTCACGGGAACAGGCACAGGATAAGGCGCGATCACTTTTTGCATCAGCTGGATAACTTGTTGATTGGCAATGGTGAAGCCACAACGGAGTCCCGCGAGAGCAAAGGCCTTCGACATGGTGCGCAAAATCGCAAGGTTTGGATAACGAACCAAAAGGTCAACGGTCGACGCTTCAGGGCAGAAATCAATATAGGCTTCATCCATCACAACCAGTGCGCGACCTGCGGTCATTTCTAACAGTGCTTCAATGTCCTTGCGCTCAATCAGGTTGCCCGTTGGGTTATTTGGGCTACAGACGAAAACCAGTTTCACGCCGTCGAGATTGTTTTCGATCTCAGCGATGTTTAGCTGCCACTCTGGCGTCAGTGGAACGATTTTTCGCTCAACACCTGCGGTTTCCGCACTGATGGCATACATGCCATAGGTCGGCGGGCAGAAAAGAATGCTGTCTTCGCCTGCTTCGCAGAAGGTACGAATAAGAAGCTCAATGCTCTCATCCGCGCCACGAGAGGTGAGCACCTGTTCTGGACGCACGCCCGCATAGTCTGCATACGCACGGATGAGTTCATCTGGCTGACATTCGCTATAGCGATTAAGACCAGCTCCATTAATGGTGTATTCGTTGTTAAAGGGTGATTCATTGGCATTTAGCCAGACATCACCTTGACCACCTAAGCGGCGGGCAGACATGTAAGGGGTCAACGCCTGAACATCCTTACGAGCTAATTTTTCAATATCCATCACTCACCCCAAAATTACTGCAATTTATTAAGCTTGTTGACGCGAATAGTGACCGCATTGCGGTGCGCGTCTAAACCTTCTGCATTTGCCATTGCTACCACGGTGGGTGCGAGCGCTTGCAGGCCATCTGCGGATAGCTCTTGAACCGTCATACGCTTACTAAAATCCGCAAGCCCGAGGCTTGAGTAAGTGCGTGTATAACCATAGGTTGGCAGTACGTGGTTGGTACCAGACGCGTAATCACCCACAGATTCTGGCGACCAAGCGCCCAAGAAGATAGAACCTGCATTATCCAGCAGCGGTAATAGTTCGCGCGGTTTTTTGGTCTGAACAATCAAGTGCTCAGGACCATAATTGTTTGAGATGGCGATACATTGGGTCAGGCTTTCAGCGATGATGATAATGCTTGAACCCAAGGCTTTGCTGGCAATGTCCGCGCGACTTAGTACCGAAAGTTGTTGCTGCACGGCATCGGCGACTCTGTCTGCCAATACGGGAGACGGCGTGACTAGCACAACTTGTGAGTCTGGGCCGTGCTCGGCTTGACTGAGTAAGTCTGCGGCAACGAAATCGGCATCTGCCTCTTCATCTGCAATGACTAGCACCTCAGACGGGCCAGCAGGCATATCAATCGCTGCGCCTTGGTGATCGTTGCTGACTTGACGTTTAGCTTCGGTCACAAACGCATTGCCTGGGCCGAAAATTTTGTCCACTTTGCTGACAGTTTCAGTGCCATAAGCCATGGCGGCAACCGCTTGTGCGCCACCAAGGTTATACACTTGATCAATGCCACACAGTTTCGCAACGTAGAGGATTTCGTCTGCAATAGGTGGTGGCGAGCAAAGTACCACTTTACGGCAACCTGCAATTTGCGAGGGAACGCCAAGCATTAACACGGTAGACGGCAAAGGTGCGCTGCCACCGGGAATATACAAACCCACACGATTGATCGGACGGGTGACAAGCTCACACACAACACCCGGCATGGTTTCCACAGTCAGCGGCTGTGCTTTTTGTGCTTGATGGAAACAAGCGATGTTGTCATAGGCTTGCTTGAGCGCGACTTTAATCTCCTCACCCAAACGTGACTCAGCGGCATCGATTTCTTCCTGTTTAACACGAATGTTTTCAGGGACGACTTTATCGAATTTCTCGGTCAGTGCTTTTAGTGCGGCGTCACCACCTTGGCGTACATCACTGATCACGCTTTGAACGGCTTCCGTAATCGAAGCACTGTCTGAGATAGCAGGGCGTTCTAATGAACTTTCCTTCTGCTGGTCACTGAGCGATTTCCAAACCACTGTTTTCATGGCTTACTCCATCATCTTCTCTATTGGCAGCACCAGAATAGAGCTTGCGCCTAGTGCTTTCAGTTTTTCCATGGTTTCCCAGAACAGATTTTCAGTGCTCACAAGATGAACGGCAACGCGTTGTTTGTCATGCGCCAATGGCAGGATGGTTGGATCTTCTGCACCTGGCAGTAACTCAACGATTTTCTCAAGCGTTTCACTTGGCGCATGAAGCATGATGTATTTGGATTCTTTGGCTTTAATAACGCCGTTGATGCGGGTAAGAAGGCGATCGATAAGCTCAGCTTTGTCGACAGCAAACTCGCCAGTACGTTGGATAAGCACGGCTTTTGAACGGAAGATAACTTCTGCTTCTTTCAGGCCATTAGCTTCGAGGGTCGCGCCAGTAGAAACGAGATCACAAATCGCGTCAGCAAGGCCTGCGCGCGGCGCAACTTCAACCGAACCATTCAACATACAGGTGCTGAATTTAACATCTTGCTGGTCGAGGTAGGCTTTCAGAATGTTAGGGTAGGTGGTCGCAATGCGCTTGCCCGCTAGATCTTGTGGGCCGTTGTAGTCTTGGTCTTTTTCAACGGCGACAGACAGGCGGCAACCACCAAAATCAAGACGACGAAGTTTATTGTATTCGCTTGGTTCGCCAACCTTGACTCGCTCTAAACGCACTTCTTCAAGTTCGTTTTCACCGATCACACCCAGATCGACAACACCATCCATGATGAGGCCCGGGATATCATCATCGCGCACCAGCAATAGGTCGAGAGGCATATTTTCTGCGTGGGCGACCAAACGATCACCGGAGACATTGATTTTCACACCGCAGCGCTTAAGCAGTTCAAAACACTCTTTTGCGAGACGGCCTTTTTTCTGTATTGCGATTCTTAGACGTTCTGTTTGCATGATCTAATCCCTGTATCTTTGGTATCAACGCTTCCTTCTAGAAGACGTTGCCACAATTTTTAATCCTAAAATGTAAAAACCCCCGGAAGGTTCGCTTCCGGGGGTCTGAATCTTGTATTCACTATAATGACCGTTGGAAGAACCTAAATCCCTGTCTTCCAGTCGAAACCAATCTTCCCGAAAGACTACTCAGGGTGATGGTGGTGGTGAATGGTCATTAGTGTTTTTTGCATTTGTGTCTTCTCTCAATATGTAAACGAGTAAACGTTTGCTTGGGCTCAACACTAACAAACTCATTAAATATTGCAACAAGTAATTTGTGTGTTTAACGAATTAGCGACTATGAGAAAGGGCAATGGCTTAAAAGGAGATGAGCGGGAGTGCAAACGGGTCAATTTCGCGAAGGTTTTATGACACTTTTCTTCTGCTTACTTTGCGATGGAGCAAGGGGTAGGGAATGAAAGACCGGAAATAAGACGAAGGTTTTTTCGATCAGACATAAACATCTAACAACCCATCGTTTTTCTTATCTGTCGATGCGGGCTGCTGTTCGTTTTCAGCGTTGTCGTGCTCTTCTTCATCAACAAGCTTTTGTTTTTGCTGCTCTGTTTTATTTTGCTTCGAGACGTTATTCACTTTTTGTGGTGAATAGTCTGAGATTTTGGGGAACCAAGCCATCATATGTCCTCATGAGTTGCTCCCCCTATATATCGACCAAAAATCAATCAGCTTGAGTGTTTTCTAACCGCAGCATTTTTTATGCTTTTTACCGCTTCCACAAGGACAAGGATCGTTTCGGCCCACTTTCTCGATTTTTGGGTATTCCCCATCAATGTAAAACCAAAGGGTTTCACCGTTTTTCTCTTCAGTGACAAAACGCGATTTTTCATGCAGGCAGTAAGGCGTGCCGTCTTCTGCATAGTGGGCTTTGAATTCGACGAAACCCTGCTTGCCACCGTCATCAACAGAGCTTGATAGGACTTGCAGCATTTGCCATCGGCTCTTCACTGATTTGGCAATGGCCTCGCGGTGTTCTTCTGCGTGGCAAGAGGCGTGATAGGTGGCAACAACAAAGTCCACTAATCCAACAACATGTGCGCTGTAACGTGCGCGCATCAGTTTTTCTGGGTGATCCGCATTGCTGTGTTGATGATGAATAGGTTCGCAGCATTGGTTATAAGGCTGCTGGCTGCCGCATGGGCAAAGTGTTTGTGTTGAAGCTTTAGAAGGCTGAGCAGTCATGAAAATGAACCGAATGAATAAAATCCGGTTCATTTTCGAAGGCTAGCCACAAAGAGTCAATATATCGATGTCATTGTGGCAGGAAGAAAGCTGACATCGGTATATCGTCACTAGAATGCGTGAAGGTACCAGTCGTACTCTAAGTTAGTGATGTGTTGCTCAAACTCTTCCTGTTCTTTCTCTTTGCAGGTGACGAACACGTCGACAAAATCAGTACCGAGATATTGTCGCAAGACATCTGACGACGACAGCAACCTTAACGCGTCACGAAGGTTGGTGGGCAATGGCGTGGTGTCCATGTCATAAGCATTACCGACGATGGGATCACAGGGTTCAATTTTGTTATCGATGCCATGCATGATCGAAGCGAGGAAGGCGCTCATCATCAAATAGGGGTTGGCATCAGTCCCTGCCACACGGTGTTCAATTCGTGTTGCCTCTGGTAAATCGCCGGGAATACGAAGTGCTGTGGTGCGGTTTTCCAGACCCCAAGTCGCTGCGTTTGGCACATAGAAATCTGGGCTGAATCGGCGATACGAATTGATGTTCGGACACAAGATTGAAAAATACTGTGGCATCAGCTCAAGCAAACCACCCAGTGCATAGCGCATGGTGTCGGTGACCTGGCCGTCTTCCTCAGGTTGAAAGACGTTTCTTCCCTCTTCATCAAGTAAGCTGATATGCAGATGCATGCCATTGCCGGCCTGGTCGGCGTAGGGCTTTGCCATAAAGGTGATGTCGAGATCATGATCATGGGCGACTTGCTTGATCACGCGTTTAAGCAGTATTGAATGGTCACATGCGGCGAGCGCATCATCGGTATGTTTGAGGTTAATCTCAAATTGACCGGGCGCAGATTCGGCAACGATGGTATCAGCAGGTAGGCCTTGCTCACGGGCTGCTTCGATAATATCGGTAAGCAGGTCGGCATACTCGTCAAGGTCATCCAACGAATAGACTTGTGTATTCTCAGGTCGTTTTCCTGTCACAGGAGAGATTGGCGGCAATGGCGCTTTACCCGGCGTTTTACTGTCAATGAGGTAAAACTCAAGCTCAAAGGCCGAAACGGGGTTCAAGCCGCGCTCTTGCATTTGACGTAATACCCGACGAAGGATCATTCGTGGGTCGCCAAAGAAGGGCATTTCACTCTTTTCATACATCTCGAGCATGACCTGAGCAATGGGACGCTTTTGCCAAGGCTGGCGTGTCAGTGATCCTGAAACCGGGAAACAGATCGCATCGGATTCGCCAATCTCCAATCCCAATCCGGTTTCCTCGACTGGGTTGCCTTTAATGTTCATGCCATAAATAGAGATAGGTAATGCTATGCCCTGTTCATAAGCCTTGGGCAGTTTATCCTTCTCGACGCGTTTGCCCCGCACGATGCCATTCATATCAAGTAACAGCAGATCGACAAATTCAATATCCGGATTTTGTTCGAGAAACTGAATCGCTTCTTGTGCATCCGGTAAATTTGTATCTTCAGGCGTAAACATTTCCTTGTCTGTTTGATATCGCATTAAACACCTACCTGAGTGTAAATTATATTGGCCACCTCGATGTGTACCTCTGAGTGAATAGTAAACACGCAATAATGTCAACCGCGTTCCACATCACAAATTCCTTATTTTTGCTGCAAATCAATGCGATAAGCGCGGATAAATCAGGTAATTAACAATGTTAAGAAATTGATAAACAATTAGGTTGATTTTGTTGAGTTGGTCACTTGCGTAATTTATTTTTAACGTGTAGCGTGTGAAAAAACGAACGCGTTAAGTGGTGATAACGGTTTTTAACTTATCCCATCACATGGAATTAACGACAAAGTAGAGGACGGTATGCAGTGTTCAACAACGCCATTAGTCGGCGTGACAGGTTGCAGTGCTCAGCTGGGATTGCATCCCTTCCATATTGCTGGCGACAAATACGTTAAAGGTGTTGTTGATGGCTCGGGTTGTTGCCCGTTGATTATTCCTGCATTGGGCGATGCGCTTCCTATGAAGCAATTGCTCGCCTCGTTTGATGGCCTTTTGTTCACCGGCTCTCCTTCCAACATTGAACCTCATCACTATCAAGGTACGCCAAGCGGTACAGATGCTCATCACGACCCAGAACGCGATGCCACCACATTGCCCTTAATGAAAGCCGCTATTGAAATGGGTGTCCCTGTTTTGGCGATTTGCCGTGGTTTTCAAGAAATGAACGTCGTGATGGGCGGCTCTTTACACCAAAAGCTGCATGAAGTTGGTGGCTTTATTGAACATCGGGAAGATAAAACCGCATCCGTGGGTGTTCAATACGGCCTTTCTCACACAGTGACAATCGAACCTGGAGGCCTTCTCTACGAGGCGTGGGGTCGCACTTTTGCGGAGGTCAATTCTGTTCATACACAGGGCATTGACCGATTAGGCAAGGGTTTGCGACCAGAAGCGTATGCGCCAGATGGGTTGATAGAGGCAGTCTCTGTTATCGATGCAAAACGTTTCGCTTTAGGGGTTCAGTGGCATCCTGAGTGGGAAGTCACAAAAAATCCCTTTTATTCAGCTATCTTCGAAGTATTCGGGAATGCCTGCAGACTAAGAGCGAAATCACGTGAGAAAGAATATGAATAAGCTTAAGAAATGGTTGAAGGACAACGAAATTACGGAAGTCGAATGTGTGGTTGGCGACTTATCAGGTATTGCGCGCGGTAAAATTGCGCCCGTGGATAAATTTATTCACGAAGGTGAGATGCGATTGCCTGAAAGCGTTCTGCTTCAAACGGTGACCGGTGATTATGTGGATGACGATATCTACTACTCATTGCTCGATGAAGCGGATATCGACTTCATTTGTAAACCTGATGAAGACGCCGTTTATCTGTTGCCGTGGACAATAGAGAAAACAGCACAGATCATTCATGACACGTTCGACAAAATGGGTAATCCCATCGAGTTGACGCCACGAAATTTGCTCAAGAAAGTGCTGAAACTCTATGAGGAGCGTAACTGGAAACCGGTTGTTGCGCCTGAAATGGAGTTTTACCTCACCGCTCGCAGTGAAAACCCCGACTTACCCTTGAAGCCACCTATTGGCCGTTCAGGTCGAATGGAAACAGGACGCCAATCATTCTCGATCGATGCCGCTAACGAATTCGACCCCTTGTTTGAAGATATGTATGAGTGGTGTGAAAAGCAGGGCTTAGCCATTGATACCTTAATTCATGAAGAAGGGGTTGCACAGATGGAAATTAACTTCCGTCACGGTGACCCTCTGGTTCTGGCCGATCAAGTGTTTTTGTTTAAGCGCACATTGCGAGAAGCCGCGCTGAAACACGAAGTGGTGGCAACATTTATGTCTAAGCCGGTCACCGATGAGCCGGGCAGTGCAATGCATTTACACCAGAGTATTTTAGATACCCAAACGGGCAAAAACATATTTACCAATGAAGATGGCACCAGTTCGTCGTTGTTCTACGGACACATTGCCGGTCTTCAACAATTTATTCCCGAAATGCTGCCGATGTTCGCACCCAACGTGAACTCGTTCCGTCGCTTCCTTCCTGATACCTCCGCACCTGTCAATGTCGAATGGGGCGAAGAAAACCGAACCTGTGGCTTACGTGTGCCGAGTTGCTCTCCGCAAAATCGACGTGTGGAAAACCGTTTGCCGGGCGCTGATGCAAACTGCTATCTCGCCATCGCAGCGAGCTTATTGTGTGGCTATATCGGCATGGTGAGAGAGCTAAAACCGACGCCGCCGGCACAAGGACGTGGTTATGAAATCAGAAGCCCTGCATTGCCGTATACCTTGGAAGGAGCATTGGAACGCATGGAGAAATGCGATGAAGTTGCTGAATATTTCGGCGAGTCATTTGCCAAAGGCTATATCGCGGTGAAGCGTAAAGAGCAGGAAAACTTCAAACGTGTGATCAGTTCGTGGGAGCGAGAGTTCTTATTGCTGACAGTGTAAAAAGGGAGACAACCTAATAGGTTGCCATTGAGTCAAACTATATGGATGTGGAGGTCTAAATGACACACGTCGCACAACACCCAGATACCGAAACACTGCAAGCGCTAGATAACGCGCACTATTTACACCCATTCAGCGACCACAAAACGCTGAGAGAGACGGGCGCTCGCATGATTGTGCGTGCTCAGGGTGTGTACATCTGGGACAGCAATGGAAATCGCATTCTGGATGGCATGGCAGGTCTTTGGTGCACCAATATCGGTTACGGCGAGAAAAGATTGGCCGACGCCGCGCATCGACAGATGCTTGAACTCCCTTACTACAACAGTTTCTTCCAATGTGCTCACCCACCGGTGGTGGAACTCGCGAAGGAAATTGCAGACCTTGCTCCTGACCACATGAATCAGGTGTTCTTCACCGGCTCTGGTTCTGAATCAAACGACACTGTGCTGCGCATGGTTCGTCATTATTGGACGTTGAAAGGCCAGCCTGAAAAATTCAACATCATCGGTCGTCATAACGGTTATCACGGCTCCACCGTTGCGGGTGCGAGCTTAGGTGGCATGAAAGGTATGCACAAGCAAGGTGGGCTGCCGATCCCTGGCATTCACCATATTCCACAACCTTATTGGTTTGGGGAAGGCGGCGACCTGACACCCGAAGAGTTTGGAATCAAAACGGCGCAAGAATTGGAAAAAGCCATTCTTGAGATTGGCGAAGATAAAGTCGCTGCGTTTATTGCAGAACCGTTTCAAGGCGCCGGTGGCGTGATCATTCCCCCTTCGACGTACTGGCCTGAAATCAATCGCATCTTGGCAAAATACGACATTCTCATGATTACTGATGAAGTCATCTCAGGCTTTGGCCGAACCGGTGAATGGTTTGGCTGCCAACACTTCGGTATCACGCCTGATTTTATGCCTATCGCAAAAGGCATGACATCTGGCTATATCCCGATGGGCGGTGTGATTGTTAGTGATCGTGTGGCGAATGCGTTTCAAGAAAAAGGCGGCGATTTCAACCACGGCTTTACCTATTCCGGTCACCCTGTTGCCGCGGCTGTGGCGTTGGAAAATCTGCGCGTCATGAAAGAGAAAAATCTCATTCGATACGTCAAAGAAGACATCGGCCCTTACTTGCAACAACAGTGGCAAACCTTGGCGGATCATCCTTTGGTGGGTGAAGCACGAGGCTTAGGGCTGGTGGCTGCGATCGAATTGGTCAAAGACAAAGCCTCGCGATCTCGATTCGCTGAATCTGTAGGCATTGGTGGTATTTGCCGTGACTTAAGTGTTGAAAATGGCCTTGTAATGCGGGCTTGTGGCGACACGATGATCATCAGTCCCCCGCTGGTGATCACGAGAGCTGAGGTCGATGAACTTATCCATAAAGCGAAATTGTCGCTGGATTTGACGTTACAACATTTGCAGGAAAATGGCGTGATTTAACGCCCACAAGATCTCACTGATTGGCATCAAAGCGATGCCAATCAACCATCAAAGCCAGCTTAAAAAACTGGCTTGGACATTGGAATGTAGTAATGCCTTTCTTTTGAAAAGGAGAGGGCTAAAAGGAGAAAACATGAAGATGGTAATCCGCAACAAGGTCACCGCAGTTATGCTTGCGGGACTGGTGGTTTCAACTGGGCTACACGCAGAAGAAGTGCTACGAATTTACAACTGGAGTGATTATATCGCGGAAGACACGATAGAAAACTTCGAGAAAGAGACGGGTATTAAGATTACCTATGATGTCTACGACAGCAACGACATACTCGAGGCGAAGTTGCTTTCCGGGAACTCGGGCTACGATCTGGTTGTGCCATCAAATAACTTCTTAGCCAAACAAATCACGGCGGGCGCATTCCAGCCATTGGATAAAAGTCAGCTGACCAACATGAAAAATTTGGACCCGGTATTAATGAAGCGTTTGGAAATGGCTGATCCAGGTAATAAGTACGCCATTCCTTACCTTTGGGGTACCAATGGTGTTGGTTACAACACCGAAAAGGTGACAGCGATTTTGGGTGATAACTTGCCTGAGAATAAGCTAGACCTTTTGATGGACCCTCAGTACGTGTCCAAATTAAAAGAGTGCGGTGTTGCCATGCTGGATTCCGCCGATGAGGTGATGCCGCAGGTGCTGCAATATCTCGGTTTGAATCCAAACTCCACCAATAAAGAAGACTACAAAAAAGCAGGGGAAGCACTGGCTAAAATTCGCCCTTACATTACCTACTTCCACTCGTCGCGTTACATCACCGATTTGGCGAATGGTGATGTTTGTCTGGCCTTTGGTTTCTCGGGGGATATCTTTCAAGCGGCAGATCGCGCGGAAGAAGCTGACAATGGTCAGGTTATCGAATACGCCATTCCAAGTGACGGCGCGAATATTTGGTTCGACATGATGGCGATCCCAGCGGGGGCGAAGAATGCCAAAAACGCTCACACCTTTATAAACTACATTATGCGTCCAGAAGTGATTGCCCCAATCACGGATTATGTTGTGTATGCCAACCCTAACACTGCCTCGAACACACTGATTGATCAGGACGTGTTGAACAACCCTTCTATTTATCCGACTCCTGAGGTGATGGAGAAGTTGTTCGTGTCTGAAGTGTTACCTCTGAAAATAAGCCGTCTCAAGACTCGTAACTGGACGCGAATGAAAACTGGCCAGTAGCGGTTAATCAGAGAGCCGCATTGTTTGTGGCTCTCTCGCTGTTTTCAGGATTTACGTTTTCTGAGCGGTAACAGGGAGGATCAGAGTGTGACGAATAAACCGCAACCTATCGAAAGTCAGCAGAAGAAACAGGATCTGCTAAAAATTGACCGTGTCAGCAAAGTGTTCGGCGATGTTCGTGCCGTCGATGATGTGTCCCTCACGATTGAGAAAGGAGAGATTTTTTCGCTATTGGGTGGGTCCGGGTCCGGTAAATCTACCTTATTGCGCATACTGGCGGGATTCGAAAAACCGTCAAGCGGTCGAATTTATCTTGATGGTGAAGACATCACCGACATGCCTCCTTACGAACGCCCCATCAATATGATGTTTCAGTCTTACGCCTTGTTTCCGCACATGACGGTGGCGCAAAACATCGCCTTTGGTTTGAAGCAAGACAAAATGAAGAAGGCTGAAATTGATCTCCACGTTGCCGAGATGCTTCGTTTAGTGCGAATGGAAGAGTATGCCAAAAGAAAGCCACATCAACTTTCGGGCGGTCAGCGCCAACGGGTGGCACTGGCGCGATCATTGGCAAAGCGACCAAAACTTTTGTTGCTCGATGAACCCATGGGGGCATTGGACAAAAAGCTGCGCACACAAATGCAGTTAGAAGTGGTGGAAATTCTTGAACGTGTTGGTGTGACCTGTGTGATGGTAACTCACGACCAAGAAGAAGCCATGACCATGGCAGGTCGTATCTCCGTGATGCACGAAGGATGGATCGCCCAAACAGGCTCACCAACGGACATCTACGAAAGCCCCAACAGTCGCATGATTGCCGAATTCATTGGTTCGGTGAACACGTTTGAAGGCGATATCGTGGTGGATGAAACTGACCATTGCGTGATTGATTCACACGAAATCTCACAGCCCATCTATGTTGGTCACGGCGTTGCCACTAATGTCGAAGACAAAAAAGTATGGCTGGCGGTCAGGCCAGAGAAAGCCTTGATCAGCAAAGAGCCACCTGAAGGCGAGTACAACTGGACCAAAGGTGTGGTGGATGATATTGCCTACCTCGGTGGAATGTCCGTTTACTACGTCAAATTACCTAGCAGTAAAATCGTGATGTGTAGCATGGCGAATATATCTCGACGCCAAGACCGACCCACTTGGGATGACGAAGTGTTCATCAGTTGGGAGGCCACCAGCGGTGTGGTATTACGCGTATGACGATGCCCTCTAACCCTAATACTGACGTGAAAAAGCCGCCGACTAAGACACACATTCTGTTTCCAAAGGGTCGGCATTTTACCTTAGGGATCCCCTATCTTTGGCTATTGCTCTTTTTTGCGATGCCCTTTGCGATAGTGTTTAAGATCAGCCTCTCCACGGCTGCCATTGCAATACCGCCTTATGAAGCGATTATGCAATATGTGGATGAAGTGGTTGAGATCACGCTGAATCTTGAAAACTATCTACGAATACTCGATGACGATCTTTATGTTCTCGCGTATCTCAGTTCGGTCAAAATTGCTTTTTTCTCGACAATTGGTTGTCTGCTATTGGGATACCCGATGGCCTATGCGATTGCCCGTGCACCTGCACGGATGCAGACCGTGCTGCTGTTGCTTATCATGTTGCCATCTTGGACCTCTTTTTTGATCCGTGTTTATGCCTGGATGGGGCTATTGAGTAACTCGGGGATCATCAATAGTTCTTTACTCTGGCTCGGTGTGATTTCAGACCCTATCCAGATCCTCAACACCAATGTCGCGGTGTACATCGGTATTATTTATACCTATTTGCCATTCATGGTGCTGCCCCTTTACGCCAACCTCGTCAAGCTCGATGGCAGCTTGCTCGAAGCGGCAGCTGATTTAGGCTCACGTAACTTTAATACTTTCTGGAAAGTGACATTGCCCTTGTCGAAAGGCGGTGTGATTGCAGGTTCCATGTTGGTGTTTATTCCTGTGGTGGGTGAAGTCGTGATACCAGAGCTGCTTGGCGGCCCTGAAACCCTGATGATTGGTAAGGTGTTGTGGCAAGAATTCTTTAACAACCGTGATTGGCCTGTTGCCTCGGCATTGGCGATTGTGATGTTGGCGCTGTTGATCATTCCGATCACCTTGTTCCATCACTATCAATCTAAGGACATGGAGGCTAGCCGATGAAACGTTGGCAATTTTCAACCGTCATGTTGTGGGTAGGGTTAGTGTTTCTCTATTTGCCGATGTTGATCTTGGTGATCTACTCATTTAATGCCTCAAAGCTAGTGACGGTGTGGGGCGGATTCTCCACCAAGTGGTATATCGAACTGTTCAAAGATGAACAGATCCTGCAAGCCGTCTGGACCAGCCTACGCATCGCGTTTTATAGCTCCACCATGGCGGTGATCATAGGCACGCTTGCAGCGTTTGTAATGACACGGTTTAGACGTTCATGGGGGAGGCTCACGCTATCAAACATGATCACGGCGCCACTGGTCATGCCTGATGTGATCATCGGTCTTTCGCTGTTGCTGTTGTTTGTTCAAATGGGCGAGCTGTTTGGTTGGCCAGCTGAGCGCGGGATGACAACGGTGTGGATTGCACACTCGACATTCTGCGCCGCGTATGTGGCGGTGGTGGTGTCATCGCGCTTGCGAGAATTGGATTTCTCGATTGAAGAAGCCGGCATGGATTTGGGGGCAACCCCGCTGAAAGTCTTCTTCGTGATCACTGTCCCTATGATTGCGCCTGCGCTGGTGGCGGGTTGGTTATTGAGCTTCAGTTTGTCTCTTGATGATCTGGTTATCGCAAGCTTCGTGTCGGGGCCGGGGTCAACCACGCTACCTATGGTGGTGTTCTCTTCTGTGCGCCTGGGCGTGTCACCGAAGATCAATGCCCTTGCCACATTAATCATTCTGGTTGTGTCGTTGTTTGCGTTTATTTCTTGGTATATCGCTCGCCGCTCTGAGCGTAAGTCCAAGGAAGAAATGAAACGGCTCAACCAAGAATTAGAACAACAGTAGGAACGTCACATGCAGCAGCAAGCAGGTTCAATGGAATCGAAGCAACGCACCCAAAACCCTCAGTTAGAGCATGCCTCGTCGTATTATGCGGCGTCTGCCAATCCCTCGCCGTTGCGTGAGACACTGAAAGAAGATGTCACCACGGATGTGTGCATTATCGGCGCGGGTTATACCGGATTGTCGTCAGCACTGCATCTGCTGGAAGCGGGGTTTAATGTTGTTGTGCTTGAGGCTGCGCGAGTGGGCTGGGGCGCGTCAGGTCGCAATGGCGGCCAGATCGTCAACAGCTACAGCCGTGATATTGATGTGATTGAGAAAACGGTGGGTAAAGAGAAAGCCCGCCTTTTCGGTGAGATGGCGTTTGAGGGCGGTAAAATCATTCGTGAGCGCGTTGAGAAATACAACATTGAATGCGATTTGAAAAACGGCGGCGTGTTTGCGGCGCTGAATGCCAAACAGATGCACGAGCTTGAACATCAAAAAGCGCTTTGGGAGCGCCATGGTAACGACCAACTTGAAATGATCAATCAGAATGACATTCGTAGTATGGTCGATACCGAACGCTACGTGGGGGGATTGCTCGATAAATCTGGTGGGCATATTCACCCGCTAAACCTTGCATTAGGCGAAGCGGCTGCTGTCGAAAGCTTGGGCGCTAACATCTATGAGCATTCAGCGGCGATTCGTATCGAGCGTGGCGAGCCAGTGAAAGTGTTTACTGAGCAAGGTTCTGTGACGGCTTCGTTTTTGATTGTTGCTGGCAATGCCTATTTGGGCGGATTGATGCCTGAGCTACGCGCAAAATCGATGCCTTGTGGCACACAGGTGATCACGACCGAACCGCTAACGGACGACCAAGCCAAAAGCTTATTGCCTCAAGATTACTGTGTGGAAGACTGTAATTACTTGTTGGATTACTTTCGGTTATCTGGCGACAAACGGCTGATTTATGGCGGAGGGGTAGTTTATGGCGCTCGCGATCCCGCGGATATTGACGCGATTATTATCCCGAAAATGCTCAAAACGTTTCCTCAGCTCAGCAATGTCAAAATTGACTATCGCTGGACAGGAAATTTCTTGATGACGCTATCTCGTCTGCCCCAGGTGGGACGGGTAGGCAGTAATATCTACTACTCGCAGGGTTGTAGCGGTCATGGCGTCACTTATACCCATTTGGCGGGGCGCTTGTTGTCGGAAGTGTTGCGCGGGCAAGCAGAGCGGTATGATGCGTTCGCGAGCTTACCGCATTTACCTTTCCCTGGTGGACATGTACTGAGTGTGCCTTTTTCAGCACTGGGTGCGTGGTATTACACGATGCGCGACAAATTCGGGATTTGATGTCACAGCTAGCCCCGCACAAATGGCTTTATCAACAAGAAGCGCCCGAGATTAAGGGCGCTTTATTACGAGGAGATTCTTTTTAGAAGTTAGCAGGCGTGGTCGCGCTGAAAATACGGCATTCATCATCAAACGGATTGGCAAATCGGTGGGGGCGATTACTGTCAAAGTAATAGCTGTCACCCACCTCTAGAACATAAATGTCATCGCCGACGGTAAGCTCCAATTTCCCCTCAATAACCAGTCCAGCTTCTTCGCCTTCATGCTGAAGCATATCGTCACCTGAGTGCGAGCCTGGCGGGTAGATCTCCGAGAGTACAGACAGCGCACGATTCGGATAGTCTTTACCAACTACCTTCATGGAAACCGCGTCATCGCCAATTTCCAATAAGTCAGTTTGGCGATAAATCACCGGTGCCGACTCACTTTGACCGATATCCGCAGAGAAAAACTCCACGAGGGAAAGGGGAATACCTGACAACACTTTTTTGAGCGAACTGACAGAAGGGCTAACACTGTTCTTCTCAATCATTGAGATAGTGCTGTTTGTCACACCGGCGCGTTTTGCCAATTCACGCTGAGATAATCCACGACTTTTTCTTACGGCCTTTAGGTTGGCACCAATATCCAATGTCCGACTCTCCTCGTTTCGAATGTATCAGTCACTAATGTAATAGATTTTGAACAAGCAATCCTACTTCTTAGCCCGAGGTAATCAAGTGTTTTGTGATGGCACAGCCATAATGTAAAAAATATTTACCGTTTCATGCTCGCTTTATTTGATATGAAAACGGAATGTGATGTGTGGCGATGACAGATTAGCCTTTGTACCCAGAGGGAGATAAGAGTCAAGTTGGTGGGCGGCGGAATATTAATCGACGTCTCACTGTGTATATTTTTCACTTCACCTTCATGTAGAGAATACGTTAATCTTTGTTGATTATATTTTACAGAGAGTGTTTGTCATGGCTTCTACGTCGTCAAAATTAGCGCATACACAGTCTTACTACGCGGCGACCGCGAAGTATCCGCAACGCTATCCCGAACTCACTGAATCGATAACGGCCGATATCTGCATTGTCGGTGGTGGATTCAGTGGCGTGAACAGTGCCATAGAGCTCGCGCTACGTGGCTACTCTGTTGTGGTGTTGGAAGCGAATAAGATTGGGTGGGGAGCGTCAGGACGGAATGGCGGCGAACTGATCCGTGGTATTGGTCATGGCATTGAGCAATTCACGAATCAGATAGGCAAAGACGGCGTTGAAGCTATCAATCAAATGGGTGTGGAAGCAGTTGAGATCGTTAAAGATCGCGTCGGGGCGTTTAACATTGATTGCGATCTCACCATGGGATACTGCGATCTAGCGTTGAAACCCGCGCACATGAAAGAACTCGAAGACGATTTCAATGGCCTAAAACAAAGTGGCTATGCCCATGAAATCCGCATGCTAGATAAAGAGGCGATGCCTGAGGTTATCGGCTCAGAACGCTATATTGGCGGTATGCTTGATATGGGCAGCGGCCATTTGCATCCATTAAATCTCGTGACGGGTGAAGCGGCGGCGGCGGCTAGTTTGGGTGTGCAGATGTTTGAAGACAGCGCCGCGATTGAAATCATCAAAGGCAATAGGCCCGTAGTGAAAACCAACAAGGGGCAGGTGACGTGTCAGTATTTGCTTTTGGCAGGCAATGCCTATATCGGCAACAAGCTTGAGTCTTACATTGGCGGGAAAGTCTTGCCTGCGGGGAGCTACATCATTGCGACCGAGCCGCTGACGGATGAGCAAGTACAAAGTACGATCCCTAAGAACATGGCGTTTGCCGATCTCAGTATCGCGCTGGATTACTATCATCTATCCGGCGATAACCGATTGCTGTTTGGTGGGTTGTGTACGTATTCTGGCAAAGATCCAAAAGACATTACAGGCGCGTTGTTGCCAAACCTTGAGCGTGTGTTCCCGCAGCTAAAAGGGACGAATATTGATTTCGAGTGGGGCGGCATGATTGGTATTGGTGCGAATCGATTGCCTCAAATTGGGCGCTTACCGGATGCACCGAACATTTTCTATGCGCAGGCCTATTCTGGTCACGGTGTGAATGCTACGCACATGGCGGGCAAGGTGATTGCTGAAGCTATCTCAGGCACAGCCGAACGCTTTGATGTGTTTGCCCGAGTGAAACACATGACGTTCCCTGGTGGCCCGATACTGCGCTCTCCATTGCTTGCAATTGGTATGACGTACCACAAGATCAAAGAAATCCTGCAATAACACACCAGCCAACTTTCCATCTATTCACGTCTCTCGCCTAAATGAGAGACGTGTTGTCATACTTTTTCCGTCATTCCGGTCTCTTCAGTTAGTGATAGGATTGTTAGTGCTCGTTCACTCACAATGCGAACGTATCCGTGAACTTATCTGGAGAGCTAAATGGCTGGAAAACGAAGTAAAGTCACTTTTGTCAGTGGAAACAACATACTTGCTGGCATGTTGGAAACCCCGGAACATACTGCACGTGGCTACGCGCTTTTTGCCCACTGCTTTACTTGCGGAAAAGATGTCGCGGCGGCATCTCGTATCTCTCGGGCATTGGTGAATATTGGTTTCGCTGTATTGCGCTTCGACTTCACGGGTCTTGGTGGCAGTGACGGTGATTTTGCAAACACAAATTTCTCGTCCAATGTGAACGATTTAGTGGCCGCTGGCGATTTTCTTCGTGAGCACTATCAAGCGCCTTTGTTATTGATTGGTCATAGCCTTGGCGGACGCGCCGTGTTATCTGCGGCGCAACGTATTCCTGAGGTGTCCGCTGTGGCAACCATTGGCGCACCTGCGGATGCAGAACATGTCGTAAAGCAATTTTCTGCTGATGTGGAAAAAATTGATGCAGATGGCGAGGCAGAAGTGAGCTTGGCGGGTCGTCCATTTACCATCAAAAAGCAGTTTCTTGACGACATTCGCACCGAAAATGACGATATTGAATCCCTTCGAGTGCCATTGCTTGTGATGCACTCGCCAATAGACAGCGTCGTTTCGATTAAAGAAGCGGAGAAAATTTACCTTCGCGCCAAACACCCAAAAAGTTTTGTGACGCTCGACACTGCTGATCATCTGCTGACCAACAAGGATGATGCTCAGTATGTCGCTGAACTGATTGCCGCGTGGTCACACCGCTACATTGATTTGGCGTCGCCGATCAAAGAAAGCAGCACCTCTATCAAACGTGGTGAGGTGCGAGTGACTGAGCACAACAAGCAATTTACCCGCACTATTCAAACCGATCATCACCAATGGTTTGCGGACGAACCTGTGGATTTCGGCGGTGACAATTTAGGGCCCGATCCCTATGAGCATTTGCTTGCGGGGCTAGGTGCATGTACTTCCATGACGCTTCGTATGTATGCGAACCGCAAAAACCTGCCACTTGATGATGTCAAAGTCACGCTGTCACATAGCCGCCAATATGGCGACGACTGTGAGCACTGCGATGATGAGCATTCTAAAGTGGAAGTGCTTGCGCGTGAAATTGCGTTGTTTGGCAACTTGACGGACGATGAACGACAACGCTTGTTGGAAATAGCGGACAAATGCCCGGTTCATAAAACCCTAGAAAGCAAAATCGTGATCACCACGGCGTTGAAAGCGTAACGCTAAAAAAGTGGCTGACGCAAAGGGAATAGACCCAGCTGTGCTGGGTCTTTTTGTATTGATTACTTATCGATTGCTATCGCCCATAAGCGTGGGTTTTGGCTGATCAGAACGCAATCCACGTGGCTTTGACTTCGGTGTATTTTTCAAACGCGTGAAGCGATTTATCGCGACCGTTGCCTGATTGCTTATAACCCCCAAACGGTGCCGTCATGTCGCCGCCATCGTAGTGATTAATCCACACCATGCCAGTGCGTAGTGCCTTCGCGGTTTTGTGGGCTTTGGAAATGTCCGATGTCCACACCGCTGACGCGAGGCCATAATCCGTATCATTGGCAATTGCTACAGCCTGCTCTTGCGTTTCAAACGTGATGACAGAGAGCACGGGGCCAAAGATCTCTTCGCGCGCGATAGACATGTCATTGTTCACGTTATCGAACACAGTAGGCTCAATGAATAATCCACCGGTTTCTGGCATAACACGACTACCACCACAAACCATGGTTGCACCGCCTTGTGTGCCTTTTTCGATATAGCTCAATACCGTATCAAGTTGCTGCTGATCGACGACAGCGCCGACTTGCGTTTCTGGGTCAAGCGGGTGACCCGGCTGCCAGCTTTTTAGTTGATCAACCACCTTCGCCACAAAGGCATCTTTGATGGAGGCTTCTACCAACAATCGAGAGCCTGCAGTGCACACTTCGCCTTGGTTAAAAGCGATCGCAGATGCGGCAGAAGCAGCCGCGGCATCTAAGTCTGGGGCGTCAGCAAAGACAATGTTCGGGCTTTTTCCGCCAGCTTCGAGCCAAACACGCTTCATGTTCGATTCACCCGCATAGATCATCAACTGCTTGGCTATTTTGGTGGAGCCGGTGAACACCAGCGTGTCGACATCCATGTGTAAAGCGAGGGCTTTACCCACAGTGTGACCAAAGCCCGGTAACACGTTAAGTACACCTTTTGGCATACCCGCTTCAAGAGCAAGCTCACCCAATCGAATAGCCGTTAATGGTGACTTCTCTGAGGGTTTTAAGATGACGGAGTTACCAGAAGCCAACGCAGGGCCGAGTTTCCAGCACGCCATTAACATCGGGAAGTTCCAAGGCACAATAGCCGCGACAACACCGATAGGCTCTCGCGTGATCATCCCAATTTCATTGTGAGGTGTTGGGGCGATTTCATCGTAAATTTTGTCAACCGCTTCGCCAGACCAGCGTATTGCCCGCGCTGCACCGTTAACATCCACCGCTTTTGAATAGCGAATAGGTTTACCCATATCGAGGGTTTCAAGTAGCGCTAACTCGTCACCGTTTGCTTCAATAAGCTCAGCAAAACGGATAACCACTTTTTTTCGTTCAGCGGGAGGAAGATGCGCCCACACGCCAGATTCGAATGTTTCACGGGCGTTGGCCACGGCCAGATTGGCATCATCCAGATCGCAACTGGCGACCTGGGCAAGTGTTCGGCCGTCGATAGGACTAAGACAGGGAAACGTGTCGCCAGATACGGCGTCTCGGCGTTCCCCATTGATGAAAGCTTGGCCCTTAATTGTCAGCGTATTTGCCAACGAATCCCAGTCTTGACGAGACGTGCGAGAAGTCATATCTGCCCCTTAATCCATGTTAATTGCCGATTTTTTGCCACTGTGCACTATTTCAAAATATTTTACAAATAGTGCGATTAATTGTTTTTATCTTGAACATAACCCATTTACTGTTCGTTATATTTGACATAGTATTGCAAATATTGCTCATTCAGCAACAACTCATTAACAATAATGACGGCATGTAAGGATACTTGACGATGGCAGTGAAAAAACCACAAAGTGAGGGAGTGAATCTGGATAATTTCTGGATGCCTTTCACCGCAAATCGACAATACAAAGCGACCCCTCGCTTACTCGCAAAAGCGAAAGGCATGTATTACGAAGATGTTGAAGGCAATTCAGTGCTTGATGCAACTGCGGGCCTTTGGTGTTGTAACGCGGGTCATAGCCGACGCGAGATTTCTGAAGCGGTGAGCCGTCAGATCTCAGAGTTGGATTACGCGCCAACGTTCCAGATGGGGCATCCTTTGCCGTTTGAGTTGGCTGAGCGTTTGGCTGACATGGCACCCAGCGACCTAAACCGCGTATTTTTCACTAATTCAGGTTCTGAATCGGCCGACACGGCGTTGAAGATTGCGTTGGCTTACCAACGTGCTCGAGGTCACTCCAATCGCACGATGTTGATTGGTCGTGAGTTGGGTTATCACGGTACTGGATTTGGTGGTATTTCTGTCGGTGGCATGGTCAACAACCGTAAAGCGTTTAACGGCCAGCTTTTACCGAGTGTCGCGCATCTTCCTCATACGCTGGATATGCAGAAAAATGCGTTCTCTAAAGGATTACCAGAAAACGGTATAGAGAAAGCGGAGGCGCTTGAGCAATTGGTTGCCCTGCACGGCGCTGAGAACATTGCTGCCGTTATTGTTGAACCTATGTCTGGCTCTGGCGGTGTGGTATTGCCACCCGTTGGCTATTTGAAACGTCTGCGTGAAATTACGACCAAACATGACATTTTGCTGATCTTCGATGAAGTGATCACCGCATTTGGTCGGATGGGTGATGCGTTTGCCGCACAGCGTTGGGATGTGACACCGGACATGATCACCACGGCGAAAGCCTTGACCAATGGCGCGATCCCAATGGGCGCAGTGTTGGTGAGCGAGCGAATTTACGATACGTGTATGAATGCGCCGGAAGACACCATTGAATTCTTTCATGGCTATACCTATTCGGGTCATCCCGTTGCCGCCGCCGCCGCGCTCGCATCACTGAATATCTACCGAGATGAAAAGCTGTTTGAGCATGCCCGCGAAATGGAAACGGAATGGCAAGATGCCGTTCATTCCCTTGCAAGCCATGCCAACGTTATCGATGTCCGGAATGCGGGCATTATCGCAGGTATTCAACTTGCGCCAAGCGAGAAAGGGATTGGAAAACGTGGCTACGACGTGTTTACACGAAGCTTTTACGACGGTGTCTTGGTGCGCGCATCCGGCGACATCATCGCCATGTCACCGCCATTGATTTTGGAATCAAAACACATTGATCAGATGGTCAGCACGCTGGAACGCGCCATCAAAAACGCGTTATGAGTTAACTGAGGAATATAGGGATATGTCTGTGACACATTACATTGATGGTAAATACACTGCTGCGAGTGAAAGAAAACAATCGTTGTTTAATCCAGCCACCGGAAAGGTGTGTGGTGACGTTTCTTTGGCGTCGGTGTCTGAAACCGAGTCTGCTATTGCTGCGGCAAAAGCGGCGTTTCCAGCGTGGTCCGAAATGTCACCGCTGCGCCGTGCTCGTGTGATGTTTAAGTTCAAAGCGCTAGTGGAAGAAAACATCGACGAGTTGGCGGCGTTGATCACCAAAGAACATGGCAAAGTGCTCGATGATGCCAAAGGTGAGCTGACCCGCGGCTTGGAGGTGGTGGAATTTGCATGCGGTATTCCACACTTGTTGAAAGGCGAGATGACCGAACAAATTGGTACCGGTATTGATGCTTGGTCGCTTAACCAGCCACTCGGTGTTGTGACGGGAATTTCGCCGTTTAACTTCCCGATCATGGTACCCATGTGGATGTTCCCGATTGCGATTGCTTGTGGCAATACCTTTATTATGAAGCCGTCGGAAAAAGATCCGAGTTCGACGATGCGTATCGCCGAGCTATTAACGGAAGCGGGATTGCCAGATGGCGTATTCAATGTGGTGAACGGTGATAAAGAAGCGGTTGATGTGCTGTTGACTCACCCCGATGTGCAAGCTGTTAGCTTTGTCGGCTCAACACCCATTGCCGAATACATTTACAGCACAGCCTCTGCGCATGGCAAACGTGTTCAGGCATTGGGCGGCGCGAAAAATCACATGGTGGTGATGCCAGATGCCGACCTTGATCAAGCCGTTGCTGCATTAATGGGCGCGGCATATGGTTCGGCAGGCGAACGCTGTATGGCGATTTCCGTTGCGGTAGCCGTCGGCAACGTCGCTGATGCATTGATTGAAAAGTTAACCCCAAAAGTGAAAGCGTTGCGTGTTGGTAATGGCGTGATTGAAGGCATGGAAATGGGGCCTTTGGTCACCGCCGAGCATTTAAAGAAAGTAGAAGGCTATGTGGCCGCGGGTGTTGCCGAAGGGGCAACGCTGGTGGTTGATGGTCGAGGTGTGGTTGCAGAGGGCGGCGGCGACGGTTTCTTCCTCGGTGGTTGTCTGTTTGATAACGTCACCGAGGATATGACTATTTATCGTGATGAGATTTTTGGTCCTGTTCTGGCGGTTGTGCGTGTGCCAGATTATGCCACCGCCGTGAAGCTTATCAATGAACATGAGTTTGGCAATGGAACCGCAATTTTCACGCAAAATGGCGATGCGGCAAGGCAGTTCTGCCATGAAATTCAGGTGGGCATGGTGGGTGTGAATGTGCCCATTCCTGTGCCCATGGCGTTTCATAGCTTTGGTGGCTGGAAACGTTCTTTGTTTGGGCCTCTTCATATGCATGGGCCAGATGGCGTACGTTTTTATACACGTCGAAAAGCCATTACGGCTCGATGGCCCACAGGCATTCGCGCCAACGCAGATTTTGTCATGCCGACAATGAAATAAGCGTGGAACGCGATAAAAACCGAGCGCATTGAAACGACAAAAAGGAGCCTACTGGCTCCTTTTTCTTTGTCATTTGCTATCGCGATTTAACCAAGCTATTTAGCAAAACTAAGCAACAAAGCTAAGTAACAAAGTTAAGCAACAAACGGATAGGGCATGCGTTCAGGTTTACTCAGTTGATAGCCTTGAAAGAGATCGAAACCGAGTTCACGTGCGAAGTGATATTCCTCTTTGGTTTCAATTTTTTCCGCTAACAACTTGAAGCTGAACTTTTCTCGATATTCCTGCACAAAGCGAGTAATTGAATCCAGTGACTGTGCGCGAAAATCAATTTTGATAATGTCGGCAAGGCCAAGAAAAGGGATCCAATCAGTCGACGGGATAAAGTCGTCAAATGCGATGCAGTATCCTTTGGCTCTTAAATCAATCAACTTCTCAAACAGTACCGAGTCTGCCGGACAATCTTCCAACACTTCGACCACAAGATTTTCTGGTGGGTACTGAAGAGCAGTGCCATCAATTAGGCTTTGGTAAGAGAAATTCACGAAGCATGGTAAGCCATCAGAGACAGCTTCCTGAGTGATATTGCCTTCGATAAAGAGGTCATTGAGTATGCTCTGCGTGGCTACGTCAGAAGCAATACCCGGGAACGAGTCTCGAAATCCATCACGAAACAAAAACTCATAAGCGATTACTTGCTTATGAATATCAAAAATCGCTTGTCTTGCAAAGTTCGAACTCATAGAAAGCCACAGTACCTTCAAGCAAATCAATATAAAACTAAGTGTATACTCCGTCTCAAAATCGAGAGTGCCAAATAAGTCTGATATTTCGCGAAGAAAATTAATTAAGTAAATAATACTTTTTTAATCTTGAAATGTCAGATTTAGCTGAAGAAATATGGTTAGTTTTGGAATTTTCGCGCTTCTAGCGTGCAGCCTTCTGGGGTGCAAGCGAGAACAGACCCTTGAGTGTACCAATCGCCAAGAACAATTCGTTGCGCAAGATCAGTCCCGATCGACAAAGTATGAATATTTGGGCGATGGGTGTGACCATGGATCAGTTGTTTGACACCGTAAGCTTGCATCACTCGGGTGACTTCATTCTGATCGACATCCATGATTTCTTGTGGCTTTTCTTGGTTGTTTGACGAGCTGCTTGAGCGGATCTTCTGACCAATCTTCTGTCGTGTTGAAAGCGGCAATCGACGGAATAGCCATTGCGTAAATTTATTGTGAACTTTCTTGCGGTAGCGTTGGTATGCCTCATCCTGGATGCACAGGGTGTCACCATGCATGATGAGCGTTGGCTCGCCAAATAAGTCAATAACATGGTGCTCAGGAAGCAGCGTCATGCCAGCGGATTTCGCGAAGCGCTTTCCAATCATAAAATCGCGGTTGCCGTGGATGAAATAGATTGGCACACCTTTAGCACTCAGCGTTTTAAAGGCGTTGGCGACATCACATTGTAGTGGCGTTTCTTCGTCATCACCTATCCATGATTCAAACAAATCCCCAAGCACATAGAGTGCGCTGGCTGACGGTGCTTCTTGTTCCATAAAACGGAAGAAGCAATCAGTAATGTCTGGATGAGATGGACTGAGATGAAGATCTGCAATAAATAGTATGGTCATAGATAAAAGGGCAGTGGAGGGAGCCACTGCCCGTTGCCACCTTATTCTTCGATGGTCACGTTGTTGATGATCACTTCTTCAACAGGTACATCTTGATGTACATAGCCCCAGTTGCCGGTTGCTACGTCTTTGATCTTGTTAACCACGTCCATGCCTTCAACCACTTCGCCGAATACGCAGTAACCCCAGCCGTCCATAGATTCAGATTTGTGATCTAGGAAGGTGTTGTTGCCAACGTTGATGAAGAACTGTGAACTGGCTGAATGAGGTTCCATGGTACGAGCCATCGCAAGGGTGCCGATTTTGTTGCTCAGACCATTGTTTGCTTCGTTCTTGATTGACGCGCCTGACTCTTTCTCTTCCATGCCAGAAATCATGCCACCGCCCTGGATCATGAAGCCATCAATAACACGGTGGAACAGAGTGCCATTATAGAAACCGTCACGACAGTACTGCAGGAAGTTCGCTGCTGTTACTGGTGCTTTTTCTGCATTAAGTTGGATTTTGATATCACCAAAGTTGGTATGAAGCGTAACCATGTTGAGTTCCTTAAAAGAGCATTAAGCTTTAGACCGATGATTCTATCCCAACGGGCGTGACATTCAACCGATCGCCGCATAAAAAACCGCAGAGTGCAGGTAAGTCATGGCATACGGTATCTTAATTCCCGTACTTTCAAGTCGCTTGGGCATATAGCCTTGCCTTAAACGAAAGGAAAAGGTGTAATATACAGTCATTAAATTACGTTAATTATTGTAATGGGTAACCCGACGGCCATGTTGAAAATCTACAATTCCCTCACCAAGAAAAAAGAAGAATTTACACCTATCCATCCTGGCAAGGTTGGCATGTATGTGTGTGGGGTTACCATCTACGATTTGTGTCACATCGGCCATGGTCGCACCTTTGTTTCTTTCGATGTTGTTTCGCGCTACCTGCGATTTTTGGGTTATGACCTCAATTTTGTTCGCAACATTACAGATATTGACGACAAAATTATCAAACGTGCAGCTGAGAACGGCGAAAGCTGTGACTCACTGACCAATCGACTGATCGGGGAAATGCACGCCGATTTCGATGCATTGAACATGAAGCGCCCAGATGTTGAGCCGCGAGCAACGCAATTTATTGCTGAAATTATTGAATTGGTCGAACGCTTGATCGAACGCGGGTTTGCTTATGTCGCATCCAATGGCGATGTGTTGTTTGAAGTCGCGAAATTTGACGATTACGGCAAGCTATCGCGCCAAGACTTGGATCAACTTCAAGCGGGCGCCCGTGTTGACGTTGAAGAAGCGAAGAAGAGCCCACTTGATTTCGTGCTTTGGAAAATGTCCAAGCCAGGTGAACCGACGTGGGAATCGCCATGGGGACCCGGTCGCCCGGGGTGGCACATCGAATGTTCAGCGATGAACTCAGCAATTTTGGGTAACCATTTTGATATTCATGGCGGCGGCTCAGATTTAACGTTCCCACACCACGAAAACGAAATTGCGCAATCTTGCTGTGCCCATGATACCCAGTATGTGAATACCTGGATGCACAGCGGCATGGTGATGATTGACCGTGAAAAGATGTCAAAATCACTGGACAACTTTTTCACCATCCGTGACGTGCTAGCACATTACGATGCCGAAACGGTTCGCTATTTTCTGATGTCAGGTCACTACCGTAGTCAGCTGAATTACAGCGAAGAAAACCTCAAACAAGCACGTTCAGCGATGGAGCGTTTGTACACCGCACTTCGCGGCTTGGATTCGTCGGTTGAAGCTGAAGGTGGTGAGGCATTTGTTGAGCGCTTTAAAGCGGCAATGAATGATGATTTCAACACACCAGAAGCGTATTCCGTGTTGTTTGATATGGTGCGTGAAATTAACCGCCTGAAAATAGAAGACGTTGTGGCGGCATCAAAACTGGCTGCTCGTATGCGTGAACTCGCTGATGTGTTGGGTCTGCTTGGTCAAGACCCAGAAGCCTTCTTGCAAGGTAACGCGCAGGGCGGCGGCGATGAAGTGGCTGAAATTGAAGCGCTGATCAAAGCACGTAACGATGCACGCACAAACAAAGATTGGGCAGCAGCTGATGCTGCACGTGATGCGCTGGCTGCGCTGAACGTCGTCCTTGAAGACGGTGCTGGTGGCACATCGTGGCGTCGTAAGTAATCAACCCAAATTAGCATTATCTAGAAACTGAAAACGGAGCGCGCGCTCCGTTTTTTTATATCTGTAATTATTATCACGGCTGCATCAATAACCATCCTTCCGAATACTGCATTTATCGGTCTACTTTTTCTTCCATCTCTAATTCTTTGATAGTTTTGAATATATAGAGATTAGTGAAAGCACTGTGCTTGATTTTGTCTGACTTTCTCAACATTAAAACAAGAATAACTCAGTAATATCCCATCATTTCTGTTGGTTACATTGAACCTAGATGGCTGCGATTTATCTTTAGTTGAAGAGAGTCCGAAAGGAGATGCTCGACTCGATATCGGTCATATCAATCACAGGCAATGAAGGATAGCTCATGAATAAACCATTCCTAGTAACAGCGATTCTTAGTTCTTTCCTCTCAACGACATCTTATGCGTACACTGTTTATTCGACTGATGAATCTTCTCTTACAGTGACTGGGCGCATTGAGCCGCGCTTTAATATTTCTGATGCAAACAAAACCGCTGACAATAGCGCTTTTGATGACATCAGTCGTATTCGAGGGAATTTGGACGGAAGCACTAAGGTGACAGAGTCCATCAAAGTCTTTGGCTACTACAGTGGTGAAATCTATTCAGATAGCTCTGACAGCAAAAATCGCTATATGTACGTTGGGGTGGGCACGGATTACGGCGCGCTTTCTTATGGGCAACAAGACTCGTCTCAAGTCGTACTAACCAACGTCACTGATATTATGGAAACTTTTGGTGGGAGCGCGTCAGATATCATTACAGGGAACCAAGATGAGCTAGAGAATAACTTCGTTTATCTTGCTCAATTGCCCTTAGATCTTACCGCTACGCTCAACTATGTGAGAGATGATTCGAAAGGAAATTACACCACAGGGGGCTCCCTTTTCTATAACTCTCCAGTGGGGCTTCAATTTGGTGTTGGCTATGTTTCAGGAGAGCAAACGAGTCTGGATGTCGATCAATACAATATAGCAGCCGCCTACACGGTAGGTGATTTCTACATTGGTGGTGTTTATGTGAACGGTGAAGTCAACAATGTGGATGTGAGTGGGTTTGAAGTCGCGACAGCTTATACCCTCGATGACTTTATCTTCCGTTATGTGTACAACTACAGAACGTCTGATTTTCCAGCCGCACAAAGTGGTGAATACAGCGTGAACTACAACGCGATTGAAGGTGTTTATAACGTGACGAGTGATTTTGTTGCTTATGCGGGGTATGAATTTAATCGTCTTGATGGGCAAATTAATGACAACCAGCTACAAGCTGGCGCACGTTACATGTTCTAAATACGCCATGCTGTTTCTTAATACGCATTAAAGAAGAAAGGAGCCGCTCGGCTCCTCTCTTCTTATTTGTTTAATGTTTTTGGTGTTTAGTTTATCCGCCTAATCCGGGAAACAACGCTCTCATCCCGTTGGCAATAAACTCAATGCCCAATGCGCCAAGAATCAAACCCATAATACGCGTGATCACGTTGATGCCTGTTTGCCCCAGAAACTTCACGATGGCAGGCGCTAATCTGAATAAACCCCAGATGCCGGCTGTAAAGACACAAATGGTGACAATCAAACCGATGGTATCGACTGAGTTCGGGTAGCGACTTGAATACACGATGGTAGAACTTATTGCACCAGGGCCAGCAAGAAGAGGCATTGCTAACGGTACGACGCCGATCTGTTCACGACTGATCGACTCAGACTGTTCTTGCTTGTTCTGCTTATCTTCGCCCAACTTACCATTCATCATGGTGAAGGCAATGCTAACAAGTAGCATACCGCCGGCGACTCGAAACGAATCTAGCGAAATGCTAAACACATCCAAAAGCAGCTGCCCAGCGAGCAATGCCACAACCAGAATAGCAGCGACAGCAATGCTGGCGGTGTATGCCGTTTTGTTGCGCTCGGCCGGATCTAAGTGAGCGGTTAATGAAACAAAGATAGGCATGATGCCAAGTGGGTTTACCGCAGCAAACAACCCAATGAAAAACTGAAAAAATATTACAAGCTCAATGCTATTCATTTCCAATCACTCGGTCGGTGAAAAATGGACATATGGTATTGATCGCAAAAAAGCAATCGCGGGCGCTAGTATAGCGACGAAATGTTAAATGCCAATCAGTAGATAACATGACAATGCATAGAGAAGAGTGGAAAGGCCTAGATGCTGCAAAAATAGGCGCTTCAACCCTGAGTGCTCTAAATGTAATCGAGAGTTTTTGGCTGGAAAGTATGGCAGACACATATGACCAATTTAACATATGTGATATGTGTCACATTAGAGTGTGTTGTAATTTTTTTAAAACAAAAAGTCGTTGTGCAAGTGTGTGAGACACGGGGCGTATGTGTTACATTCTCGTAGTTTTAATGTGGTTTTAAGCTTTCAAAACGTGGATTGTAGAGCCTTTTGATTGAAAATTGAGCAGGTGGTGAAAAACTTTATGAAAGTTTATTACACATGATCCGGATCAACTTTCTGCTTCTCTGAAAATCTATAATCAGTTTTGAAAGTTATTTACTAAATGCTAGCCAAGGCTCACGGGTAATGTGAGTTGTTTAGGCCTCTAATCAAATGAGCATGTAGTTACTAAATGATTTTTAAACTTTAGGTATGTAGGAGACAACTATGCCTGTAACTAACGTAGCCGAACTCAATGCAATGGTTGAGCGTGTAAAGAACGCACAGAAAGAGTTCGCCACTTTCTCGCAAGAGCAAGTCGACAAAATTTTCCGCGCGGCCTCTTTGGCGGCGAACAATGCCCGTATCCCATTAGCCCAACAGGCTGTTGCAGAATCTGGCATGGGTATTGTCGAAGACAAAGTTATTAAAAACCACTTTGCTTCTGAATTTATCTACAACAAATACAAAGATGAAAAAACCTGCGGCATCTTGGAAGAGAACGACGAGTTCGGTACTTTCACTATCGCTGAGCCAGTAGGCATCATCTGCGGTATCGTCCCTACGACCAACCCAACTTCAACGGCTATCTTCAAATCTCTCATCTCTTTGAAGACCCGTAACGGTATTATCTTCTCGCCACACCCACGTGCTAAAAACTCAACGAATGATGCTGCGAAGCTGGTTCTTGATGCTGCTGTTGCTGCTGGCGCGCCAAAAGACATCATCGGCTGGATCGATGAGCCATCAGTTGAATTGTCAAACCTTCTAATGAAGCACGACGACATCAACCTTATCCTTGCAACTGGCGGCCCAGGCATGGTTAAAGCGGCTTACTCTTCTGGTAAACCAGCCATCGGTGTAGGTGCGGGTAACGTTCCTGTTGTTATCGATGAAACAGCTGACATTAAGCGTGCAGTTGCCTCTATCCTGATGTCTAAAACGTTTGATAACGGCGTAGTATGTGCGTCTGAGCAAGCAGCAATCGTTGTGGATTCTGTTTACGAAGAAGTAAAAGAGCGTTTCGCTTCTCACAAAGCACACGTATTGAACAAAGACGACGCAGCGAAAGTGCGTAAAGTTCTGTTGATTGACGGCGCACTAAACGCGAAAATCGTTGGTCAGCCAGCCGTTAAGATTGCTGAAATGGCAGGTGTTACTGTGCCAGCAGACACCAAAGTACTTATCGGTGAAGGCCTAGGTAAAGTGTCTTATGACGATGAGTTCGCTCACGAGAAACTGTCTCCAACACTGGGTCTGTTCCGCGCTGACGATTTCGAAGACGCTGTTGCTCAAGCAGTGACCATGGTAGAAATCGGCGGTATCGGCCACACTTCTGGTCTGTACACTAACCAAGACGTCAACCAAGATCGCATCCGTTACTTCGGTGACAAGATGAAAACTGCACGTATTCTTATCAACATCCCAACCACTCACGGTGGTATCGGTGACCTGTACAACTTCAATGTTGCACCATCACTGACCTTGGGTTGTGGTTCTTGGGGCGGTAACTCGATTTCTGAGAACGTTGGTCCTAAGCACCTTATCAACAAGAAGACTGTAGCGAAGCGAGCTGAGAATATGCTGTGGCACAAACTACCTAAATCAATCTACTTCCGTCGTGGTAGCCTGCCAATCGCTCTTGGCGATTTGGAAGGTAAGAAACGCGCAATGATCGTGACTGACCGCTTCCTGTTTAACAACGGTTACTCTGACGAAATCGTTGCGTTGCTGAAAGCACAAGGCATGGAAGTTCAGACGTTCTTCGAAGTTGAAGCTGACCCAACACTGTCTGTTGTAGAGAAAGGTGCTGCAGCAATGCAGAGCTTCCAACCTGACGTCATCATCGCACTTGGCGGCGGTTCACCGATGGACGCAGCGAAAATCATGTGGGTAATGTACGAGCACCCAGAAACGCATTTCGAAGAACTAGCAATGCGCTTTATGGACATCCGTAAACGTATCTACAAGTTCCCTAAAATGGGTAAAAAAGCAGAATTGGTATGTATCACTACCACTTCAGGTACCGGTTCAGAAGTCACACCATTTGCGGTTGTAACTGACGACAAGACTGGCGCGAAATACCCACTGGCTGATTACGAGTTGACGCCACAAATGGCAATCGTAGATGCGAACTTGGTGATGAACATGCCTAAGTCGCTAACCGCATTCGGTGGTTACGATGCAGTGACTCACGCACTAGAAGCTTACGTATCTGTTCTTGCGAACGAATACTCTGATGGCCAAGCGCTTCAAGCTCTGAAGATGCTGAAAGAATACCTGCCATCTAGCTACGCGAACGGCGCAACTGACCCAATCGCACGTGAGAAAGTGCACAATGCAGCGACTATCGCAGGTATCGCGTTTGCTAACGCATTCCTAGGTGTTTGTCACTCAATGGCGCACAAAATCGGTGCTGAGTTCCACCTGCCACACGGCTTGGCGAACGCACTACTGATTTCTAACGTGGTTCGTTACAACGCAAACGACAACCCAACGAAGCAAACTGCATTCTCTCAGTACGACCGCCCACAAGCACGTCGTCGCTACGCAGAAGTTGCTGAGCACCTGGGTCTGGCACAGCCAGGCGACCGTACTGCTCAGAAAATTGAGCGTCTGCTAACGTGGCTGGAAGAACTGAAAGTTGACTTGGACATTCCATTGTCTATCCAAGCGGCTGGTGTGTCTGAAGCTGATTTCCACGCGAAGCTTGACGGCCTAGCAGTAGAAGCGTTCGATGACCAATGTACTGGTGCGAACCCACGTTACCCGCTTATCACTGAGCTGAAAGAAGTGCTGGTTTCTTCTTACTACGGCACAGCCTTTGTTGAAGGTGAAACTTTCGAAGGTACAACGGTTATCAAGAAGAAAGAAGACCGTGATGTAGCTGCTAAGCCTGCTGCAAAAGCAAAAAAAGAATCAGCAAAAGCGTAATCCGCTGACCTGATAGAAAAAGCCCGCTTTCGCGGGCTTTTTTATTGGCAGTGGTAAATACCCTTTGAAGCGAATAAGCCCTGACAATGGGCATCGCCAATTGTCGGAATTTAGGTCATTTCAAGGAAAAGGGTACAGAAGCGGCTACGGCAAAGTTCACCAACCGATTAACTTGCAGCTTCTAATATACGGCCGGTGAAACTGTCGTTTTCAACGATGTATGCGGCACCATCAATCATGTCGTAGTTAACCGCAGGGTGATAATGGACTTTGCCATTCTCATAATGACGTTTGCGGGGAAGTACCCCACCTACACGAATATTGGCATGTTCTAATTCTTGCGCCCAGCTACGGGTTAAACCACGAATAACAGCATTTGAACTATCAAGGCTTTGGTCGCGCCCCATCTCAGCTTGCAAGCCGGGAATATTCACGATGACACCTTTGCGGCCTCGATCGAGCATATTGAATGCAGCGCCGCGTCCGAAAAGATAAAGATTAGAAGCAACATCAGCGATGGTTTGGTCAACGGTATCATTGCTTGCCAACAGGCTAGGCAAACAACTCGCTTGCCAATAATTAATCAGTACGTCTACCGCACCCATTTCGCGATTTATTTCCTCAAACAGGAAGGAAATGTTCTCAACGCTTCGACTTGCGAGAGAGAATGAGTAGCAAATGCCGCCCGACCTCATGCACGAATCATAAGTTGTTTGCAGCTTTTGACGCTCGGTATCGACCAAAGCAACACGTGCGTTCAGCTTGCAGAAATATTCAGCCATTGCACGTCCAGTTGGGGTGCCTGCTGCAGTAATCACAATGACGGATTTTGCGATATCCATTGTCTGACCTTTCTCAATTTGTTCCGACTTATTACATTGTTATACGGCATTAACTAACAACTTATACCCAGCTTTTCAACGGGTGGATAACAATCTTGGACCATGATTTGAGAAAGCGATGTGAAATTGTTCAAAAATGTGTGTGCAAACTGTGTGCAAAGTGATTTTTTTAGTAAGTGATCACAGTTATGTTTTTTTGGGTGGAAGAAGTTGAAGTATTAAATTAGCTATGTTAGTGGGAAGCTATCTGTCCTTAATAATCAAGGGATTAAGCTTGGATGTTAAGCTCTTGATAGCGCTTGGCCGTCACTAATTGATGGTATAGATTTACCGGATCAAGTGCGGTAGTTGTAGGATTTTCAGCCGCAAGCTGTCTTCTCTGATGTCCTGAGAGATTATGATAAACATCTTCGCCCAAATTGTGCGTTCCAATGGCAGGAAAATGTAATGCTGACGGTGCGACACAGTGATTTAATCTTGCGCTGGCGATACCGGCTTTGTGGAATGCATCGGCTTGCGTTCCGCACAACTCATAATCTTTTTCTTCTGCAATCAGGCGCGTAGGCTCAGGCAAATTCAGCGCTTGACGAAGATCGGCCTCGGTTGCTTTTTCAGGGTATGGAGGGTTGAGAGGGGTTGTTTCTGTTGCGTCAGTAGAAAGTAGTGCAAGCATTAAAGCAAAATCCGAACGACGGCCCTGTGTAACAGCATGACTTAGGTGATCACCTAGCTGTACATCAGTAATAAGTTGGGCTTTGTCGAGCGCGTGGATTTGCATAATTCTCAGCAGTTCTTCTGGGTACCTCCTGTTTATCGACGTCAAAGCCAAAACCTTTAACGACTTTTTGCTTTTTTTTCTGTGTGTTAGACGTTTTTCCTATGTAATAGAAAAAGATAAAGCCCGCCGAGGCGAGCTTTACGTGTCAAATGGTTAGGGCGAGTATGGACTAAGCGTTTAGCGCTTGCTCCAAGTCAGCAATAATATCGTCAATGTGCTCAATACCTACAGACAGTCGAATCATCTCTGGCGAGACGCCCGCCTGTGCTTGCTCTTCTGCACTCAATTGACGATGCGTGGTAGAGGCTGGGTGGCATGCCAATGATTTTGCATCACCAATGTTAACCAATCGTTTAAACAAGCCCAGCGCGTCATAGAAACTCACACCTGCGTCATAACCTTCTTTCAACCCAAAAGAAAGAATCGCTGATGGCTTCCCATCCATGTATTTTTTCGCAAGATCATAAAACGCAGAATCAGGTAGACCCGCATAGCTGACCCAGCTCACTTTCTCGTGTCCTTTCAGATATTCAGCGACTTTAAGGGCGTTCTCAACATGGCGTTCCATGCGAAGAGACAAGGTTTCTAGTCCTTGCATCAACATAAAGGCATTCATCGGAGACAAAGCAGCGCCAGTATTGCGAAGTGGAACGGTCCGTGCGCGGCCAATAAAAGCTGCGTCGCCAAAGGCTTCGGTGTAAACCACGCCGTGATAAGAAGGCTCTGGTTGGTTAAACACAGGGAAGCGCGCTTTGTGCTGTGCCCAAGGGAATTTACCTGAATCGACAATAACACCACCAAGCGTTGTACCGTGACCGCCCACATATTTTGTCAATGAGTGAACAACGATGTCCGCACCGTGCTCAATCGGTTTGCAAAGCACAGGTGTTGCGACTGTGTTGTCGACGATGACAGGCACACCTTGTGCATGAGCCAGTTCAGCGATTTTGGCTAAATCGACAATGTTGCCTGCAGGGTTACCAATGCTCTCGCAATAAACGGCTTTTGTTTTTTCATCAATCAATGCCGCGAGGCTTTCTGGTTTGTCGTCTTTTGCAAATCGGACTTCAATACCTTGCTTTGGCAGCATGTGTGCGAACAGGGTATAAGTGCCACCGTACAGCTGTGGGGTAGACACAATGTTATCACCGATTTCCGCCAGTGTTTGGATGGCATAGTTGATGGCAGCGCTACCGGCACTGACCACCAGACCCGCTATACCGCCTTCCAAAGCTGCCATGCGTTGCTCAAGCACATCATTGGTTGGGTTCATAATGCGGGTATAGATATTTCCCGGCACGGCAAGGTTGAACAGATCAGCACCATGTTGAGCGCTGTCAAATTCATAGGCAACGGTTTGATAGATAGGCGTTGCGACAGATTTGGTGGTTGGGTCCGTTTGGTAGCCAGCGTGAATGGAGAGCGTTTCGTCTTTCATGTTTCATCCTTGTGCACATTTCAACCGAAAGGCTCACTATCGCATAAAGCACAGGGGTGTAAATTGCTACTGTTCAAGGATCTTGTATTTGATAAGCCTTAGCGCAGACGAATACTAATCTGGTGCATGTAAATACGATAAATGATTGCAAGTACAACACAGACCATGGCGGGAGCCGCAAAGGAATAAGCGCCTAAAATAGGGAAGATAAGCGCGCTGATTGTACCGCCTAAAATAAACCCGATCGCGATGACTAAAAACAACACTAGCTTACGCCGATTGAGTGGTTGTCCGCGCAGCAGTGCGCCAAACATTAAGCCCAAGTCCGTGATAATCCCGGTGATGTGTGTCGTGCGAACAATCGCGCCGCTGTAGCTTGTCACTAAGCCATTTTGAATACCACAAGCCGCTGCCGCGAGATACAAACCATACACAGCATTGTGTTGCATTGGATAGATGGCACCAAGCAATAAACCAGCTTCGACGATAAGCAGAATGTCGTAACGACGCCCTAGTGACAGGGTGCCATCTTTCAAAATGAAACCAGATAAGAGTGCGCCACCGAAAAAACCGGCAAGAATGCTCGACAAATGGAAGAGCTGGGCAGGATGGCTATTGATCATGTCGGTGCCGATCAGCGTAGCAGTGCCAGACAGGTGAGAGATAGCCTGGTGCTCAAAACCGAGCAAGCCAATGCCATTCACGCAACCTGCGGTGAGGGCCAGAATAAAAGCCCCGTACTCAACCCATTTGGGCAGCTTGGATATCACGCGTAAACCTTTAATGAAATGCTGGCGATAAAGAAGTGCTCGGCATGATGCCGAATAGATGAGGGATTTTACATCAAACCGCGAAAAAGCTCGCGGTTTAGATCAAAGGGACAAATCGAACGTGGTCAAGCGCGATCCGATAGGCATCGAAAGATGCTGGCCAACCAAGCGTTAGTTGATTGGAATAATCGTGATATCACCGTATAGCGTGCACTGACAGGCAAGGCGGCGTTTATCACCGTCCATGTCCAGTGTATCAAGCAGGTCGATCTCATCTTCATTCTTTGGGCTTAGGTTGTTCATACCAGCCGTCACATCAATGGCGCACGTCCCGCATGCCGCCGAACGACAGCCAAACGGCACTTCGCTTTTTCCTGTGTCTTCCAAATCGATCAATGAACTGCCATTGGCAAGTTCAACAGTATTTCCTGTATGACCGAAAGTGACTTTTGGCATGGCGACATTCCTTTTCTATTGATTTAAAAACGCCTTTCTAGAAAGGGTAGTCGCAAGCCACAAATTTTTCATTTGGTCATGCACAAGTATTGCAGCCTAAGTGTAATTACAGGGTAGAAAGTATATTTTCAACATGGAATATTGCCAACACAGACTCCTTGAGCATCCCAACTGTTATCCCATGCTTTGCAGCTTTGAGTGTAAATTATGGTAACAGGAGATTGTGCATGGTGTGCGGCAATAACTGCTGAAATAGTCCCTTCATATATCGGTGACAAACTATCAACAGCAAATCGTCCGGTAGTATTACAACCACCGCTAACATTAGATGTTATTTGAAAGATGATGATTTTTTTGCCGTCATTTGTGTAGGGGATATAGCCCGTGATTTGACCACTCTGTCGCTCGGCAATAGCTGTGGACGAAAATAACAGTAAAAGAAAAAACGACACTTTTTTGTTCATTGAGAAACCTTATTCAACCAAACCAACATAGGTTGGAGCAGGTGTACTTCCATAAATTGGAAGAGACTCGCAGCTATATGCGGATGTTGGGTAGTACGTCAAAATCGGCTTACCTGTAGATTTTGCTGCGAGAAGGATACTTAGCATGCCTCTACAAGCTTCAGGGCTTACATCTTTCCACCTGTTTTCAAGATTACAAAAAACCGTGTAGTCACCTCTATACGAGGTTCGGACATTGACGTCGCCATTACTATATTGAAGTAGCACTTCTATTTGGCCGCTACAGTTGATTGCTGCATAAGAATTCGCACTAAAAGCCGAGATGGTAGTTAGTAACAAAAAATATTTAATCATGGAGAACCTCATTGTTTTGATAGCCATATTCTGTCAATTTTCAAATATCCAGAATGTTCGCCACGCATTTGTATTGTAACTGGTTGGTTTGAAGCTTGAGCCGCTAGAGCTGTGGAATAGAAAAGGTTGGCAAATTCAGGGTTATCATTAATGTATATTGCAGCAGCTTCACCAAAAGAGACGTTAAAGCCAACTGACGATGCGGAATTGATATGTAATGGGGTGTCAAAATATAAAAGTATTATGTTTCCAGAGTTCACATAAATGCTTTTTACCATCCCGTGATATTGACAGTAATTGTGAGGCGTTGAATGACAAATTGGTGTCGCAGCTCTTATTGGTGTTGATGTTGCTATAGCTAAAAATAGCAAGGACATAAATAAAAGTATTCTTCGTGGCATGTTTCTACCTATTGGGATATTTTGAATTCAACAATTTGGCACATACGCCCAGCATATGTATCAACCCCCAGCGTTACTAAAGTCACAGTCTTATTGGAAACGTATGCCGCCAATAATGCGGACATCATTCCTTTGCTTCCAGGATCAGCTTCATTGATAAAAGACCACGCAGGGTTTTTGGGGCCATTATGGCAGTGCCAAGCTTCGGGGTTATCTGATATAACGCGAAAATGAAAATTGGCCGGGTGGGCCATGTAGACTTCTTTTATCTTAAATGGTCCGGGGTTTTCGGTTGCATGAGCACTGAAGCAAAAAACAAGGAGAAAAATGATATACTTCATTGTGGTTTCTCTAGGTGTCGTTGATATAGTGAAAGGAGATGGAAAATGCGGTGATTACTGCGGTCTCTATTTTATCCATACGTTAATGAATTCACATTCCGATAAACCATGACCAGTAGCTTTAGGGATAGAACTGGTTTTTGAATAATAAAATCCAACGAAGCTGTTTGACGCCTTAGCGGTTAAAAGAAGAGATAATATATCTTTATCTTCTTTAGAAAACATAATTCTAGGCATGTGGTTAAGGTCATGCCTGCAATCATTTTCATTTTGAAGCAGGTTTTCTAACTCAACAAAATTCCCTTTGTTTGAATTGAAAGTGCTTACTGCAATCCATCCTACTTTGTTATCATATGATATTTCTGATTTCGCATAGAAAGAGAGTAATGCTAAAAATATAAACAAGAAATAATGTACTTTCATGATTTTAATTCACCATAATTAAATTATTGTTTGTCTGCATGTGTTGTATTGATCTTATTTTTCCAACCTAACAGCATCAATCTTACCTAACTTGCTCGAGGTTCCGGCCCACAATTGGTCTTCATACACTTGAAAGCGAACAGATATATTCGCACTGTAAGCAGAGAGCAAGAAAGAGGTTAGTGTCTTATAACTCGGTTGAGCAGGAGAAAGCCATACGCCAGCCGCACATTGTGGCAAACCTGTTGGGAAGAAGACCGCTATATCTGCACCTTCAACGCCGTGTATTGAACCACAATCATCATAAGCATAGATTTTCGTTATTATTCCTGTTGCTGTTGTTTTAATTGATGCTTGTGCTGAAATAGGCACTAATAATAAGAGTGTGGATAAAGTGATTTTTTTAATGCCTTTATATTTATCATGGTATTAAACCCATTGCTAATCTTGTATATAAATCGATGTTATAACAGGTGTTGACCACGCTTCCCAGCAGTGTGTGGATTGGATGGTGATCTTTTTGCTGCTTGCCTTTGCCATTAGCAGGGCAGAGTACATTTCGGCTGCGATTGGATTTTTGTGCTCACCACCGAGCAATAATACGGGAGTCTGGTGTTCACATTGAGCATTAAGTGGAACGCCGTAAATATACAGCCTGGGAGTATCAGTTGATATTACATGTAGTGCATTTCCACTAAGGGATGCTTCAACAGAGTAGACGGTTCCATAACTGGAGCTGGTAAATAATAGTAAAGCGAGTGCTGTTATTCTCATGTCTAACCTTTTAATGACTTTTGGTTTAAGACTTATCCAATTGAATGTGAAGTAACAATGGGAACCCTGAATCGTCGCAACCTCCTGTGTAGTAATTCACTTTTTTATCAGTTGTGAATGCTGATAAAATTAAGGAGTAAATTTCACTCGATAATTTATTGTCTTTTCTTAGTGCGATTAACCAATTTTCAGAACAAGCTGAGGGGTTTATCATGGTCCCAAATGAAAAATATATTGTACCTACACCGTTGTTATTTGAGTGAGGGTATATTTTTCGTATATCAGTAGGCCCGCTCCACTTGGCCGCATTAGCAATGCTGGAGAAAAATAGTGTTATTATAAGTGGCAAAATTTTAATGTGGTTCATTTTTCACATGCCTATTTTTATAAGATTGATTTGGCTAAGGTTATTACTTCTATTTTTGAACTCGAATAGCAGTAATTATGGGGTAGTCATTAGAGGCACAGTCATAGTTTAACCTAACCTTGAATCCGGAAGAAAATGCTGCGAGTAGTAGGGAAAATTGCTGGTTATCAATTTTCGATAATTTATATAGTGATTTTTCTGAACCAGTACATAAATGATCTTCACTTAAATAGATGTCATTTTCCGTTGCCCAAGAGTTCATCTGGATTATGGTGCTGTACGTGTTGTTTCTAAGTGCCATCACTGGATGTGACATAACTAATGACAGCCCAACAAGAGTAAGTTTGATTATCAATTTTTTTCTCATTATTTGTCCTTGCTAGTCTTTAATCTGTTATCAAGTGAGTCGAGAAGGTAGTAGCAATATGGATTTGTGAAGATTGTATTCAAACAACGAAGTAATACCTGATGAAAAGCGTTAGCCGTTCTGATGGCGGACATCGACTGGGCAGGCAGACAACTCAGGGACAACAAACGCGGTTATATTGTCAACACGATACCGCCAATTATTTCCCGAATCGGCTTTGATTCTGTCGACTGGCTCAATGCCTGCACAAAAGCGGAGCAGGGCAGGTCAGTGGGCAGTCATCACGCAATTAAAGCAGCACTTCCTCTCCTAAACCGAAAGCGAGTGTCGGGATTTAGACTGCCCGACGGCTAAATTCTCTTTCCTAGCCCAAACCCCTTCAACCAACAGGCAATCGCCTGTTTTTGTGCTGTCTGAAACGCACTGATTTTGTGTGATTTAATGCGAAATTTGGTTACTTAGCTGTTTTGAGTGATTTTCTGATAAATCTATCGTTATAACAATGGCTTGCTGATAGAAGAGTTACTGACTTTCTCTTAGGGTGTCTGTCCCTGAGGTATCCCCTCAAAAATAAGACAAAAAGCAAATGAATTCATTTTGTTAGAAACATTCATGGTGCTTTGTGATCACAGATTTATCACCACAACAAATCTGTTTTTCACCCTTAACAGGAATAGCGCCATGAATGTAAATAACATCGTATCGCTTTTTCTCTCTTCAATCCTTGGCTCAATGCATAAAACTCGAGCAAATGCCTTTCGAGCCTGCGTCGAGAGCATTTTATCGGGGCATTCACTCTCTGTAACTTCAATGGGGCGAGGCATATCAACGCAAGCTTATGAAAAACATGCCATTAAACGGGCAGATAGGCTGTGCTCCAATGACCATCTGTTCAATGCGAAAATTATTCAATATAAACATATTGTTACCCTGCTTTCCTCTCACCTTAATGAGCCAGTTATTATGTTGATTGGTCTGATTTGAATAAGCAAAAAACGCTATTTTTACTTCGAGCATCGCTCTCTTTTGAGGGGCGCTCCCTGACTCTTTACGAAGAAGTTCATCCAATAGAAACCAAGGAAACGGCAGCCACACATAGCGCATTTTTGGCAACACTCAAGCTGCTATTGCCGCCTTTTAGTCACCCCATAATTGTTACCGATGCTGGATTTAAGCGCCCTTGGTTTAAAGCAGTCAGAGGTCAAGGTTGGCACTTTATGGGTCGAGTACGCGGACGTGTTTGTCTCAGCAATAATGGCGAGAAAGGGTTGCTATGCAAAACGCTCTTTCCACAGGCAACATCTACCGCCAAGTTAATGAAAAACTGGTACATGGGTAACGTAAATCCCTATAAAATCAACATGGTATTGTATAAGGCAAAACCTGTAGGGCGAATAGCCAAAACGGCAAAAGGTCAGCGACAACAGTCTAACTACAGCCGAAAAAATGCGCGCAGAGCTCATGACCCATGGATACTCGTCACTTCTTTACCCGCTCGTAGAGGCCTAGCAAAACGAGCCGTTGGCATTTACGAGAAAAGAATGCAAATTGAAGAAGCTTTTAGAGATTGCAAATCAAAACGCTTTGGCTTGGGAATGACGTTACATGGCACTAAACAGCAACAGAGAATGAGTATCTTGGTGCTGATTGGCACCATTGTGCACACGATCTTGATAACGTTAGGTTTACTCGCCGAACAACAAGGCATTCAGCGTCGTTTCCAAGCAAATTCCATCAAGGATCGGCGAGTATTGAGCTACATGAACCTAGGTTTACGCCTCTATAAAAAGTCGTCTTGGCGATTCTCTGTAGATGTTTGGCGAGACACACTTATATTACTATTAGATAAATTATCGTTAGCTCAAAAGGTTACTGCTTAACTTTGTGGGGATCCCTCAGTGCTGTCCCCGTTGTCTTCGAATTATTTGATCAACAACGCCGTTATTAAGTGCTAATCTTCTCAATTACTCTATGGTGTCTATTATTTCTTGTAGTCTTTGAGGGTCTACTAATGCACCGAACTCGAGTCTTTTTCCTTCATATTCATTTAAGTGCTCGTGGTAAGAGAATATAGAAAGGATGTGAAATTTTCTTGCTAAATTTTCCGCCAATCGATCAGCATCATTAGCGCTACTCACATCTGCAAAAGGACAGCTTTCTTCATCAAGCTCTATTACTATTTTTCTTTTTGTTACGTTGTCAATCATTGTCCTCACTATCCTTTATTTCTTTTTGAAGTGATTATATATAAGTGCATGGATGCTAGGATTTCAAGATTTTTTTGGGTTTTATTCGTTTAAATCAATAGAATCTAATACTTTCTGTAATTCTTCACGATCAACTAATGAGCTGAAATGAAATCGCTCTCCTCCATGTTTTCTTAGGCGGGTAGTGGTGCTGTATATATATATTAAATGAAATTTCTCAGAGAGAATATCATCTAGTTGATCCATGTCGCTATAATTGCTTATTTCAATGACTGGGCAGCTGTTCTCATCTAGCTCTACAGTTACTCTTTGTTTGGTTATGTAATCAATCATCTTCCTGAATACTCATTGTTGTCATTATTTTCGTTTCCTTCCTTCGCTTTAGAGTCTGAAGATTTGTTTTGTTTTGTTTTGTTTTCAACAGCTTCTCGAAGTAGATCTAACTCTTTAGGTTGAGCAACTCTCTTCTTACCATCGCTGCTTAAAGCGTGCTTAAATCGTACCGGACTTCTACCTGAAGGATTGAACGGGTCGTCCTTTTTCTCTTTCGCACGAGTTTCCTCTACATCAATCTCTGTACCATCTTCTAAAGTAATTGTGATTCCATGCCCATCAGCAGCACCCCCCAATCTATTAGTATGCTTTTTATTTCTGAGCTCAACCGATACTATATCATCATCATCGAATTGTGTTGGTTCGCCATGGTATTTTGTTTCAATTTCATTGTCAGCATCAAGAGGCTCATCTACATCTTCTGGTTTGCTTTGTTGGATGTTGCCAATTTCGTCTTGCAATGAACTCGCAGCCACAGCATGGATAGCTGCCGCAACTGCAGCACCAAATAAGTTTCCAGAAGATCCCATGTTATGTGGTTGTTGTATCTCTATAGTACTGCCATATCGTGAGCCCATATGTTCAGCATAGGAATCCGCACCAGACAATATAGGATCATAGTCTAAACTGCTTTCATAATGAGATCTTGCTACAAACCCAGAAGGATCTCGATACTTCAGCGGATTATTCCAAACATACGCATACCGATTAAAGCTATTGGTCACAAACGGCGCTTGAACAATCGGATCCGCACTAATAAACCGCCCCACCTCCTCATCATAAACCCGCCCATTCATGTGGGTCAGACCGACTTCCTCGATCTGCTCATGGCCGGTATAGCCACGGTTAGTAATGATTTTTAGCTGCACCGATGTCGTGCTGTCTTCCTGCCAGATTACTTTACGCTGTTTACCCCATACATTATAGCTGCGGCGCTCGACCACCACACCATAACCATCCGTGATCATGTCGACGGACTGCAAAGCATCATAGTGCAGGTAGCGCACCTGCTTGTCTTTGAGTTTGTCTTCGCTGTCACGGGTTTGGGTGTTCAGCGCAATTAGCTTGCCGTCGGCATACACAAAGTGTTTGTGTTGTACTTCGCCAGTTGTGGTGTCTTTGACGCGCTCATAGGTTTTATCAAAGTAGAAGGTTTCCACACCGTCACTGTTAGTTTTCAGATAGCGGCTGTGGTTGGCGTCATACTTGAATTCAACGGTTTTACCGTTGCGGGTGATTTTGGTTGGTTTGTTGAACGCGTTCCATTCCAGTTCGCGCTCCATGGCATTGTCAGTGCCTGCCACCGCTTTGGCGCTGACCATGTTACCGACGTCATCATACTGGTAAGTCAGGCCGTTAGCTTGCGTGACAGCATGTGGACCAGCCTGCACACCGCTATAGGTGTAGTCACCGATTTCTGAACGCTGTTTGATATTCCCTAACTTGTCGTATTGCACCGCAAACGGACCATTGAAGTCTGGGTTGCCTGCCAAGTGTTTGTCAGGTGTATCCAAAACCACACTGTTATTAGTGACGCGATCCAGTCCGTCATACTCGAAGGCGTCGCGAATGCCCAAGAACTGGTCATAACGATAGGTGACGTTGTCATGATTATCATATTTGTATTCAATCAAACGAAGGTTTCTGCCCGTCGCGGTATAACCAGACACACCTTTACTAAATAACTGACTCGCTTTGTGCGTAGCAATATAGTCTGGTCGGCCTGTATTGGCATTATGGTGATAGGTATTCACCAAACCATTACCCAGCGTTTCAGACAGGGTATGGTCCCACGCATCGGTTTCGCGACGTTGCCAATAATACAGGTACGTGCTGTCGTCATTGGCTGCGGCTAATTCTGCGTTAGTTAAGAGGGTATTAAGCTGCTCAGCCTGACTGGTTTCTTTGTTGTTTTGGCAATCTGAACGTTGCGCCGTGGTCAGGCTGCCCCCGAGTTGGTTGGCCATTTCACAGTAAACACCGGAAAGCGCTGCGACATCCTCTGATAGGGAGATTAATGCACCAGCCAGTTCGGTATAAAACTTATAGCGGCTACCCGCAATGGCGGCTGCTTGGTCTAAATCTTCGGCGGTAAACAATAACTCCTCTTGTGTGGCGGTATCGGCTTTTGCAATGTAGATGTCGTTCGTCGACATGAGGTCGAGTTGGCCGTTTTTGTCATAGTCCGTCAAAATAAAGTCGTGCGCTGCATACAGCGCTTGGCTGCCAAATTCAGCGTCAGACACCTTATGAACCGTGGTGGAGTAATTGCGTTTACCTGCGCTGTTACCCACAAGTGTGGACTCAACACGGTAGATGTCGCCATCAAGCGTGACATCGATGGGCGTGACCACGTCATCATGCAACAATACCCACGTGCCAGGGCGTAAATAACATTCTCCTTGGGCATTGCACCATTGCTTGTAGCGATAGCCTCCCGCCAGCATAGCAGCGGAAGAGCCATCTAAGGTGTGAACGTTTACCGTTTTCTGGTTGTATTCGGCGGCTTTGCTTTTAAAAAAGCCTTCTTGAATGGCGTATTTTTCGGCGCGTTCTAAATAGGTATTCGCGAGCTGAATTGCCTGAGTAAGCAGTTGGCGAATTTCATCGCGGAAACTGGCACTGGTGAATACTTCATCGGCATAGTTTTTCGGGCTGCGAACGGCTGACATATAGCCATTGGGGTTATAAACATATTCCAACACCAATCGGTCATCGGGGTTTTCTGTTTTGCTTAAATTGTTCGCACCTGCAAGCCGCGAGGTATCAATGCCGTTTGGACGCACTTCTCGGTTAACACGTTCGTAATCGTCATAAAAGTAGTGCGAACTGAATTTTTCGCCATTGGTTTGCTTCGCAACCTCTTCGAGCAAGCCATTGCCGTTGTAGTAATAGTCTGTGCGTAGTTCATTTCCGATAACCGCTGCCAATGTGCCTGGCTTGCCTCGGGTGTCATACACCCACTTCATTGTGCCGCCCGTGTTATATTGCTCCGCCGTTTTTCGTCCCAATGCATCATAGGCGAGGGTGGTTTTTACGCCATTCGCGTCTTTCTTGACTTTCAATTCACCCAAAGCGTTGTAGGTGTATTCCCAATAGCCCATATCGGGGTCATCAAGGCTGCTACGGTGACCCAGTGAGTCATAGCCAATCTTAGTGACATTACCTGAAGAATCTGTGGTCTCTTTGAGCTTGCCATCTGGGTAGTAAGCATACGTTTGGAAAGCACTGTCTGGTTCGTCTTTACGAAGAATATGCCCCAGCACGTTTTGGGTGGTGCTGTGGTTGAAACCACGCGCATCAGTCAGCGAGGTAACAAACCCTGTATAGGCGGTTTTGAATCTGGCTCTGCCGCCCTTTGCTGCTGGTTCGTCTTTGTGTGTTTCGCGGTGCAGTTCGTCGTATTGGAAATTGACAACAGAAATAGCCGTATCATTGAGGAACCTTGGGCGCGTTGCTGACACTTTGCGGCCACTTCTGTCCCAATTGTTGTCTCTAACGATCCACTCGCCATTAAAACCTTGATGAAGACTACGAATTTCATGACCTGCATAGTCAAAGTGGGTGATGACAGTGCCACGATTAGCCGCGCTGGTTTGTGCGCAGGATGCCGTTCTAGGCGTTGCAGCGAAGCACGCAGTATCAAGCTTGTAGTTGTGGCTGATTGTGTTATTTGAACCAGGTCGGGTCTCGCTGGTTAAGCGTTGGAAGGCATCATAGTTGTAGCTAACGGTTCGGCCAGCGAGAGGACTTTTGGATTGCTTCAATAGCCCGTTATTGTCGTAAGTAAAGGTAGTGGTGTGACCCTTGGCGTTGGTTTGTGTTTTCGGAAACAGGCTATTGGCGTCATAAGTCGATGTGGAAATACGTGCATGGTCAATATTAGAACCTGTCAATTTGGTTTCGATCACATTGCCATACGCGTCGTACTTAAATGCGTTAGTCAGATATTTAGCGGAAGAGATTGAGCTTGATGTTCCGTATTCCGATGCACGCGTTGTGTTCGCTTGAAGTAGACCCTTGCCATCGTAGTTAAAGCTATTTTCTACTGTGCGAATTAAATTGCTATCTTCGTCAGCGATGGTTGTTGTTGAAACGTTGAGTGCGCCAATTTTCCAGAAGTTCTCTGCAGCTTCTGTTACCAATTGTGTGCGAGTCGATTTGGTTGTTGCAAATTCTGATTGCCCATCACCATCATAATCACTGTATGCATAACTGCCGCAAGACGCTGGAGAGGCGGCATTAAACGCTGATGCTGTAATGCCGGTCAATGCACCACTAATGGTGGTTAGACCGTCTAAGTCAGTAGAGGAACCTGTGGTGCTGTAAAGGTAGTAACTGTTGTAGCGTTGCAAAACAATGGGGGTGTCGATTTCACCGTGGATGAGAACAATATGATCATTGGGTTTGAAGTAGATCTTTCCGTCACTGCCGCAATAGCGGCCTAGGCCTGCTTTAAAGCTTGCTAGGGTCGATTCAAAATTGTCGATGTTCTGGATAGAGGTAATGTCGTATATCTGATGATCACTGTTAACGCCGCTAGAGAGGTATTGGTTAATGGTGTTGGTCGTGAAATGTCCGCCTTTAGCTATGCCACTGGTGATGTCGGTTGCTTCACTGACGACATTGCCGAAGTGATCAAGGGTTCGTGTGGTTAATTCTTTGCGCTTAACGGCTTGGGTGGCTAAGTCATAGGCGATATTGGTGATGCTATTGGCATAGCTTTGGTAATACTGCGCACCATAGCCTTGGCGTGCGACCTTTTTGTAGTTAAAAGTCTGTTCACCCACCTTTTTGCCATTTCGGGTTTCAATAATGGAAAGTGGTTTGCCCGCTATAATGCCGTCATTGACTTCATACGTGGTGCTGATGACGGTTTTGATCGCCGCATTTTCAGTACGGGTTATTTTTTGAAAACCCAAAAATCCATAGCCTTTAGCGTGTGAACGCGCACCTTCATAGAAATAGCTGTAGCTGGTTGGTGAGTAGCCTTTGGGGGCTTTGCTGTAATTTGAAACTAGGAAACGGCGAGGGGTGGTGTTGAGGTAAGGGTAGGCGAAATGATGGATCTGTTTATGAACGCTGGCATCTGTGGCGAATTTGTAGTTAATAGTGTAATCGACGCCAGATTCTTGAATCTTGTAAATCTTGTCTTGGATTCCACCTGATGAGATATGTTGAATGGCATTTGGTGTAACAGCGCCAGTTTGATAGTTTGAGCTTTCACGAAATGCAGACGTGATAACCGTATCTGCCCATCCATCACCATTTATGTCAGGAAAATTAACGCTGTAATTCTTATGGCGAGAATTTATATTATCAAGTGGTATGGTTTTAACTATATTAGAGGCGTCAATTGAACCGAAATTGTTTTTATAGAAATTTCCATCTTTAAAGTATTCTGGGTAGCCATCATTGTTAATATCGACAAAATCTAGTTCGCCAGTTTCAAATATGGCATTGTTATGTATGGATAGAGTTTGTGTGTGTAAAAACCCCTTGCCGTTATTGAGGTAAATTCTAAGCTGGTTTGGGTATGGGTTATAGCTTACTACGTCGGGTAGTCCGTCGTTATTAATATCCACCACGTTAATATTTACGTCGTAACCCAGTCCAACCGGGGATGCAACTTCAAGCTTGACATCGTTACCTGCGCCTGATAGTTGGTACACGAAAGCATTTGGAGCACGTTTGTATGCGTAGTCATCAATGCCGTCATTGTTTAAATCAATAGTGAAACTTGGTTTTATAAATGATTGCTTGATCGTTTCTTTGCCATCACCGTTGAAATCTCCAGCTACGTTATTTTTACAATATGCAGATAGGACTCCATCTGATGATGGCGAGTAGTTGCCTTCGACGCAAAGATCTTTTGGTGTGGCTACTGCCGATAGGTGCATTTCACCTTCTTCTTGACAGTGCTGTCTACCCGTTGTTTCCCATTTTTGGATACTTAAAGATGGAGAATCGATTGAACCTATAAGGGTGAAACTATCATCATTGTTTTCTGTCGTGTGGCCACTTGGGTGTTTTACTGTATTGAGATGACTAGGGCCAATGTCATCGCCGCATGTTTCTAACCCTTTCGTCCTTTTAACAATACCGTAGCTAGAGAGCTTTCCATCTCTGTCGGAATCAATATATCTAGGTTGGATGAGGTCGGACGTAGTCTGCGTATAAGAAGCAGTTTTTTGAAACCTCCAATTGAAATCAATTGGTGTTGAACAGCTTTCATTCGTACAATAGTTGAGGCCATTAATAAGGCTACGGCTTGTCCCAGAAGAATATATGTAACTTGGTGAGTAAATACCAATAACTGTGTTGGCACTATCTCTAGTTGTGATGCTTGTCAGTCTTTCATTCCGGATAAGACTACTGCCATTTAGATACGATGTTGTCACGTCGCTTCTTGAGCCATAACCAAATAATATTTCTCCGCCAATGTAATCAATAGAAACGATTTTATGGCTACCAATAGTTTGATTCTCAGCGTAGTAAAAGCTAATGCTGTTATTACCAGTAACATCGGTAATTTTATTCAGCGCCCACTTATAAACATGAGCTTGGCCGGGTAGCTCTGCGCGTGAGTCGCCAGTAACACCATATTCATAAACTGAACCATCTTTGGTCCAAACCTTAAAGTAAGCAGGGCCACTTCCGGCAGTGCCAAATGAAATAATCTTTGAGTAGCCATTTTCTTTCAGGCGATACTCAGTGGTATGACCACCATCTTTTCCTGTAATCGCAATCAGCCTTTTGCCATCAAGGCAGTATCTGTCATCTGTATTGAACTGCACGCCACCCCAGCGGCCATCAATGGCTAAGTTTCTTCCACAGCGCGTGATGGCTGACAAACCACCGATTGACCAACCCATGCCCAAGTTTCCGTTGGGGGAATCACTGCGATATTCGAGAGATAGCGATGGTTGATGTCCAGCACGGCCTGGCGATACTGAAATAGGGAGAGAGTAGGCTGCTTCGCCGCCCGAAACAGAAAAGTCTCCCGCTAAAACGGCGGTTTTCCCTGTGCTAGAGGTCAATGCATGCGATGAAATAGGAAAAGTGAAAGCTATCAGGGTACCTAAAAAAACAGCCACCCACTTTATTAATAATGTTGTATTTTTTGGTGCGCCAACGACAGACGAACAGATGTCCATATCTACTACCTGATTATTATTTTTGTGAGAGTGAATGTGCGGCTTTTATGAGGAACACTAACCTTGCAATATCGGCTATTGCGTATTCGAAATGTTTTTGAGTTTTTGAAGTCGTGCTTTCAACTGAGAAAGCTCTTCAGGAACGTTCTGGGATGATCCAACATTGCTTTGTGCAAAAGTTTCCAAGTCGCCCTGCAAGATGGGAAGGCTTGGGGCTTCTGCATTAATCAAACCGTAAGTCAGCGTTTGCTGAAGCTGAATAACAGGTGTGGGGTACTCGGCATCGTCACTTAGCATGTTTTTGGCAGGCGTATCAGTTTTTAAATCCAGCATTGATGTTTGATTTTTCGCGTGGTTTTCCACAGAAACCAGGCCAATCTTGGAGAGTGGTTTTTGGGTGGGCATAGATACAAAGCCAATAACGCTAACTAAAACAGCGATACCAGTAGCAGTGAGTATGTGTGCTTTTTTCATGGCGACCTGATCAACATTGATGAGTCTGGGGAGGGCGGTGATCAAAAACGCTACCGCCCTCCGTAGTTAAACGACTAATCGCAACATTAGATGAATTGAACTGGATGTTTTAGGGGAGGGACGAGGCAAATAGGCATATTTGAACAATCGAAACGAAATTTTCTAACTCTTTGCTTTTGATTTGATTCAATGAAGGTTGACTAAATATTTAGATAAATAGTGAGCACTTACACTTGCGTTGCAAAAAAAAGTGACAGAAATGGTTTCATTTAGAATACTCTTAAAATTGTCCTATTCCTTTTAATACAAACATCTCAAAGTTGGAACTACCTATGACCTCCAATCTCGCTTTGTCTGACAACAAACCTTCGCTCGACATCTTGATGCACGATTTGCAACAGCTAAGCCGTCGGCGCGGTCAGTCATTTTCTGATTGGGTCGGAGAATTGCTGAAAGTAGGGGCGAGCCATTTTAATGCCAGCCTCGGGGAGCTTTGCAGAGTCAGTGACCAAGAGATCCATGTTGTGGAACGCTTTTCGGCGGATACTGCCGGGAGTGCAGGGGGCTCTCCTCTCGACGTTTCTGACGTTATGCCGCTTGCGAATTCATTCAGTGGCGTTGCAGCCGGTATGCAAATACCGATACTTGCGCCCGATACGCACGCACATGAAAAACTGAGCGGCCATCCTTTTATTAAACATTTGCCTGGTGCTTACTGGGGCGTCGCTATTCATTTTGGTGGCGTGGTATGGGGAACCCTGAGTTTTAGTTCTGAAGCTTTATGTGAAAGTCATGCGAATGACGAAAATGCCTTGCTGCTGATGGCGGGTTTGCTTGAACTTAAACTTGAAAATGAAGAGTATCGCGAAGAATTGTTTGGTGCGCGAACGTCTTATCAATTGCTTAGTGAGCGTTTGAAAAACATTCAGCATATTGATCTGTTGACCGACTTACCTAATCGTGGCGCTTTGTTTGATTATCTTCACCGCGAAATTAACCAACTGATACGTCGAGACGGAGAAGGCGCTATCGCGCTGGTGGATATCGACTTCTTCCACATGTTCAATGAAAAACACGGCCATGAAGAGGGTGATCGCATACTCAAAGGCGTGGCAGACTCGCTCAGACAAGCCGTGCGTAACTACGATTATGTTGCGCGTTACAGCGGTGAACAATTTTTAGTGTGGTTTCCCGATACTTTACAATCGGAAGTGGTGAAAGTGTGTGAACGAATGGCGGCGCATGTTTCTCACTGCGAAGTCGAAGGAACGCCTGTCACCATTAGTGTCGGCTATTGTGCTTTTCGTAGTGATAGTGAAGAAAAAATCCCATTTTCTAGAGCACTCGATAAGCTAATCAATTTAGCAAATACCGCGTTAAATGAAGCAAAAGCCAAAGGACGAAATTGTGCCGTGTCTGCATCTAAACGTCCTGTCACCATCACGTCGCTACCGATTTAAATACATTGTTTTAAATCCTGTCTCGATTATCGATACAGGTATACAGACAGAAAATAATTGATTTGGTCGTTGATGTATTTGACCGTTATTTGGCGGTCGCTTGTTTCACCGCCTTGTGTGATGTCCCAAGGAATGAATTTGGTGTAACGCGGCAGCGATTTTCCCGACTGCACTGAAGAGGGGGATAGTGCGATCAAAAAGTCCACATTCTGCCCTTGATAAGCCTCTATTGTGCGTAAATGGTCATCCCGACATGCAATGTTGTATTGGCGAAGCGATTGACACGCTGAGGCGATGTTGCAAACCTCGCTAGTGAACGCACACAAGCCTTTGAAATAACTGTCAGCTTTGTGGTTCAAGATAGACTGAGCAACCAGTGAATATCCTTCTTCTCCATCACAAAGAAATAACACGCTGGGCTTGATTTTTTGCCCGTTTGGCTTCGGCGTCTCTGTGTCCTTTTCCAATACCGATAACCCCTCGTTTCTGCTGTTTGCTTTTTCGCTTTCCTTCGCGCATTGACCCATGTTTTTGTCTCTTTGGCTGTTCATCAATGGTGATCCCAGAACATGAGATACACCCTCTACGTGCCTCCACTACTCGATAGCCACTGCAATGCGTGCGAGAAAAAACGTCGATGAGGTTACTCGTGTATAACCTAGACAAGCAATGTTTCACTCGGGTGACGTATTGATTTCATTAATGTTTCAGCGTGAAAGTGACACGGTCTGTAATCAAATGTTCACATTTTGTTAAGGTTACTGTCATAGGCGGCCTCTAACTTTTACATCAGTTTTGAAGCGAAAACGAAAGCAGTACAGGTTTTTCTGACTGCTTAAATGAACAAACAATCGACTTGGAGGTTGATGTGAAACTTAAGACTCTGATTGCGGCATCGACAGTATGTCTGTCTACCTTTGCAGCGGGTAACGTTGCTGCTGCGTCACGTGACTACATTAGCATTGTTGGTTCATCAACAGTGTACCCATTTGCCACCGTTGTAGCGGAACGCTTCGGTCGCACGTCAGCATTTGCTGTACCGAAAATCGAATCAACAGGTTCAGGCGGTGGCTTGAAATTGTTCTGCTCAGGTGTAGGCGAAAACACACCGGATATCACTAACGCATCGCGCAAAATCAAAAGCTCAGAAGTTGAGTTGTGTGCGAAAAACGGCGTAAAAGATATCGTTGAAGTGAAAATCGGCTATGACGGCATCGCGTTTGCGAACTCTAAAAAATCTCAGCAGTTTGATATCACGTTGAAAGACCTTTTCACTGCGCTGGCGAAAGTGGTTCCTGATGCAAACGGTAATCTGATTGCCAATCCAAACAAAACCTGGAAAGACGTTAACGCCTCTCTTCCCGCAACCAAAATTGAAGTGCTAGGCCCACCACCAACGTCGGGTACGCGTGATGCGTTCGTCGAGTTGGCGATGGAAGGCGGTTGTAAGCAATATCCAGAGCTGAAAGCGCTGAAAAAAGCAGACAAGAAAAAATACAAAGCGGTTTGTCACGGTATTCGTGAAGACGGCGCATTTATCGAAGCAGGCGAAAACGATAACCTGATTGTTCAGAAGCTGGCTGCAAATCCAAACGCGTTTGGTATCTTCGGCTATAGCTTCCTTGAGCAAAATGCAGACAAAGTGCAAGGCGCTAAAATCGGCGGCGTAGTGCCTACGTTCGACGCGATTGGTGACGGTTCTTACCCTGTTTCTCGCTCACTGTATTTCTACGTGAAGAAAGCGCACGCAGAAGTGATTCCGGGTCTGCAGCAGTACGTTGCCTCTTTCACGTCTGAAGATGCGATTGGCGATGAGGGCTACTTGACTGACCGTGGTTTGATTCCGCTGTCAGCGCGTGATTTGAAACTGGTTCGCAACAACGCAGTTGACCTCACACCGAATCTGTAACGCGTTACCCCTGAGGTGGTGTGCTGACAACAGCACGCCACCTTTGTTGTACAAGGGATTAAAGGAAAAGGGATGCAAACGTCTACATTGATGGTGGTGGTACTCGCACTCACGTTGAGCGCGTACTTTCTTGCCAAAAAACGTTCCCGGGATATTGCTACTGTAGAAGGTGGCTTGAACAAACTTCACTCCCGGCCTAATTATTACGGCTCCTATGCGGCTATTTTAGCGGCAGTACCGAGTGTACTTCTTCTTATCATCTGGCAGGCCTTTGAGCCGAGCACAGTGAAATCGCTGGTGATGGCGCAACTGCCACAGAGCGTACTTGATACCAATGAAAATACGCAGTTGTTGTTTGGCCAGATCGTGCATATTGCTAACGGTCTGCTTCAGACTGATGAGCCTGCTTTGCTAGCGGCCGCGGCCTACTATCATCACCTCGAGAGCATTGGGCGTACTCTTCGTTTCGTCGCCGTGGCTGCATTGTCACTGGTTGGCTTATCGTTCGGTTGGCGTACAGTCAGACCTAAGCTAAAAGCCCGTCATCACGTCGAAAAATGCCTTCAATTTTTCCTCATGTTTTGTTCGACGCTGGCTATTCTCACCACGCTAGGTATTGTTCTTTCCGTGCTTTTTGAAGCGATTCGCTTCTTCCAAATTATCCCGATCACAGATTTTCTGTTCGGCACGCAATGGTCCCCACAGATAGCCCTTCGTGCTGATCAACAAGGCGCAACAGGCGCATTTGGTGCTATTCCGCTGTTCACTGGCACTTTGATGATTTCCTTTATTGCCATGTGTATTGCTGCGCCAATTGGCCTAATGAGCGCGATTTATCTCGCTGAGTACGCTTCGCCTACCGTTCGCAATATCGTTAAACCTGTGTTGGAAGTGCTGGCAGGGATACCCACGGTGGTTTACGGCTTCTTTGCCGCTTTGACCGCCGCGCCATTTATTCGAGATCTCGCCCATGCGATTGGCTTTTCGGGGGCCTCTTCTGAGAGTGCGCTGGCAGCAGGCATGGTAATGGGTGTGATGATCATTCCGTTCGTTTCATCGTTGTCAGACGACGTGATCACTGCGGTTCCTCAATCGCTGCGTGATGGCTCACTTGGCCTAGGCGCGACTCAATCTGAAACCATCATCAATGTTGTTATTCCCGCTGCGCTTCCCGGTATTGTCGGCGGCTTGCTGTTGGCTGTATCACGTGCCATTGGCGAAACCATGATTGTGGTGATGGCGGCAGGTTTGTCGGCCAAGTTAACCGCTAACCCGTTGGATTCAGTCACCACGGTGACAGTGCAAATCGTGACCTTGTTGGTGGGCGATCAGGAATTCGATAGCCCGAAGACACTGGCTGCATTCGCCTTGGGCTTGACGCTGTTTGTTGTCACGCTGGCACTTAACTTTGTCGCCCTTCGAATCGTGAAGAAATATCGAGAGCAATATGACTGATAGATTATTAAAAATCGCAGAAACCAAGCGAGAAAAAGTGAAGGCAGGTGTGGGTCGTCGTCGCGCCAAAGAAAAGCGTTTTCGCTTCTATGGCGTTGCATCCATCTCCATGGCATTTGCGTTCTTGATTGTGTTGATGACCACCATTGTTTCTGATGGCTATACCGCGTTTTTCACCACTGAAATTAAACTGACGGTCGACTTGTCTGCGGATGAACTGGGACTGGTTGGTCAGGATATTAATCAACAGACCTTGATGAGTGCGAGCTTTCGGAAAGTCATCCGCAAAGCGATTTTGGACGATGTGCCTGTTAATGGTCGCCAGAACAAACGCCAGCTTTATAAATTCTTGTCGAACGGTGCGGAATACGATTTGCGTGACATGGTCATTGCCGATCCATCGCTGATTGGGAAAAGAATCGAGTACTGGGCGCAAGCGGGCGACAACTTCAATCAGTACAACAAAGGCAACATCACGGCAGCCATACCAGAAGATGGGCGACAGTTTAAAAATCTTCAAATCCAATGGTATGACGAACTGGTGAAAGAAGGGAATGTTCGCACTGTCTTCAATACCAACTTCTTCACCAATGGGGACAGCCGTGATGCAGAGTTAGCCGGTATTTGGGGGGCGACGGTTGGGTCGTTCTATACCTTGTTAATCACGCTGGCATTAAGTTTTCCGATTGGTATATCCGCCGCGATTTATCTTGAAGAGTTTGCACCGCGTAATCGTGCAACGGAACTGATTGAAATTAACATCAATAACCTTGCTGCGGTGCCATCAATTGTGTTTGGTTTGCTCGGGTTAGCTGTGTTCTTGAATGTGGCAGACTTGCCTCGTTCAGCACCTGTTGTGGGCGGCTTGGTGCTAACGCTAATGACCTTACCAACCATTATTATTTCTAGCCGAGCGGCAATTAAAGCTGTCCCGCCATCTGTGCGCGACGCCGCGCTCGGTGTTGGTGCTTCAAAAATGCAGATGGTCATTCACCATGTGTTGCCATTGGCCATGCCGGGCATGCTCACAGGCACCATCATTGGCATGGCACAAGCGCTGGGTGAAACCGCGCCACTGCTCATGATTGGTATGGTCGCTTTCATTGTCGATGTCCCATCTGGGCCATTAGACGCGGCAACCGCACTTCCAGTACAAATATATCTCTGGGCGGAAAACCCAGAAAAAGGCTTTGTCGAGAACACCTCAGGCGCAATCATGGTGCTGCTGGCCTTCTTGGCATTTATGAACGCATGTGCCGTTATCATGCGCAAGCGCTTAGAGCGCAGATGGTAGGAGTAGGGAAATGACAACCATAATTACACATTCGTCTGATTTTTCATCCAGCAAAAGTGTTCGCTCAGCGGAGCATACCGCAGCCCCGAAAGAGACTTGCGGCATACCCTTTGTCGATGCCCCGCGTATGACGGCGCGCAATGTTGGCGTGAGCTACGAGAGTGGCGCTAAATCGGCTATCCGCAATATCAACCTCGATATTGGCGAGAAACAAGTGTTGGCGATGATCGGCCCTTCAGGTTGCGGTAAGTCGACGTTTTTACGCTGTTTAAACCGTATGAACGACACGGTTTTTGGTTGCGATGTCACGGGAGAAATCTTGTTGGATGGCCACGACATCTATGCCAAGGAGCAAGAAATCGTCGAGCTCCGTTCACAAGTCGGCATGGTATTCCAGCGTGCAAATCCGTTCCCTAAATCTATTTATGACAACGTGGCATATGGACCACGTATTCATGGTTTGGTGGACAGCAAAGACGAGCTTGATGAAGTGGTGGAGCAATCTTTGCGTCGCGCAGGTCTTTGGGAAGAAGTGAAATCACGTTTAGGGCAGCCTGCAACGGGTTTGTCTGGTGGGCAGCAACAGCGCTTGTGTATCGCACGTACTATTTCGATTGCACCAGAAGTGATCTTGATGGATGAGCCGTGTTCGGCGCTTGACCCGATTGCGACTGGAATCATCGAAGATCTTATCGAAGAGCTCAAAGAGAACTTCAGCATCGTGATTGTCACGCACTCCATGTCTCAGGCTCGACGTGTTTCCGATCGCACGGCGTATTTTCATTTAGGCGATCTGGTTGAAGTGAATGAAACCGTCAACGTGTTTGAGCAACCCGAGCATACACTGACGCGCGATTACATTGGTGGGCGTTTCGGGTAAAACCCAAGTGTTTGGTTTCAGTCAATTAAGATAATGTTATCAAGGCGAACTCAACGTTCGCCTTTTTCGGCAGTGATCTGGTGTTCATTTGCACGAACTGTTTAAAGCCTGTCCAAACGAGCGAATTAGAGTAAATTCGCGCTTTACAAGGTCACGATAGCTTTGTAATATTCGCGGCAACAACGGAGAGATGGCTGAGTGGTTTAAAGCACCGGTCTTGAAAACCGGCGAGGGTTTATAGCCCTCCTAGGGTTCAAATCCCTATCTCTCCGCCAAATTAGATTAAGCCCGCTCAGTGAGCGGGCTTTTTCGTTTCTGGAATAAGCATTTGGAAATAGGGGGGCAGAATCCTAGGCGAGGGTTTAGCCGAGCGAAGCGACCGAGTAAATCCCTATTTCTCCGCCAAATTAAATTAAGCCCGCCCGCTCGTGAATGAAGAGCGGGTGGGCTTTTTCGTTATTGTCTTTTGCGTAAAAATGACGTGATGACTGTCTGGTTTACTCTGACTGGGCGATGGGCTGCGTGCTCATTGGTACTTTTGTTGGGGCATATCCCAGCAATTTGTTATAGGCACGTTTGGGTAGCACCATCATGACCAAGGGCACGAGATACAGCACGGTAAAGAAAGAGGTGGTCATGCAGAACACGATAACCACAGCAATGTTGTATTTCGCGACTGCGCCAAAGTTAAACTGAAACACCAAGGGCAACACCCCGAGGATAAGCGAGAACGAGGTCATAAACACTGCATTAAAACGCTGCGAACACCCTTCGATAATCGCGGTTTTGAGCATTGTGGGGTCGGCATACTGGCGGGCAATTCGAATCACTTCATACACCATGATCACCGCTTGTTTTGACGACAGACCGACCGCAGTTAGAATCGACAATCGGGTATAAATGTTATCTGACAAGCCAAATAAATCGAGGGCGATATATCCCGAGAAGTAAGTGACAGGCACGGTCGATAGCACGATGATGAGCGGCGCGACAACAGAATCAAACAGCACTGTCAGCAGCAAGAAGATCAGAAGCAACGAGAATACCGTAATGTTGATGTGTTCGGTGACCGACGAAGAGATCGAACGGCTAGAACCAATGAACGTGATGTTGTGCTCCGCAATGCCTTTTGAGATCAGAATGTCTTTCAGCGCGTGTATCGCATCGTATTTGTTCACACCAGACAGCGTAATCCCCCGAATTTGCACGCTCGGCAGGCCGTTGGTTTTGTTGATATTCAATGGCTCGAAAGACGGCTCGACGTGCTGAACAGCACTCTTCATGATTTTTCGTGATCCATCATCATACAGAGCATAGTCATCGATGACCGTGGTGTTTTGTGTGTTGCTAATGCGTTGCTCGGACGGTGAAACGCCAAGGTACACTTTGACATTGTCGTTTGCATGGGGCGTTTTACCGATGTAATTCGGTTGAGAAAAAGCCGCGATCAGCGAGGCAAAATAGCGGCGTTCCGCACTGCCATACGTCGTGGTGTCGACTAACGTGTCGATATTGAATTGATTCGACACGTATTTCGCATCATGCACCAAAAACTCAAACATCCCCGAGGCGCGCGCTTCTCGCAGTGCGGCTTCTACTTTTTCCAGCACTTCCTCGGTGTCGCTTCCCATGATCGCCATGTCGATAGGGAAGGTGGACGCGCCGGGAATATCCGTCGGTAAAATCACAAAAGAACGGCTCAAGGTTTCTTGTGCCAGCATCGACGCTAACCGCTCAGATTGTTTCACCAATAGGTTGTTTTTCTGTGGGTTATCAATGAACTGCTGTGCGATATGCTGAATGGGTTGGGTGATTTCTTGCCACCACACTGTATCTTGCTTGTCGTTTTCGCTTTCGTTGTTATCGGCAAATTCAGGTGCCTTCAGGCGTACATAGTGCGTGATCATATTGCTGTCAGGCAGGCCCGTGACATAGTTGGTGGAATCAACCCAAGGCAGCGCAAGAATGCGTTGCGTTAAGGTGCTGGCTTGATGCTGAACATCTGCCGATGTTGCGTTCGGGCTGACTTCGCTCAGTACCAACAATAGGCGTTTGTCTTCTGGCGGTGCGACTTCGTTGTCGCTGTTTTGCCATGCAAAAAAACCCACGACGAGCACACCCATGATTGCCGCTGCGGTGAAAGTACGTATGACACGGCTCTCCGCGAATACGCACAGTGATTGGTGATAGGCGCGTAGCACGGGGTTTTGATAGGGTGTGGCATCAGAGGTTGAAGCGTTGGCCTTCGACGCCAGCGCGTTTTTGCGTGATGTTGGCAATAGCTTAGGCGTGATCAACACAGAAACAAACAAAGAACACAACAGGGCAATGGAAATGGCGATACCAAATTCTTTGCTCACCACGCTGTAATCGGCGCTTGAGAAAATATACGGCAAATACACCACCACCAGTGTCAGCGTGATCGCCACCAATACCATCAAGATGGCGCGTAATCGCATCAATTGGTTACCGCTTTGGGTGAGCCCTGGCTGAGCGGGCTGATGGTGTCCGTTTAAGTAATCTGTCACCACAATGGAATCATCTACCACTAAGCCGATGGCGATGATTAAGGCCGTTATTGTGATCAGGTTGATGGAGTCGAGCGAGACCGAGTAAAACGCAAAAGCCAGCAGCAAAGAAAGGGGGATAGAAAGCGAAATCGCGAACGCTGAGGCCAGTGATCGTGTGGTGAAATACACGATCAAGCAGGTGACTGCGATGGAAAGCAAAATCGATAATATGGTTTCTTTGATCGAGCCATACAACATCACCGTGCTGTCCATGATTTCTTGCGCTTGAATATCGGGCTCGCCGATTAAGAACTCAGCAATCATCGCTTTCACCTCGGTCGAAACCGACAGTGGGTTGGCGCGGCCATCGAAGGTCGCCAGCATTACCACCCCATCTTTGTCATTGAACTTGGCTTTCACGCGGGTGTATTCGTTGGCTACGCGAAACGTTGCGATATCAGACAGGCTGTGAACGCCTTGCGTGCCATCATCTTCAAGGCGCAATGTCGCCATTTTCTGAATGCCGTTGTCGACCGACTTATGGTGATAAATCTCATAGTTTTCGCCGTCCACCAAGTAGCTGGCGGGTTGAGAAAAAGCGGATTGCACCGAGTCATACACTTGGTTGAGCGCAAGCCCTGCGGCGTTTAGGCGGTCTTGATCGACATCGATATAAATGGCATCGCTAGGGCCATATAGCGCCACAGATTGAATGCCGGGTAAGCTGCGCAGAATTGGCGTGACTTCGCTTTCCAGCAATCGGCTGACCAGAGAGTCAGAGCGCGCGTTAGAGGTGAACACGTACCCCAAGTCTGGTGCAAAGTCGCCTTTGTCTAAGCCTGATGTCAGTTCATCAAGGTTATTTTGCACCATAGGGCGATTGGTGAGCTGGTTACTGATATCACGCGCCACCGCATCAATGTCGACGCTTTTGTCGAACTTACCGGTCACGCGAAGTGAGTTATTACCCACGGTCAGCCGGGTATACTCCAATCCATCTTGCTCCGCGAAAATGTCTTCGATGTCGCTTGCAACGTGCGTCGCAATGTACTTGGCGGGCTTATCGTAAAATTGGGCGGAAACAAAAATCGTGCTGCTGCGCGAATAAGGGAATGAGGTCAGTGTCACGAACTTGAGGGCTGCCAATCCGCAGAGGGTAATGAGCAACATCAAAATAATGTAACCCATACGCGATTCGAAGTAGCGACCGAGCAGTGACGACCCGTTAATTGCGCTTTTCATCGTACCATCCCTACTAATTGTTGCGTGGTGTCCGAAGCCGGCTCAACAGGCGCTGGGTTATTGGTTCGGGGGCGTTTTACGCGAACCAATTCGTTATCCAGCAATTTGAATGAACCCGCCGTGACAATGACATCGCCTGGCGTCACACCGCTTTCAAGTGCGAGCACGCCATCGTCATACCAGCTCACTTGCACATACTGCTTCTTCACGCGACGCCCATCGAGTTTGAACACGTAGAACCCTTTGTAATCCAAGTGTACATACTTGTTTTCAAGGAACATGCCTTGGTCAGCCTGTTGAAGCGGCAAGTTAGATGTGCAGCGTTCGAAGAGGGAATGGTTAACCAAGTCTGCAGGTTGGCCTGTGCTTTCCATCATCACATCATCCGGGCTGAGTGTGCCATAAAGCTTAACGAACTCGCCGTTGTCTTCGGGCTCGTGACGGCTGTATTGCGCCGTGGCAATCACATCGCCGTTATCGACAGAGCGCAACGCGATTTTGTCTCTCAACGCGATAGACGAGAAGATGTGGAGCGGTATTTTGGACGTGAATTCGAAGGTTTGATTTCCATAAAACGTGAGCACCGAAACACCCGGATTTACGCGGTCATATTGTTTAACGGTAGGTGTTTCGAATACGCCATCTTCCGGTGCGTAGAATTTGAAAGATTCGAATAACGCACGTTGATACGCCACTTCTGCCCGCAAGTTATCGACTTTCAACTGCAGTTCATCGATTTCCTGTTTCGAGTTTTTGACGCGCAGTGAGCGGTAGCGTTGCAGGTTCAGTGCATTCAAACGTAAGTTGTTTTGTGCCACTTGATAGTGATAGCGCACGGATTCGTTTTCGATTTCGAGCAATAACTCGCCCTTCTTCACCTGATGACCGCCTTTACGGACATAAACCACTTCGCCGTCCACCTTGGGGGCGAGATGGTAAATGTTCTGTGGCGTGATCATGCAAGCCGACTGATAGACCTTGTTGCGACGTTCTGTCTGCATCAACAGGCTTTCAACCGTTTTCATTTGAAGGCCCGCCGGAATATCGTTATCCGACGTTGTTTTCTTTACGCCTGCGAAGGAGAAAAGTGAAGCACTCAGTGCCACAGCGAAAATCGGGATAAGAAGCGCGAGTTTATTGTTCATAATGTTTCTGCTAACTGTCTTGGTTGAACATGGGTCAATGAGTCAGGTAACTGCCATTGTGCGAGGTCGCCTTGTTGCAAGCCCTGCTTCAGGCGCTGCTTGTTGTGCTTGCCGTTATCGTTAATTGGAATGTCAGTTAAGCGCTCTACATGCTTTGGCAGGTGAGACGAGAGGGCACAGGTTTTCAATCGGCGTTCGCGAATCATGCCTTCGGTCATGCGTTCGCCTATCTCTTCCACGATGAAAGCGGTGATTTCCAAGGTGTCAGGGTTGACCAAAATGCAGGCGTCGCGAACCTCAGGTTGAGATTTCAACCACTGTTCGTGCTCCTTGCAGGAATACTTCAAGCCATCAATTTTGAACACTTCGTCTTTGCGACCACTGAGGTAGAGATACCCTTCGCTGTCCATGCGGCCAAAATCACCCGTTGCGAGTTTTTTCTGGCGGTCATTTTCATCAAAGAAAAGTGCTTTTCTGGTTGCTTCTGGGTTATCTAAATACTCGGTCATCACATGTGGGCCAGACACCACGATTTGTCCTTCTGTGCCCGCAGGAACCGGCTGGTTGTTCTCATCCAAGATTTCGATGCGCGTGCCCGGAATCGCGATCCCCACACTGTCAGGTTTCTTGGCGTACTCGTCAGGGTGAAGCCATGTGGTGCGCTTGCACTCGGTTAACCCGTACATGGAGAAGAAACGACAGTGAGGAAAAATGTTCTGCATGTATTCCACTTCGCCACGGTGAATCGCTTCGCCTGTGTTGGTGATCGTGGTGACAGACTCAAGCGCCTTGGCCGCACCAAACTGCTTAATCAAACGCGCCATCGACGGCACGATAGGGAAGTGGGTTGCGTTGATTTTCTGCACTTCCATCAAGTTCTTCTGCGGGATCATAAAAGAGTGGGTTAGGAAGGTTTGGCAGCCCGTGAACAGGGGGAACAAGATTTGATAGAAGCCATAATCGAAGTTCAGCGGCAGCGCGTTGTAAATCACGTCATCGGCATCAATTTCCAAGTACTCGATAATGGATTGCGCGGCAAACAGGACATTCGAATGGCTCAGTGCTACGCCTTTTGAACGGCCCGTTGAACCCGAGGTAAAGAACACCAAGCCGATGTCACTGGCGACGGGCTTGCGGCTGCGCTGCTGGGTCGCGACGGCTGTATCACACACGCCTGTTGCGCGGTCATTGCGAAGCCAGCCCGGTGCGCCAAACGCGTGACGCTGTTCGGTGTTGCTAGTATCAGCGTTGCTATTATCAGCGTTGCTATTAACGGTGCAGCCTAGCTCGCGGTAATAGCTCAATTGGTACATGGCTTTGCTGGCATGCTCTGGGGCAATCAGCAAAATATCCGCTTCAAACTGATCGATGATGGCTTGGTTCTTGGTTTGGTCAGCACGGGCATCAATGGTGGCAAATAGCACCCCAAGTTTGCTCGCGGCGAGCAGCAGCGGCAGCGTGTTCATGCCACGGCCTGCGATATACAACAAACGGTCGCCAAGGCCGAGACCTTCTTGTGTTAAGGCTTCTGCATGGCGGTTGGTTTTGTCCAGCAGGTCTGAGAACGTCCAATCGTTCTTCGCATCACGCAGACATACCTTGGTTGGGTGTTGCTGTTGAATGTGTAGCAACTGGTCATAAAGTGTCGTTTTCATAGGGGAATATTCCTTTATAGGGTCACAGACTGCATTTTTTGCATCAGGTGGTATTCGTAGCGTGAACGGCCAATTTCAAACAGGATGAAAATGGCAGAAGCAAAAAAGGCCACGGCAAGTAAGGTGTAGAGTTCGGTGCTGGTGGTGCAATATGGGCGAACGATCTCAATCAGCGCGACTTCACAGCCCAGATAGAGAAAGTTGTAGATAAAGGCGCGACGAGAACGGAAGGTTTGTTCCATGTACACCGTCATACCGACATAGGTAGAAAGCACCAGTAGAGCAGGAGAAATAATGCGAAGGTATTGCGCACATTCCGCCGCAATGGTGGGGTCGCTCACCAACCATAACGCAATGTTTTCACTGAAGATAAATACTGCCAACAGCATTGGGATTTGATAGGCGAATGATTGAACCACAAACTGGGTCACGCTGTTTTTAAGCATGCTGTAGTCGTAGTCGGCCGAGTGCTTATTGAAGCGAATGGCTTGGCTGACACCGACCGCAATTGACAACATGATGATCAGGTTCTGAATTCGCGCATAAAGCGGGAAGGCAGACGCTGCCGCTTCACTGTATTGCAGCAAGATGTACGTGATGTAGAACAACCAGGCAATGAGCAATAAGTAGCTGGAAAAAATAGGCACAATAATGGACAACAGCTGCTTACATTGCGTTTGCATGGCGGAAAAATACGCCAATGCGCGAGGTGCGATTATCTGGCGTAGCGTGGGCGACAATGTCAGTCCCATGGTAATGGCAACCAGTGTTGAACACGCGGCCGCATACGGCATCGCCATTACGCCGTGACCTTGTTTGGCAAACATGTAGATCAGGCTCAGTTGCAGCACATTGGCGACCACCACAATGCTGGTGGCTAGCGCGTTTTTCTCTTTCGCGAACAGACACGTCGTCAACACCGAAGAGACAGTGATAGGCAGGAACACCAAGGTCATGGCGAGCAGCAGATCTGAGAAATCGAGATAGGCGACGATAGGCAAATGAAAATAAGATTGGAGAAGGGGCATCAGCCCCCACGCCATCGCGCCTAACCCACCAAACAACACCAATGCCATACCAAACAAGGTAGCAATGGCGCTGTGAATCTCATGTGATCCCGCATCGTCATGGCTCGATACGATGGGCAATGCGCCCGCTCGTAACGCATCAGACAATGCTGATAGCGTGAAACCAAAGGGCATGAACACCGTAAGGATCAGAAGCGCCCGTTGGTCTTCTTGGCTAATGATCCACACCGCCAGCAACTGCGTGACGAATGTCGACGACGAAGAGGCAAAAATGGACAGCGTCGACGCAACCGAAGATAAGGTAGAGGCGATATTTTTCATTGTCCGCTCCATGGGCTCACGTAATCGTTCCGCTTCAGGATGTTGACCAAGTTATGCTTCTGAATAACGTGCGTACCTTCCATAAAATCAAAGGCATAGCTATCACGCATAAACTTGCGAACATGGACGAAGTGGTCAGATTGCAGCTTGCTGAAGTGCTGGAATAAGAACGGACGAATTTGTTTCACTAAATCATCCAATTCGATTTTCGCCAGCGAGGAATAGGCCATGTTGTCAGGCTCTTTATCCGCGGTTTTCGCTGCCACCAGATTCACCTCTCGAATGGTGGCGAGAATGGTGTTGAAGTGGCGACAGGTCTCTTGCGGAATGCCCGCGTCTTTGCCGTGTTCCAATAAAAGGTCGACAGCGGCTTGTGCATAGCCAATGCTCAACCCCACCACACAAGGGCGCATTTTGTTGAAGGTGCGGATCATTGAAAATAAGCCGCGCTCACAAGGGTGAAGGTGCTCGCCCAGCAACTGCTCTTGCGGGATAGGCAGCGCATCAAATTTCAAATAAGACAAACGCGCGCCACGCAAACAGTGTTGCTTCAATAAACGGCGTTCTATCTGTGGCGAGTCAATCATCTCCTTGGTGAGCAATGCAGCGCGGGTCGCGAGCGGGCTATTGCCTGTTTTGAACAGCACCACACCCATGTCGCCGCGTGTCCCGTTGCCAATCAGCCATTTTTCGCCACTTAACGTGCCATCGGTGTAGCGTGATTCCAACCGTCCGGCATCGCTGCCTTTGTTCGGCTCGGTTACCGCAAAAAAAGTGCGGCAATTGTGTTCCTTCAGGTAATCGTAAAACTGCGCTTTTTGCGCCTCTGAGCCTGCTTCATTCAAGATCACCCCAGACAAACTGGGACCGGGTGAAAATAGCAATGCGCCTGGGTCGCCGTAAGAAAGTTGTTCAAACATGCGAACACGTTCTTCCGTGGTCATGGAAAAGCTGCTCAGCAGCAGCGCATCCAATTGCGCGTTGCGAAAATCCGTGTTGCTGTGAATGTCTTGATAGCTGTCTACCGCCGTGGCGACTTCGCGCAGCCATTCAATGTGCTCCCCGTATTTTTCGCCATACGTCGCGGCATATCGGTCTAAATTAATCATCGCCATTGCTCCAAATCGTTGAGTAAAAGGGCATATTGCAGGTGATGTTCGACACCGCTTCCGGCCAGAATGGAAATGCCGCCTTGCAAGTTCGAGAGAGTATTTGAGGCCAACAGCACACGCTCAGACAGCGGCGTTAACGTCTCCGGTAGCGTTTGGGACGCCAACTCAACGTGGAACAGAAAACGGTGATAATCCGTGACAGAAAGGGCGACGTTTTCAATGTCGATCAGCGTGTTCTCTCCCACCTTTTTGGTTTTCAGCCGTGCTACGACGTGGCGAAAAAACACCGACATCTCTGCGTGAAAACAAGAAAGTGACTGCTGAACAAACCCCTCCCATGTGGGCAGCACATTGCTCAATGGCTGCTCGTGAAACCGTGGGGTTGGCAAGGTTGTCCTTGTGCGTGACGACACCTTCACCAAATAGGTATTTGGAAGTGCAATAAGGTTTTCGGCATCAACACGATCAAGGGTGACAGATGGGCCATCTGAGCGGGCTCGGCGATCTATCATCACAACACTGCTATTTGCGCCGTGAAAAGCAGAAACCAAGGTGCCTTGTATCTGTTCTTCTTGCGGGTCAGCAATGATGCTGCACTGGTTTTCGAAATCGAGACGATACATTACAACGCCCTCAACAAACTGATGGTTGTATTTAGCGATTCGGCGTCTTCGTCAATGAAAACCCAAATGCCACTGCGGAATGAATCGGGATTGTTCTGATATTCCCCTAAGAACTTCGGCAAGGTATTCACCGAATAATGGGCAGGCAAATAGTGCGCATTTCTTAATAAATCGGCAGGGATTTCTCCCTTGTCCGACAAATAATCCAATTGCTTAAATGCTGCGGTATTTCTTTGAAGTAATAGAGAGCAATCGCCAGCGCCGAGTTTGTGTTTATCGAGCAAGGCTTGTAATTCCTCAGCCAACACAAAGTTCGACGAATAAATTTTGTTTTCATTCAAGAAGAGCGAATCTTCAAGTTTGAAAAGCGCCCCTTCACTGTTGGCTTGGCTAACAAACAATGCCGAGCCGCTGGAATGGGTGGGCATCATGTTGTTGTCTGGCAAGTAGCGAGGCACAGAGTTTTGCTCCATACCCACCAATATCTTGGTGCGAGGATCCTCAAGGCTGTCTGTATTGAACAGGATGTGAAGTGCGGTAGTGGTGGCAATAGAACCTACATCGCACACATCGATAATCTCAGCGTCTACGTCGCTTTTCCAAAGGAAGTAAGTCGCGAACGCCGAGTACTCAGGGTCCCACTCGGGTGTCCAATAGCTAAAAGCCACATCAGAGATCTCGGGGTAGGCCGCGAACGGTAAGTTGCCGTCTAACACTGAATCAATGATGTTGGTATAGCTATATTGGTCACCCGCCAAAAAGGTTTCGTGCGACAGGTCTTTGTCGGAAATGCGGTATAAGTCCTTGAAGTAGGTGGTATACCGATCCCGAGGTTCCTGTCGTAGGCTCCTTTCATCCAGTGGGAAATATTGGCAATAGTTGATGTACATAATTAGGCTGCCGGCGCGAGTTCGACATTTTCAACAATGTAATCAACCATGGCGCCAATCGAGCTGAAATGACGCTCTTCGAGGCTTTCAGGGTCAATAGAAAACCCATCAATAGACTCTTCAAGTTCCATCAAGAAAGTCAGAGATCCTAATGAATCCATCCCCAGGTCATCACGCAGGCTGGTGTTCTCGGCCAGTTCCACATCTTCCGGAATCGTGATGGTTGATTTCAGAATGGCCACCATATTTTGATACGCGTTTTCTCTTTGCATAATTAACTCCATTTACTCGGTTAGGTTGTTTGTGTGTTGCTCGAAATCCATGAATACAAACTAAGCCTGAGAAGGAGATTTGATAACCTGACACTTTTGACAGTGCGTTTTTTTAAGGAGAGGAAAGAAGAGGTGTGTAGATCTAATTGCTTGATTTTAAATATGTAAGTTTAGGGTTCGTGCAAAGGCATGTATGGCGAGCGAGCAGAGCTGTCACTTGTGACAGGGGAGCGGGCGCGTATGGGAATGGGGGATAGTGAACGCTAAGGGATGTGTTGGTTCGGTATTGGACAGGAATGGCTTGGAGTTGGTGCTCTAAGCCATACAGAGCCAGCATTTATCGCCCCTTCCTCTTGGAATGTCTGTCCCATGGTTCCTGTGCGGAGCCGCATGCAGGGTGGTGTGGGGGCTGGAGGTTAGATACCTCCGGTTACCCGATCAACTGCGTGCCAAAGTGACACAAAATTTGTCAGCGTATAATAATTCAACTACAATTCACTTGTGCCACTTTGACACTGAATGGAGATTATTATGGCGACTACATTACCTCGTATCACAGCACGTGTAGATATTGATACACAAGAACTACTGTCTCAAGCTGCGGCTATTGCTGGTATGTCTAGCATTAACTCATTTGTGCTTAGTGCGGCTGTAGAAAAAGCTAAAACTATTATGGAACGTGAACGTGCCCTACAACTAAGTCAGCAAGATGCTATGACTTTAATGACTGCGTTAGACCAACCAGCTAAACCAAATAGCAAGTTACAAAAAGCAGCTTCACGTTATATGGATAAAACTCAATAATGAATACTGTCCAATTAGAAAAGGCTAAACATGACCGAAATCGTTTTGATTGTGGCATTACCGCACTCAATAATTACTTGAAAGTTATGGCAAGCCAACAAGCTAAGAAAGACAATACTCGTACCTTTGTTCTTGAAGATAAGCAATGTCCTGAGCATATTATTGGTTATTACACATTAACGATGACACCCATTGATATTCAGGATTTACCTCCTAAATTACAGAAGAAACATCACTCTGTAACTTCTGGTGGTTTGATTGCCCGCTTAGCCGTTGACCATAGATACAAAGGTCAAGGTTTCGGTGAGTGGCTATTGATTGATGCGCTTAGAAAGCTATTAATGGCAAGTGAAACCGTCGCCTTCCCTGTCGTCATTGTTGATGCAAAAGATGGCGCTGAATATTTCTATGAAAAATACGGTTTTACCGCATTCAAAAACGCTGATAACAAACTGTTTATTACAATTGCAGACATTAGAGCTAGTATCGGTGAATTAATTTAAACCGAGAAGCAGTTAGCGCCCAAATAACGTGTGAGCAGCGCAAACACTGAATTTGAGCACTGCGCCGTAAACACTAAATTTAACCCGAAGTGAGAGCGCCAAGCGTTACGAATCACTGTTGAATTATTTGTTATTTTTCATCTCAAGCAAATGATTTAATTGAGAAAGAACTGCTATTTCTAACTGGTTTTCTGAGCTAAGCTACAAGGCAAGAACCAACTTAGCCGCCAAAAGCGACTAACCCAAAACCAAAAATTCCACTTCCCTGCCTAATGAGGCAACCCGGTTAAGTAACCAGTACTTTAATCACTACAAATACGCAATCGGTCATTCGCTTAGATAGGGTAGGTTCAGTGGCGCGGAATTTTGATGGGCTTTTACTCTAAGCTGCAATGGCGCAATCCCCATTCCAAAGCCCCCCGCTTCTCAGCAGGGGGAGTCAAACCATCCCGCTATTGCGTCACCAAGTTCTCATCAAAAAATGCGACCACATCGTTTGCCAGCGCGGTTTGCTTGGGGGCGCGTTCAATCGGTTTCGGGTCTTTGCAATTTTCCATAAAAATGGAAAGCGGCCAAGGGCATGACGGCAGGTAGACATAGTGGCCAGCATCTTCCAATTCTTTATGTGCTTTGATGTAACGGTGCGATTGCGCCAGTGATTCCATGTCGGTTGGGCTGATGTACTCATCCAACTGGCCGTTAGCCAGAAAGATGGGGGGCGCGTTTTCTTGGTCTGTCATGTCAATGAGTTGGGTGTAGGCTGGGGCAAACACCGCAATCGCGGAAGCGGGGATCAGGCTTGGTGTAGAAGCCGTCGATTCTTGAGAGAGAATCGCCTGAATGCGTTGCCCAAAGCGCGGGTTACACAGCAAGATGTTTTCACCGCGTGGCTGGGTTTCGCAAAAAGCTGCTTGTTTGTCCAGTTGTGCAGGAAAAGCCGTGCTGGTGAGTGCCGCGTAACCGCCCAGTGAATAGCCCAACATGCCGACAGGTAACGCGCGAAGCGTGTTCTGCGCATCGTTGGCGTAAAGCTGTTCTAGCAGCAGTTGCAAGTGTCGTTGTCTGGCTATCATGGGGTCGTTTTCAACCAACCCACTGCGTAAACCTTTGAGATCATCATGCGTGACGGCGGCAACCACATAACCTGCGCGTGCCAGTTGTGCCGCATAAACACGCATGGTGCCCGCGGTGGCGGAGAACCCGTGTGAAACCAAGATCACGCCTTTGGGCTGTGTTTCGTTCTCAGGCGGTAACTGCCAGACTTTTGCTTCCAGCTGGGTTTGACCGGTTGTGTCTTCCACCATGAACGTTGACACCTGCAAACCTTTCTCTAGCGCGGGGTCTAAGGGTGGGCGTTGTAATAAAAATATCGTCAGCACGATGATGCTCAGCACGACGATTGTGGAAATCAGAAAAATACTCATCTTCTTCCATCGACCTCTCATTCCGTTTCCTTTCCTTTAGATATGCCAAATAGGGTTGCACCAAATGACGCGCCGATCCCTGCTGCAACAGCAAGGCAAGTCACAGATGCTTGGCTATCTAATTCGTTATACACATCGTTGAGATTGACGAAGAGATCACCACCGAAGCAGTGACCATATCGGGCAATGTTCTTGGTGTAAACCTTGTCCATACTGATGCCCAATTTTGTTGTCAATTTCTTCCACGTTTGCACGTTGACGTTGTGCGGTAATATCACATCAATGTCGTCACGCGTGAGGTTAGCGTCTGCTAGGCAGCGCTCGACCACTTTTTCCACGTTGATCTGATAAAACTCGTTGTACTTTTGCTGCATGCCATCGTTGGATTGTAGGTAGATCCCTCCTGAAAATTGTCCGTCAAACAAGGTCGCAACTGAAAGCACCGAGATATCACTCGGCGTGCGAGTGAGCCGTACCATGTTGATGGTGTCTGAACTGAGTGCAACGGGATTAACGCGAAGGTCAACGTTGTCGGCAATGTCTCCTGTGACTAAAAGAACGTTATTCAGTGTGCGGTTGCGTTCGAAGTATTTCATCAGCTGCATGGGGGTGGCGCATTTGGTGGCCGAGGAAGAAAAGGGCAGCCAGTTGTTCTCGTCGGTGTCGTTTTTCGCCAGCGTGGCGCGGGTGCTTCGCAGCATGACCCGTTCGCCAAACACACCGCATAGCGCCCCGGTGTGATTATGTACCACGGCGTCATAGTGAGCGGGTGCGCTGTTGTCGGCGTCAACAAAGGTTTGTAGCGCTTGCTGATAATATTGAGTGCACGGCGTATTGTCGTAGTAAGGAAGCTCATGAAATCCGTACCATTGACTAAACACTTTGGCGGATGACGCACTCAAGAATAACGCGTCATGATCCTCCATCACATTCAGTACGCGCGGCGCGTCAGCGGTGATGTTGCGACTAATATAGAACATAGTCATCTTTCCTTACTGACAGCGTGGAACGTTTCCCAAGTGTGGGTGACACACTGATTTCACCATCCGGTAAAAAGCGGTCATCTTGCACCAAGAGTTGATAGCACTCTGAAAAGGCCTGTTCATCCAAAAAATCCGTGGCGGCAATGCTGTCTAGCGCTTCTAGATGCGGTTTGAATTTTGGCATCACACCGGGTTTTGAATCGGTCAAATAGCCCCACAAATCGAACACATCTGCTTCGTAACGACACAGGCTCGCCAAATCAAACAGCATGATTTTTCGCACATACCACAAGCCCATTTGCGCATTTGGCGTTGTGCCACTGAACCATTCAGCACGCAGGGTTTTGTTTCGGATTTTATGCCAAGCGCGTGGGCCATTGATGAACTTCTTCGGGTCAACATCGATCGGATTAATCCCCAGGTCTTGATGATCCATTAAGCGAGAACTGCCACGTGGTTCAAGAATTTTCCAACGCCCTTCATCAAAGTATTCCACCACCACATGGTCCGCTAGCGCGCGCTTGGTGTCGTAATACATGTGCGTAAAACCAAAGCGAAGGCGAGCGGGCACACCTTGGGCGCGAAATTGGCTGCACACCAGCAACGCGAGGTCTCGGCAGCGACCACCTACCGGCGTGACAGGCGCAGAGGAGCCAGGGTTAAGTTCGTGGTAGCGAGCAATGATTTCCTTGACCGAACGCAGTTCGAGATCGTCGGCTCGCTCCGGTGCCATTTTGTGAAACTCTGAATGGTTGTAATGGGCCACCAATTCATTGGCGAGATCAATCGCGCTCTGCGGATCAGATAAAATATCGTCGCCGTAAGCGGGGTGGAACTGTTGCCAATCCTCAAACGCGGTGTACGGCGTCGGTGTGGAATAGACATGGGCGATATTCATCATGCTAGATGTGGCGATGTTTGTGCTCATTGTGTTTCTCCTTGAATCAGGTTGCTGAGGATCGCCAAACATTCCTGTTTCACGGCGTGCTCGTGTTGAGATTGGGCAGAGGTGCTGGCGCGGGTTTTTTGTGCTGACTTCTGAATAGATAAAGGCAGATGAATGAAATCGTAGTGCTCACCGTGAGGGAGCAAGTGAAGCTGCGTGAGTGAGTCACCAAACAGGGTTAAATACCGTAAGGGATCGCCAAAGGTTGGGTGGGTATCTTGCGCGGAATGAATTACATCCACGCCAGAAACGGGGGCGTCAGCCAATAGATCTTCCAGCCCTGAAGTGGCGGACAACCCAGGGGCGATCAGCAACATCTGATGTTGCCACTGCGGACAATTGTTTTCGCTTATCGCACGCAACAAGGGATAGATTCCAGCTGAAAAAGAGAGGTATCGAATCTTTGTTAGCGTATCGGGCGAAACAGGCATGCCGGTGAGCTGCGTGAAGGCCGCCAACACTGAAGGGTAGGTGGCATAAGCCTCTTTCAGCGCGAGGGCGATCTTGTCTGGGTCGGCTCTCGGCGTGAGTTCGGGGTTGATATAGCAGCCCACAGACATGACCCAATAGCCTGATTTTGCGAGTGCTTCCGCAAGGTGAAACTGATCGAATGGGCCGCCATTGAAACCGGGGAAAATCAGACACAGCTTGTTGAACTGAACATCTGGCTTTGCGTGAATGTGCCGCGCTTTTACCGCATCGCCCTGGTGCGTAAGGTAATAGCGCATGGGGTTGCGTGCAGTTCCACTGATTGCTCGTGAATCTGTTTCTTGGGTGTCAGCCAGATCCGCCATGGGGGCCCAAATGGCGACATTGGTGGGCTTGCCGTCAATGGGGATCAAACGATTGAACACCACAATGTTTGGCTCGTACGGCGGCGATTCGTTGGCGAAGAAATTGGCATCATAAAGCGATGTTGCTTGTTCTGCTGGCGCTTCTCTTGGCGTCAATGGGCGTAAATGCAGGCTTTGTTCAAACATGGCAGGCCACCTTTTCCATCAAGGCTTTTTTGTCTAGCTTGCCGTTTCGGTTTCGTGGCAATTCCGACACGTTGATGAAATGAGGCTGCACATAGTTATCGTATTGGTCTCGGAAAATACGCGCCAAGGCAGCTTCTGTGATTTTGGCGTTCACCGTCACCACCAAGAGGCGATCAAACGTGCCTTCGGTGCTATGAGAAAACGGGGTGACAACGACGTCTTCGGCTTCTGATACCTCCTCAACAAAGGTGCGGCAGGCCGCGGTATTGAAACGGTATCCACCAATCTTGATGTCGTCATCTTGGCGGGCGATGAAAACATGATTGCCGTCGTCTTCGATGCGAATCATATCGCCCGTGCGGAACATATAGCCGTGTTCGGGGTGGTATGAAAAGCGAAGGGCGGTTTGTTCAGGGTTCTTCCAATAGGCTTTTAATACCTGTGGCCCTGCAATGTAGGCTTCCCCTGTGCCAGTGGCATGAAACGCGCCATCTTTCTCGGTTTGAATAAACACGCGGTGTCCGCCAAAAGGACGACCTAGCGGCATGTGCTGGGCGTATTCTTGAGTCGGGTCATACCGATACGCCATCATCGCCACCGTGCATTCAGTCGGGCCGTAGTAACTGTAAACGGTGCAGTTCGGTGCGGCTAATGACAGGGTATACAGTAAAGAGGGATGCACAGGCTCGCCCCCGACAAAGGCCAAACGCAGCGCGGGGTATTGGTTTGGGTTCAACTGCCGGGTTTTGTTTAAGTACGCCAAGGTGGAGGGCACAGAAGCCCACACACTCACGGCGTGTCGCAGTAAGTAGCCTGAGAAATTGAATTTGTCGTTTTCTCGCAGTACGGCAATGGCGGCTTGATTAAACAGCGCAATGAAAATTTCGTGAATACTGAAATCAAAACTGAGCGGGGAAATATGGCTCAGAACATCGTCAGCGCAAATGCCAAATTCGTCCCGCGTGGCTTCAAGGTAATTGAGCAGATTGCGGGTTTCCACGCTCACGCCTTTTGGGTTACCCGTGCTGCCAGACGTAAAAATCAAATACAGATCAGGGTTATCTTGGCTGGGCGACGCGTGTGATGATGTAGCGGCCACTTTTGCTTTCGTAAAGGAAAAGGCTGATACGGATTGGGTAAACACGCCTTGATGGAGCGAGCCGCCGCATTGTGCCACTAATGTCGGGCAATCAGAGTGTGTCGCCACCGTCAGCAGGCGTGATGTGGAAACATCTGTAAAAAAGAAGGCCACAGGCAGTTCGTTAATCAGCCTTTCAAGTGAGCGATTGTCGATTTCAGCCGTCACAGGTACCAAGGTGTAGCCATACACCACGCTGAACACATACATGACCACACTGGTGTAAGAGCGCTGCGCTGACATCAGAATGTGTGTGCCACTGGGCTTCCCCTCTGCGGCGAGGCTGAGCTTTTCGTGCAGCAAGGCAGCATCACTCAAGACGTCTTGGTAGCGGTAACTTTTATCTTGATCGAGAACAGCAATGCGATCGCCTGCCTCAACCATGATGTTATATAGCGTGTCTCTCATTTCGTAATCCTTCTAGCTGAATAACATCAAGCACACAGGCGCCGAACATTCCGCCCGCGCCCGCCGCCACGGCAAGAAAACGTAAGGGGTTTTCTGCGGTGGGTGGGTTGTCTTTTTGAGTGAATGTGTCCAGTGCATCGCTGAGGTTGATCACCATGTCATTGCAAAAACAGTGGCCTTCACTTTGAATGTTGCGCGAAAACAGGCGTGATTCAGGCACATCGAGCGATTGGCAAAGAAAACGCCACGATTTGATATTGATGTTGTGCGGGAGCAGGTGGTCAATTTGTGACAGGGTGACGCCAGCTTTGTCTAAAGCACGATGGATCACCTGATGCATGTTTTGGCGATAATTGTCTTCGTAGGCTTTGGTTTCGATGTTGTCACCCCAGATGCCACGGGCAAAACGGCGGTCGTAGTGCAAATGCACGCTGCTGACCTGAACCTTTGGCGAATCCGTGTGGCTTAACCGCAAGCTGGTGTTACTGTCACCTTGCACCGACAAGCCTCGGGTAATGCGCATTTCTTTGCTGAATGCCAGTTCACCATTGTGGATGCAATAGTGCCTGAGCGCAGGGGCGGAGCGCGAGATCATATCGAGTTGCTTAAACAAGGAAACACAGCGATTTGCGTTGCTCACGCCTAACGGGATCAGGTTGTGTATTCTCGCCAAAGAACGGTCGATTGATTGACCAAACTGCGCACGCATTGCGCCCGTATTGGCACTGCGTAACTCCACGAGGTGGTCTTCGTCTTCGCCTGAAGACAGCGAGACCAAAGGCATCATCAGTGATTCGTGCGGTTCGCCATCTGGCAACACATTGACGGTTTCTATCCCCATCATTTTTTTCAAGATATGCGCGTTGAACGAGGTGCAATGCACGGCGTCATGGTGGTCCACTAACACCAGTTTTTGCTTGGGCCTGACGACGCAAATGGCATCAATAGACAGCGCGATGTTTTCGTTACTTTCCATCCTCATGAGGTTTCCGCCTCTGGGTTCACGTGCGCGTAAAGCTTCTTGTGGTCAATTTTCATGTTCTTGTTCATCGGCAGGGGGCCGATATTGATTTTTAATGGCAAGGCGTAGCTTGGCAGGGTGGCCGCCAAGCGACGGCGAATGTCCACTTCTTGCAAGTTTTCACCACAGATAAACAGCACGATGCCGACCGTGGTGCCATTGCGGGAGTTTTTCTCTACCACCGCAAGGTTAGAGCAGGGAATGGTTTGACAAATGAGGTGCAAGATTTCGTTCTTTTGGGTCCGGTGTCCGCGTATTTGCAGCTGATCGTCGCCGCGCCCCAAATAATGATTGGGTTTGGTGGGCGAGAGTTCGACGTTGTCACCGGTGCGATAGAGCAATAGCCCCGTTTGCGGTTCTTCAACGAGTTTTTCTCGGCACACACGCCCTTCACGGAAATACCCGTCAAAGACTTGCGGCCCGCCGACCAAGAGTTCTCCTTGACCTTTTTGGCTGATGTGGCCTTCATTGAGCACATAGAATTGCGTGTTATCCCAGGCGTCACCAATGGTGAGCACGCCATGACGGACATCCCCCTCTTGCGGGTGTGTGACGTCTTTTCCTGATACAGAAACCGTGCACTCTGTGGGCCCGTAGAGGTTGAATATTTGGCTGTTTGGGGCGAGTGCTCGCCATGCTTGTTGGATCACCAAGGTTAGCGCTTCACCACAAATCATGGTTTTGCGAATGCGGTTGAAGGTGTGGCTGTTGTATTTGCGTAAGTGGTCTAGATGGTTGATGAAAGAGGGGACACAAGACCAGAATGTGATGCCGTGGCGTTCAATAAATTTGCTGACCGTGGCCGGGCTGAGTAAGTCCGATTTATCCGCAATACAGAGGCAACCGTGATTGTGAATGGGCAAATACAACTCATGGATGTTGAAGTCGAAACACACATCGTGGATCACGGAGAAATGTTCATCGTGTTTAACGTCAAAAAATCCGGTGGCGGCAGATAAGTAAGCGTCGAGATTGTGGCGTTTGATCGGCACGGATTTCGGCACACCGGTCGAGCCAGAAGTAGAAAGTATGTAGACGCATTCATTGAGGGATAAGTGGTTCTCGCCCGCATTTTCAGGGCGTGAATGGGCACGGTAAGACAAGTCTTCATCCGCAATTAACGTCAGGCTCGCTCGCGTGGAGATGGCGCTAAGGTCAGCCTCGGTTTGGGTGTCTGTCAGCAAAATGAAATGTTGCCATTTACTCGCTTTCGCGATGGCGCGGTCGAACGGCTCATTCAGAGACAGCGGCTCATAGGTGATGCCTTCAATTCCAAGCAGTAAATTGAACAAATTGGCGAACAGGGGGGATCGGGAACAAGTAAGAACGGGCACGTTATCTTGAATGCCGCCGTTGGCTTGTATCAGTTCGCGCAGTTGGCTTGAAAGCACCAACAAGTCGCGATAGCTATAGGTGGTGTCGCGATGGCGCACGGCAGTTATATCGCCAAACTGATCGATGTTTGTCGTGATAGTTCGATGGAGTGACGTGGGCGTGAAATTACGCTCACTCAAGGTGGATTTAGTCATAAGACGGGTCCTTCTTCGTGTCGGTTCGTGTCAGCGTCACGCTTGAGAAAAAGCCACCCACGCCCGCAGTGACACAGAGGTAATAGTCCGGTGTTGGGTGAGAGGTGACCTGGGCATCATCAACCGGCTCGGCATGGCGCCGTTCAAGCAATTGAAGATTGATGAAGGCATCGCTGCCATAGCAGTGTCCGTGGTCAGCCACGCCGTCGGTGAAAAATGAGAGTTGCGGGTTGTTGAGTTTCTTTTCGATGGCCTTCCAGGTGTAGACATTCACGTTATGGGGCACGATGGCGATGCGGCTGTCTGCATCGAGCTTGTGTTCACGCGCAAGCACCGAGAGCGATTGCTCGATCAACGCAACAATTCGGTCTTTATAGGTTTTTTCGTAGATCGCGTGTTTTTCGGCTTCTTCCCACGCACCGCCAAAATGGGCGGGGTAAATCTGGCAGTCATAGCTCACCAATTGATAATCGCCTGCCGCGCCATCGTCTAAACAAATGGTACTGCGTGCATCGCCCGTGACGGTTGAACCGGGGATGTCTTTCAAAATTGGTGTGAAGCCGGTGTCGCAGGTGACGATCACGTGGCGTTTGGCGCCCAAGACACGGGTTCGTTCGCGTCTGCGGTAGAGGTCAATCACTTTAAACGTGGAGGCACAGTTGCTTGCCGTTGACCCAAACAACACGCCATTGCCTCGGCTTGAGCGGTTTATCGACCGCAAACAAGATTGCCCAAACGGATACACTTCCTGCCCGGTGTGGGTATAAGTGAGTGCGTCTGACGCTTGTAGCTCTGCTCGCTGACAGAATGCGTCTTGTAGCAGGTATTGCTGCGGTGACAGCTTGGACACTGGTGTTTGGGCGATGCGAAATATCTTCTTAATAATACCGACATAGCCCGCGTCGTAGCCAAGGTTGGACAGGGTCGTTTCAACAGGTTCTCTGTTCTTTGCTGTGTCCGACCAGTAATTCAGTTGGGTCATCGTGTCATTCCACTTGCGAACGTATGACATCCATTGTTGTTGGTTATTTGTTATTGACACAGCTGTCAGTTCTGACAGTTAGCGGGCATCTCCTTGTGTGACATTGTGTGATTGTGTAACACCAAGATGTGTATAAGCACGATGTACGCAACCAAGGAGAAACCATGTTTAGGTCAATGCTCAAAACCGGAATGAAGAAAAATTGTCTGTTGGCGCTACTGCTGGTGGCCCCATTCGTGAATGCAAAATCGACCTTCGATCAAAGCGAACTGCGAACCATGTTGAACGGTCATGAGCTGTCTGGCAGCCCATGGGTGTTTGAAGAAAGTGATGAAATTAATTACTTCACGTTTTTGCGGGAGGAGCGAAACCAAGAGTATCTGGAGTATTTCGTGTACATGAGTTTACGCGCAGAGAAAGCATGCCATAACGTGTTGAGCCTTATCACAATTAATACCCATAGCGATGAATTGGAGTCGGTAGACATGGTGCATCACGCACCCGCGAAACGCTGCCTGACATACAAAGAATTTAAGAATCCATAGTGAGGCATTCAACGATGTTAGAGACTTTAGTAACAGAGACTTCGATGAAAGAGACGTCAACGCCTGATCGAATCCATGGTGATGCGCCGAGTCGCTCACTTCCACCCACGCCGTTTTATGTCTATGACCAAGCGGGCGTTCAGCAGCAATGTGATCGCTTAAAAGCGGTGACGTTACCTGATGTCGCCACCGTGTTGTATTCACTCAAGGCCAACCCCAATCCTTCTCTGGTTGATACCATCGTTAAACAAGGATTGGGCTGCGATGTGAGCAGTGCATTCGAATTAGACGTGGCACTTTCTAGCGGCGTCGACCCGAAAAACATTGGATGTGTAGGCCCATATAAATCGACACGATTATTGACCGAGTGCGTGCGTAATAACATTGCTTTTGTCGCCGTCGAAAGTACCGACGAGTTGATTGAGTTAGGGGCACTCAAACAGCGCTATGACGCCGATACCGCGATCCTTTTACGGCTAAATCCAAACATAGAAATTTCCGGTGGTTCAATGAAAATGGGTGGTGCAGCTTCCCAGTTTGGTATCACAGAAGAGGAACTGCCTTCGCTGCTTGCCCTTGCCGAAATAAACCAGATCGCCATTTCTGGGGTACACATTTATGCCACCACACGCGTGCTCGACCCTGCCAGTTTTATGACTAATTTTTCGACCTTGTGTGACTACCTGATCCAACTTCAAACGCGTTTTGTGTTGCCATTACATTGGCTGAATCTCGGTGGTGGATTTGGTATTCCCTATTACAAAGGCGAAGCCTCTTTGTCGGTGGAATGTATGCAAGAGGCATTACTGGAGTTACAGCAAAACCTGATCGAGAAAACAGGCGCAACACGGCTGTTTTTTGAAAGTGGCCGCTTCATTGTGGGAGAAAACGGCAAAGCGGTAGTACAGGTGAAATCCATCAAGCAATCGGGCGGAAAAACCTTTGTAGTGTGTGATGGCGGCTATAACCTTTTTCACGGCGCAACGGCTTTCGCGAACTTGATGCGAAAACCCTATTTTATTGGAAAAGCGCAAGGACATAGCCTTAAGGTGATTGCTCAATCTGGCTTGCCGGAGCGCATGGAAACGCGTAATGAACGTGCAATAGAGGGTGAATATACTCGATATACCTTGGTTGGCCCGCTATGCACACCCTCAGACATTATTGCTGATAAATTCGACTCTGAACCGTTGGCGGTTGGTGATTATCTGGTTGTGCATCAAGTGGGCGCGTATGCGGTCACCAGTTCTCCAGGTTTGTTTATTGGTCATGGCTTTCCCGCAGAATTCATGGTCACGCCAAGGGGGGTGAAGCAAGTGGGTAGGCAAGATTCTATCGAAGAGATGAAGCGAAGGTATAGGCCGATGGATGAAGGGGTGGCCACAGAATCGCCAGGCGGCACGGAGAGCAATACATTGCGTCGAGCAAGCTAGCGCTTGTGTTTGATTCAACGAGTGTTTATTGCTGATTGGACAGAAACAACGCTTTTCAACGCAAATGCGGAGCCATCTGGCTCCGCGTTCTATTTTTCGTTCTATTTTTCGTGCTATGTATTGTGAGTTTATGTTGCGGCTTCGCATGGACACGAACTGGCGTGCACAAAAACGTGCCGCTTAGAGATTGGGCTTGAGTAACCCTTTTTTAATCGCCAGCGCCACAGCGTGTTGTCGGTTAGAGGCAGCAAGCTTTTTGGTGCAGTTATTGAGGTGAAACAGCACGGTACGTTCAGAGACATTGATGATTTTTGATATCTCCCACGCGGTTTTTCCTTCGCTAGCCCAAAACAGACAGTCAGTTTCACGTTGAGTGAGCGAGATATTATCGCTGCCTTTGGCTTTAACCTTCATGGTGAGGTAACACTCAAGAAGATGGGTCGCGAGGGTATGAGCGAAAGGAATGGCGGCGTTCAACTTTTCGCACTGATCGTCCACATCCCCAATGGCCATGCTGAATAAAACGAAATCACCCGACGCCGATTTTATAGGTACGGTGAAACCATTGCTCAGCCCATACTGCTTGGCGGTTGCCATGAGCTCTTGCTGTTGCGGAGATTGAAATTCTTCACGCTGCACGAGGGAATCCCAGCGAATGGGAGACTGCTGCGTCATGATGTAGCTCACCACGGGATCGACGCGTTGTTTGTTTTGCTCGAAATATCTTTCTAACCAAGGCGTTGGGTAATTACTGTAAGCATGAATGATGGGGGAATATAGTGAGTCTTGTTCAATGACGCCGAATAAATAATAAGGAAGCCCGACAAGTTGGCAAAAACTCTCACAAACCTCTTCAAGCTGTTCTCTATTATTTACGTTAGTGAGATTTCCAACAATGGCAAAAAGCTGGTCGGTATCCATAAGTACAACTTTCATCCTTGGTGTATTAACGAAGGTTAGACAAACTAGGCACAACCGGGATAGGCATGCTGCAAAGTCAGCTATCACTGTTCACATGAAATGATTTTCTGAATCTGTTGCTATGAATGGCTTTGGTGCGTTAGATCTTAGCACCGAGATCAAGAAAGGGTCAAATGCTGAGCGAGAATGATAGGCATGGTGTATTAATTTAACCCCGTTGAATCTAAATCGAGAAAAGAAAGTAAAGCGTTTCATTTTTTAGTGCTGACAACAGGGTTGAATAAAATGTTTTCAGATACTTTTACGTAAAGGTGACAGTGATATTCAATTTTTAATATGTAATATTAGCGAATCATTAAATATGACCGTTTTGTCAATTTTTAGCATGTTTCGGTATGGCATTACATGTTGTTTGAGTCTGCTGTTTTTCTTAAAGAACCTTAAATTTCATGATCAAAGGTTTGGTTTTCACGTCTTATCTGAATGAGCACACCTGACTCGAAACTGTGTGTTGAGGTCACTTTCCACCCAAACAGGTTTGGAACCGCTTGTGTCTTCTGGTTGTTCGATGCGGATAACGGTTTGAAGTGTGGCAAATCCGTCAGCGCGACATACGTTCTGCATTCATCGACCTTGTTGGCGTTCGCCAATTCATAAAAGAAGCCATTGCCACACAGCGTGACCAGTGTGTTTTGACCTCCCTGCGCGAGTTTGGCTTGAAGCTGTGCTAAGGCTTCGGCATTTTCTATCTCTATGGCGCAGCACTTTTCTTTTATGGCCATTAATTGCGGGTCGCTTTGGCTTAACCCTTTCTCAACCGCCACGATGGTGTGTTTAGTCAATGAATGATGAAACGTGCTCTCTGCACCAAATCCCGAGAAGAAATGATCGTACGTCACCGCTTGCCCCTGGCTGTTCATGGAAATAAAGCAAATGGTCCAAGGGCGTTGGTGTTTTTTCAACGTGGCAGGGCCAAAAAACAGCGACTCGTTGCTCTCGCCAATATTGGGCGTATGCAGCGTTAATCCCTCGGTACACAGGTTGTCGGTATTGAGGATTTCGACGGCAAGCGCGTTGCTCATGTCGTCGGAAAGTGTGGGGTAACAAATGGTGTTCAATGACCATTTTTCAGCGATATCGATGAGTTCATCGCTTAGAAAAGAGTATCGATGTGGCGGTGTGGAAAGATAGAGCCGACGCTGTCGATTTGATGGTGGCGGGTATTTCAATGAAGTAAACATCGGATCACCCGCAAGACCACAATAACTCGCAACCATCTGATTATCTTCAAACAGCAACCATGCGACACCGTTGCGACTAGACAGCGATTTTGCTTTATTAAGCGCCATGACCAATTCGTCAGGTATCCCATTTTCTTCTAATGATGGAGCATATTTTCGCTGCGCCACGGCTTTGTTTTTATATTGGTTAGCCAAAGTGTTCTATGCCCTTAATCGCCATGTTTTTTCCCCTGAATTGCAACGTTCTCTGTGCTTAATAGCCATGTCCCGTCTGCTTAATTGCTGTATGCGTTTAATAGAAAAGTGGTATCCGCTTAATTGCATAGTGCAACAATAGGGAATTGCTGCAGAAACACACCCTGTCATAAGTGATAGGGAAGCCTCTGTATTGCTGTTTTATCTATTTAAATTAGAGGTTTAAAAATTAGATGCTGGACGCTGTAATTTCAGACAGCTTACTGGATTGAAGGGGTTGCAATAGCCTTTAACTCGTTCTCAAGCAATCGCCCTAAACGATGACTACTGACAAGTTGAAGGAATAACCATGAGCCAGCTAATTACCCTGACACCTGAATCTAAGTTTCACAATCCTGCTGTTCTGAATAATATCTTTCGTTTGCGTCACCGCAGTTTTTTGGAGCGTTTAGGGTGGGAAGTAGAATCAACGCAAGATATGGAATCTGATAATTTTGATGAGATGAATGAAACGAGCTATGTGGCACTGACAGAAGACAACCAAGAAGTGATTGGTTGCTGGCGTGCCATGCCAACGCAAGGCGAGTACATGTTGAAAGATGTGTTCCCTCAGCTTCTTCAAGGCGAGGATGCGCCAATGGAAGAAGGCGTATGGGAAATATCTCGCTTCACCACATCAAAAGAAAGCTACGAGAACACCAACGGCTGGTTCGGCAATAATGCGCTCACACTTATCCGCTCGTTCTACGATTTCGCACAAGAAAATGACATTCGCGCTTATGTTCTTGTTACCACTGTCGGCTGCGAAAGAATGCTCCGTTCACTGGGCTTAAATATGCGCCGCATGGGCAATGGGAAGTCTCTGAAAGTGGGTAAAGAACGTTCAGTCGCATTGCGTTTGGAAGTGGATGAGCGTTTGAAGATCAATATCAACTAAGGGTTTTTTGCGGAGTGTGCATGCCAGATCATCAATGAAGATCGCGCGGGTTTTTTCGTCTTTAAATTATGCAGATCAACACAAGCTGAAAATGCCCCGTGTACTTAAAACCCTCTAAATTTTTCTACGTCTTTGAACACAAGTGTACGCCAAGCCTTTCTTTATCAATAACGGGCATCTTATCAACTTGCTGAGAGCCCCAAACCGCGACTAATAAAACGAAAAGAGGAAGCAGGAGTAAAACGCTTGACCGCAAGTATGCCGTCACCCCAGTTTTAACCACCGTTGGCTTGTATACCTTCATGGCACGGGGAGGATAACGACCTTCTTTGAGACCTGCTATACCTGTTGGCAGCATAAAGCTTGTTATTAGGAATAATGATACAGGTAGGCCAACAAACAATAAGTGCCAGATAGTATCCGCACCATTAAGCCCAAATAATTCATAACAATGCGGATGCTCATCAAAATCAGTGAGTAAGGGCTGTAGCCATACATTATTCGCAACAACCGCAACTATTCCAAAGAGAGCAAGCAGGGAGAACCTTACGAGTTTCTCTTTCTTTGTGTATTCATTGGCATACTCCATAGGGTGAGTCTCACTATCAGCACCAATATCTGTCTACTTGGTCTTTTTATCGTCTAACTGAATCTGAAAGAAATCATAATATGCTGTTTGACTTGGTATTTTTTGTGGGATTGGTTTTCGCTTGTGAAAATGCGAGTTAGCAGGGCTTTTTCGCAAATGGAATACGCAATTGAAAAAGGGGTAGATACCTCAACACTATTCACGATGAAACGTAAACGGCACTTTCTCTAATAGGAAATCAACCAGTGCGCGTGTTTTCGCGCTCATTCATGGATGGATATAGACATCATGAGTGCTTAGTCGCGTGATACAAGGTTGCTTCGATTGATATTGATACGTCAGACACTAAATCGAACAAAAAAGGGCAGACAGAAAACTATCCAACGAATTTTCCATTCGATAGTATTAGCGATGGTATATAAGCCTTCATACTTAGTCTGGAACAACAAAACATGAATAGTGCACCTACACATAAACCACGCCCGATGATTGACCTTCTGGTCAGCATCGTCATCCCTGCTTTTGTTCTCATGAAATTAAGTGGTGAAGATGATCTAGGTGCGAGCGGCGGTTTGATTGTCGCCTTGAGCTTCCCGCTCGGTTGGGGCTTGTTTGAACTCATTAAATACAGAAAATTCAACTTCATTGCCTTGTTGGGCCTCGCCAACGTTCTACTCACGGGTGGCATTGGTTTACTTGAGTTGGACACCAAATGGTTGGCCATTAAAGAAGCCGCTATTCCCGCGGCGATAGGTATTGCTGTTTTGGTCTCTACTTTTACCTCTTCCCCGTTAGTCAAAGCGTTGCTTTTTAACCCAACGGTGATGGATGTTGAGAAGATCAATCAACGCCTGCAAATGCGTAACAGCATGGAAGCCTTTGAAAGCCGATTGATGAAAGCCACCTACCTTGTCGCGGGCTCTTTTGCTTTTTCGGCAACCATGAACTTCATCCTCGCCAAGTGGATTGTCACTAGCCCTGCAGGAACCCCTGAGTTTAATGAACAACTTGGTCAACTCACGCTATACAGCTACCCAATGATTGCACTGCCATCCACCATCATGATGATGGGGGTATTCTATTACCTGTGGCGAACGATTCATGATTTGACGGGGCTGAAGCTAGAAGAGGTGTTGGCGAATAGCTCGTCGAAATAACCAATTTAAAGGCTAGGGGCAGAGTAAAAGCTCTGACCCCCTGCTAATAAGAAATGGGTAAATAGTATTTTCATCACTCCCCCCTCATCATATTTCACGTAAAACACACACTAAGCAACCATGCTAGAGAGTGGTCCATGCGTCACTGTACATCAGTTCCTATTTTCGACGATTGTTTATTCTATATCTTTCACTTTAAAGCCAATGTGTCGCGTGATGTGGCCGCAATGTAGTCAATAAAAAGATCAGGGCGGTTTTCTGCATTCTCTTTCAATCTGTATTATTCTATTATCTTATGGAAACGTTTACATGCGCTTTAAGATTAATGAGTAACGAAGATGTCGAATGTTGAATTTAACCCTGTTGATCACGCACACCGCCGCTATAACCCGCTGACAGGGCAATGGATCCTTGTGTCTCCTCATCGAGCAAAACGTCCATGGAGCGGTCAAGATGAAAAACCGTCGAATGACACGCTGCCGAGCTATGAAAAAACGTGCTTCCTGTGCCCAACCAATGAGCGCGTGTCTGGTGACAAAAACCCCGATTATACGGGCACGTATGTATTCAATAATGACTTTGCAGCCTTGATGGTGGAATCACCGGATGCGCCCGAATCGGACAATCTATTGTTCAAAACGCAAGGCGTTCGTGGGTTGAGCCGCGTGATTTGTTTCTCGCCCGATCACAGTAAAACGCTGCCTGAGCTTCCGCTTGAAAGCATTCGCCGCGTGATTGATACGTGGAACGATCAAATCGAAGAACTCGGTAAAGATTACCTGTGGGTACAAGCGTTTGAGAACAAAGGCGAAACCATGGGCTGCTCTCAGCCACATCCTCATGGTCAAATCTGGGCAAATAGCTTTTTGCCGAACGAGATCGAACGCAAAGAACACCACTTAAATGCCTACTATCGAGAGCACGGGTCTAACCTGTTGATGGACTATGTGAACGCTGAGCTGAAAGATCGCTCGCGTGTGGTCGTTGAAACCGAGCATTGGGTTGCACTGGTACCGTATTGGGCAGCATGGCCTTTTGAAACCATGTTGTTGCCGAAAACGTCTATTCGTCGCATGAACGAATTGAGTGATGAGCAGCGTGATGATTTAGCGGTGGCGATCAAAAAACTCACTAGCCGTTATGACAACTTGTTCAAGTGTTCTTTTCCCTATTCGATGGGGTGGCATTACGCGCCATTCTTTCATGAGGGCACGGATATTGACCATTGGCAATTGCATGCGTTGTTCTATCCGCCATTGCTGAGAAGTGCATCGGTGCGCAAGTTCATGGTCGGCTACGAGATGCTCGCAGAAAGTCAGCGTGACCTGACGGCAGAGCAAGCAGCGCAGCGTCTTCGTGATGTCAGCGACGTTCACTACAAAGAACAACAATGATTAAAGAACAGTGAAAAAAATGAATTCAGAGGGCTTGCTCGATTTGGTGTGCCTTCACCCAGTTTGAAATTTTATAAGAGCGATAGATATGTCTGATCTGATCCAAAATGTGAAAGCGTCTTTTGAGAAGATTTTTCACTACCTGCCAACCCACATCGTGCAGGCGCCAGGACGTGTCAATTTGATTGGTGAACATACGGATTACAACGATGGTTTTGTGCTGCCCTGCGCGATTAACTATCAAACCATGGTGGCAGCGGCGAAACGTGAAGACAACATCGTTCGCGTGGTGTCGGTTGATTATGACAATGTGATCGATGAATTTGATATCAGCGAAGGCATGACCTTCCAACAAGACAAGATGTGGGCGAATTACATACGTGGCGTCGTCAAATGCTTGCTTGAGCGTGGCTTGGCGTTCAATGGAGCAGATATTTCGGTCAGCGGGAACGTGCCGCAGGGGGCGGGGTTAAGCTCGTCAGCCGCGTTGGAAGTGGTGATTGGTCAAACGTTTAAAGAACTGTATCAGCTCGATATCTCTCAAGCTGATATTGCCCTCAATGGTCAGCAAGCCGAAAACGAGTTCGTCGGGTGTAACTGCGGCATCATGGATCAGATGATCTCCGCCGAAGGCCGCGCAAACCATGCCATGTTGTTGGATTGTCGCAGCTTGGAAACCCAAGCGGTATCCATGCCAAAAGGTATGGCGGTGGTGATCATCAACTCCAACAAAAAACGCGGCTTGGTCGACAGCGAATACAACACGCGTCGTGTTCAGTGCGAAGAAGCGGCGCGTATATTTGGCGTGAAAGCCTTGCGTGACGTGACCATTGAGCAATTCAATGACCGAGTTAGCGATTTGTCAGAGTTAGTCGCCAAACGTGCTCGCCATGTGATCACCGAAAACGACCGCACTCTTGCTGCCGCAGACGCCCTTCGCGCGGGTGACATGAAGCGTATGGGCGAGCTGATGGCCGAATCCCATGCCTCAATGCGTGATGATTTTGAAATCACCGTCAAAGAAGTCAATGCACTGGTAGACATCGTGCAGGAAGTGATTGGCGATCGAGGTGGCGTTCGCATGACGGGCGGTGGCTTTGGTGGCTGTATTGTTGCCCTTGTGCCTCCTGCATTGGTCGATGAGGTGAAGGCCGCAGTCGAAGTAAACTATGAAGCGCAGACAGGCTTGAAAGAATCCATCTACGTGTGTCAGGTGCATGACGGCGCAGGTCTAGTAGAAGCGTTGTAAGGGAGTGTGATGACGCATCCTCTGTTTCAATCAATGACGCAACAGTCTGCTTATGATGGTAAGCCGGCACAGCTGGTGGAATTGAGCAATGCGGCGGGAGTCAGCGTTGTGTTGATGGATATTGGCGCAACCTGGCTAAGTTGTCGATTGCCGATAGCTGATGAGGAGCGCCGAGAAATCATACTGGGCGTGGCTAGATTGGCTGATTTTGAGCGTCAGCAAAGTTACATGGGCGTGACGGTTGGGCGCTATGCCAACCGCATCGCCAATGGACGTTTCAACATACACGACCATGCTTATCAGCTGACGACTAATCAAGTGGGTAACACCTTGCATGGCGGCGCATTCGGCTTTGATAAAGTGCGCTGGCGTATTCGCAAGCAGACGTCAGCAAAAGTGGTTTTTTCACATGAGTCTCCAGATGGCGATCAAGGCTTTCCGGGCAACCTTACTGTGATGGTGACGTATCAGCTCACCGAGGATAATCGCATTGAGATCTGCTATTTAGCGAACACAGACAAAGCGACACCCGTTAACCTGACCAATCATGCTTATTTTAATCTCGATGGGGCGGAATCGGGTGCAGATTGTCGTGACCAAAGGTTACAAGTGAATGCGGACCATTACTTGCCGACGACAGATTTGGGTATACCTTTGGGGGAGTTGGCATCAGTCGGTGGGACGGGGTTTGATTTCAGGCAGCCTAAAGTTATTCGTCAGGATTTCTTCGCGGATAGCCAGCAAGAAGGCGCCAAAGGTTACGATCACAGCTATTGGTTTGATCCCAGCCGAGAGACTTCAATGGCGGTTGCGGCGTTAAGCAGTCACGATCAGAAAGTTAAAATGTCGGTGTTTACCGACAAGCCTGCAATGCAGCTGTATTCGGGGAATTGGCTGGCTGGTACGCCAAATCGCAGCGGTGGTGAATATGCCGACTATGCAGGCGTCGCGCTGGAAACGCAGTTCTTGCCAGATTCTCCTCATCACCCTGAGTGGGACCAGCCAAGTTGTGTGCTTGAACCAGATCAAACGTATCGCTACCACACCGTTTATGCTTTTGATTTTTAATCAGTACAACGAGAGAGTTGCTGTCCTGCGTGAATGTTAGCGTCGGGCGTAAAAACAAAAAAGAGCACGAATATCAGCATATTCGCGCTCTTTTTTATTTGTCTGATTTGGTGACTCTGGCTTATCTCTCCGACACACGCACTACGGAGTTTCGACGTACAACGGTGGGTGAAAAAACGATGGTCTCATTTTCTACGTGATCCTCACGCGCTAATGCGAGTGCTAACCGCGCGGCTTTGTCGGCCATCATCTCAATTGGATAACGCACTGTGGTGAGGCGAGGGTAGACATAACGGGCGATTAAACCATCATCAAACCCCATCATGGACACTTGCTCAGGCACTTTGATGCTGTTTTCATCCAAAACAGATAACGCGCCTGATGCCATGTAATCGTTGTAGGCCACCACTCCAGTTATCTCAAGTGACTTGTTGAGCAGGTTCGTCATCGCGATTTCACCGCCATCACTATTGGGTTCAGCATACTCGATATGGCTTTTTGACAGCGTAATATTGTTGTCTTTCAGTGCGGCAAGGTAACCCTCAACACGCTGAGAAGCATCTTCAATGTTTTGTGACGATGCGATACAGGCAATTTTAGTATGACCGTGATTGATGAGGTATTCGGTCGCCAGATACGCGCCTTTGCGGTTATCAAGCGAGATGCAGCGCTCTGCCAGATCAGGAATGTGACGATTAATGATCACCATGCCTTTCACTTCTTTGGCATAGCCGATCAACTCTTCATCTGACAATCCCTTTGCGTGGATAACCAAGGCATTACATCGGTTGTTGATCAGAAGCTCAATCGCATTGCGCTCCTCTTCAGGGCGGTGATAGCCATTGCTGATCAATATGTGTTTGCCGTGCTCATGGGCAACGTTGTCCACCGCCTTCACCATGGTGCCAAAAAAGGGGTCAGACACATCGCCCACAAGCACGCCAACTGTGTTGGTACTTTGACTGACTAAGGCTCGCGCTGCCGCGTTGGGACGATAGCCGAGTTTACTCATCGCGTTGGTGACAGATGCGATGGATGATTCACTCGTTTTTGGCGATTTGTTAATCACGCGAGAAACGGTTGCGACAGAGACTCCCGCCTCTTTCGCCACGTCCTTGATCGTTGCCATTTTCTACCTCTCAATTCACTGAGGCTATTAAATACCGATTGTGTAAATGAAGCAATTAAAGTGAGTTTCTCTGTGTGAACTTCTAAGATAACCAATTGTAATCTTGGTGATTAGTGGGAGTGTAAACGTGATGCTTTTCGGGCTCTTTTTTATTGAATCTTCTATTGTCAGCGCAAATGAAAATGCGTCGAAAAACGAGAAAGCCCGGCCTGTCGTTGAACGAAAGGCCGGGCTTTTATATCCGAAACTATGTCGCTGAAAATCAATCAGCGTGATATTCAGGGTAATCCGTCAAGCCTTTTTCACCGCCACCAAACAGGGTGTTGGGATCGTGCTGTGCCAGCGGGTAGCCGTTGCGAAGTCTGTTTGGCAGATCGGGGTTGGCAACGAATGGGCGGCCAAAACCAATCATGTCAGCAAGACCGTCTTTGACTGCTTGTTCGGCTTTGTCGCCGTCGTATTTACCCGCGTAAATGATCACGCCTTGGTACACTTCACGCACATTATGTTTGAACACGGTTGGGGTGTCTGGGGCATCGTCCCAATCCACTTCCGCAATGTGCAGGTAAACCACATTCAGTTTGTTTAACAACACAGCAGCAGCGGTGTAGGTTTCTACGGGGGTTTTATCCACGGTGCCGTTCAATGACGTGAACGGCGCGAGACGCACGCCGACGCGATCTGCGCCAATGGCGTCAGTCATGGCTTCAATCACTTCACCGAGGAAACGCAGACGGTTCTCGATAGCGCCGCCGTATTCGTCGTTACGTTTGTTGGCTTCTGAATCAATAAACTGGTTCACCAAGTAGCCATTGGCAGCATGCAGTTCAACGCCGTCGAAACCCGCTTCAATGGCATTCAAAGCCGCTTGACGATATTCCGCCACCACGTTTTTGATGTCTTCTTTTGTCATTTCACGCGGTTCAACCACGTCGACAAATCCTGGTTCATCGGTCCCGTTATCGATGAATACTTTGACGTTTTCGGCTTTAAGTGCAGACGATGAAATAGGTTGTTCACCGCCTGTGTTAGCCGTATGCGTCACACGACCTACGTGCCAAAGCTGTGCGAAAATCACGCCATCTTTTTCGTGAACAGCGTCGGTCACTTTACGCCAGCCCGTGATTTGCTCTTCGCTATAAATACCCGGTGTCCATGCATAGCCTTGGCCTAATGCCGAGATCTGCGTGCCTTCAGCCACGATCAAGCCAGCACTGGCTCGTTGTGCATAGTAAGTCGCCATCATGTCATTGGCGCTATTGCCGGGCTGGGTGGCACGAGATCGTGTCATCGGCGGCATGACAATGCGGTTTTGAAGTGAAAGAGAACCCAGTTTAATAGGTTGGAACAATGCGTCTTTCATGTCGATTTCCTCGTATTCGCTTATCTCATTCAGCGCAATCGTTTAGGCGCCAGAGCTATTGATAAAAATGATGTTCTCTTTTACATGCCGCGCTAAACGTTGGCTTTGCTTGGGGTCGAGAATAAGCGCTCATAGTGTGCGCGTAAAATTATCGATTATTATCGAATGAATAAATTTACGTTATGAACATCGCGAGTCTTGTGCACGGACTTACGCGACAGATAGAGTTAAAGAGGTTAATGAAATAACGGGTGGGGGGCTGAGCGGTGTTTCAGGTGGAATGCAAACAGAAAACATCCCGCCAACACACTGCGAAAAGCGCGGTGTTGGCGGGAAAGGTTAGACATGATTAATTTAACGAAAACTGTCGTTAAACGAAGCCATCATTAACGAAAGCTATACGCGCCATGACCATTAGAGAACGTCCAATGATTGCCATTTGACCAATACACTTCAGGCTCTTGCACACATTGGCCACCGCTATTCACAAATCCTGCGCCGTAAAAATCACCGCCGCGATTCAAGCTACACAGGCTAGCATCGCCGTTTTCCGTCGCTTTGATGCGTTCTCCGATGTCTTCTCGGCTAATCAAAGACAGCCATTCAAATTGGTTCAGCGCTGATAAAACAGGGCGTTCGCCTTCTGCATCACGCAATGTGATTTCACTGCCACCTGTGCATTGGAAATCGCCGTTGCCAAGGTTATCCACGTAACCGTGCAGGGTTTTTTCTACGCCGTTTACTGTCATTGGGAAGCGACAGATGTTCGGGTAGTCATTGCCTAGACGCAGGGTTGCAAGGTTTTGACGCTCTTTTTCAGTCAATGCCGCAGGGTCGAAGGTGTCGGTGTGGCTAAACCAGCCTGATGGCAATGCGGAATCCAGTGCTTCATAACCGTGTTCTTGACCAATGATGACAGGGCCAATCAGATCGTGAACCGCAGGGTTGCGTGGCGTTTCAACCGAATCGAGCACACTGTAAGAATCTACGCCTGTAGAACAGCTCAGAGAGATTCGCTCAGGGTGCACATCTGCAGGCAAGTTGATGTGGAACTTGTTACTTTCACCGCTGTTGTAACGACCACCTGCCAGCGCAATGCGCTGCACTGAACCGTTTTCGCCATCAACAACTAGCTCACATTGCTTTTGTGAAGTCAGGCTGTACTGCATGATACCGCCTTGATGGGCTGCATAAGCCCAGTTTGCGCCGTTGACGTGTTTAACACCGTCAAACTGCGTACATTTTCCGTTAGCAAGAAAGCCTGCACCGTCGTGTGATGTGCCTGATTTATCAAGGCTACAAAGGGTTTGCTCACCCAGCGCCGCGGTTGGCGAATAGGTTACTTTGCCCAATAGTTCGCCCTTGCTTGCCAGCAGTTGGTATTCCATCGGCACGGATTCTGGCATTTCGCGTTCGCCATTCACGGCCCAATACATGTCTGATGATGAGCGGCATACGGCGTTTGCTGTATCTTCATAACCGACGAAGTTGGCTTGTTCACCATTCGCATTGGTATAGCTGAACTGACAAAGCGGTAGCCATTCATTGTTTTCTTTGATCGTCTGCCATTGGGTGTTCACGCGATCAGCGCTGGTGATGGAAACGACGTCTTGCCAGCCTTCGAGTTGCAGGTCGATGGCACTTGGCGCAGGAAGATCAAATAGGTTGCCGTAGTTGGAATACACCAAGGGATAAATCTGGCTTGGGTTATTCTCTGAAGGGTCGTAAATACCCAACACAGTAATAACTGGCACGCCTTTCGATGTTGGTTTTGAATAGTTTGAATCAGCTTCAACATATTGCTGTGCATAGTGATCCCACTGCGAGAAGCCCGTGGTGCTATTCATGTCCAAATTGTTCGAACGGTTAAACCAATCTTGTGTAATGCGAGATTGGATAGGGTGCTCCAGTGTGTAATGACTGATAAGGCCAGTCAGCGGATACTCGCCACCCCCCATGGCTTCACGAAGAAAGCGGAATTCACCTGCGAACGGCGGCACAATTTCACCACTGCTAGGGTTTTCCATTGTCTCTGGTGCAGCAGACCAATGGATGTTGCCGATGAAGCGATTGTAGCGTGCATCCCAACCCCAGCCAGATTCCATGTCATGAATCGACGAGTTTTGTGGGTGGTGACCACGACCGAAGTTGTGGCCAAGTTCGTGTGACCACTCGTTGCCACGGGTATCGTCTAGCGTCACAATGCCACCGCCGCCGCTGCCGCCATGCACCACGACGGTAGACGTGACAACGCCTGTCTCCGCGTTTTTCGCCAAATAGCGACCACGGCTGTTGTGTGCCGTGATATGGCTAAATGGGCGAGCCCAGCTAGCATCGCCGCCAGCGGTATCTGTGATGCCGAAGTTGGCGTTATTAATACCAATGGAGAACAAGCGCTTACCGATGAACTCACGCATGTCACCACCGTGCCATCCTGGTGTTTCAAACTCGCTGGCCTTGGTGTACACCTTGCCATTTGGCAGTGTCACTTTTCGTAAATGCACGGGCGTGTAATCTGCCATTACCAGTTTAGATACTGGGATCTTCTGGAAGTAATCGGTCGCCAGATTTGGCATTTGCTTAATCATGTCATAGCGATCACGCGGCTCAACCAACATGCCGATATCAATGTTTTGAATCACCATTTCTGGTGCGCCGCCGAATACCAGCATGTCGCTGTTGAGATCGCCTTCACGGCCTCGATTGTCACTAAAGCGCAGTGATAGACCGGGTTTCATCCATTCCCAGCTCAGGGGGAAACTCCACGCGTGGTGGGAGTACACCACTTTGCTTCGGCCATTGTTTGGCTGATCGGTTTTCGCCAATGCGCTCGGTGGCTGCATTGGGAAACGACCCATGCTGACGCCGTCAAGTTCAACGTCGACCCACAGTTGGTTTACACCACGCTGAGAGGGAGTCACCAACAACTGCGCGTTACGTGACATAACAAGATTAGGGTGACCCAACACCTCGTTGCCATTTGGCATCACACTGGTGTGTGTCTGTGCAAAATTAACGTGGGCACGAAGGTTACCAAGTAAGTGATTTTGCGCATTGCGGCTGTCGTTGTAGCTAAGGCGGGTTGGCAAAGTGGTAAAGCTAAACGTTTCAGTGTCGCAACTTAGTGCATTACAGCCTTTGAGCTCGACTTCATAGGTGGTTTCTGGTTCGAGATCGCCAATATAGAAACTCTTGCCTTTGGCAGAATAGTTATAAGTGATCGGTGATTGACCTTCGTGGCGAGCGGTCAGTGCAATGGAGTAGTCAGCATCATCACTTGTTGCGACCCAAGCCAGCTCTACGCCGATGTCAGACACAGATGCTGCCTGCAGCTCAGTGATCTCTGGCAGAGTCAGCGTGCCGCAGTCAGACGTGACGGTGCGCAATACCATGTCGCTTTGCCAAATATAGCTGCCGTCATCATGTTGTGAGCCACGCGCTGCGGGAATGTATTCTACGTAGCAACCCGTATCATCCGATGTCATGACACCGAATTCGCGATGCATCAAATAGAAGCCGCCATTGTAAGCGACGTATTCCCAATCGGTGTCGACAAACGGGAAGGCCGTACTGTATTCACCATTTTTATCGCTTAGCGGAAACATTGGGTAGTTTTCGTGGTTCACCCAATATTCTTTGCCTTGGTACTGCAAAAAGCGACGACCGTCGCGCTCAACAATGTTGGCGGGGTCTAGTGCGAGTTGCTGCATCTGTTCCAGCGATGCACGAGTTTGTTCACCCATCGCAGTGAGTGTGTTGGTTTCTGCCAGTGTAGGCAGGCTGACAAGTGCGCTTCCAATGAGCAATGGCAACAGCTTTAGTTTCATGGTTTGTCCCAGAAAAATGTTCTTAGAATTATGTGTTTACGGACGGGATTCTGATGGATTTATCAATAATGATGATGGGTGAATATGCAATTCATTGATCTTGGTGCAGAGATTGTTTTTGAAATGTTGATCCTGCTTCAATAATGCGGGTTTTGTCGTGCTACATGCTGGCTGAAAAATAAGCTTTAAATCATTAATTTAGAGTGAAAATATTGAGTTGGTATTGTTCGAGTTAACATGGCGTGCCCACTGATATTGGCGAGATTGAAGGAGCGTTGGAATGTGTGATCATCAACGATGCTTGATTTTGACTATGCGGAATTTACGCGTAGATCATCGCCATTTTGTGTAAAACCCGCATTTTTGAACGTAACAAGGCACAACCGCAGCAGGCCGTGTTGGTAAACTTTTATTATCGACATTGAACGTGTGCTTCACGGAATACACGCTGAAACCCCGAGCCATAGGCGAACCAATACAAGGATGATTTTCTATGCAGCTTCTCACTGGCAACCTGACGCATTTTCGTAACCCTCAATCGCATGTAGAAACGCCATACAGCGATGCCCAACGGGGTATTTTGAGTGTGAAGAATGCAGAACAAGCCATTGCCTCGATTTCGCAATGGCCCGGTTATCAGGTGACACCGCTTCATGCATTGAGCGACATGGCAGCATCGGCTGGGGTGAGTCAGCTTTGGTACAAAGACGAGTCACAACGTTTTGGGCTAAAAAGCTTTAAGGCGTTGGGTGGGGCATATGCCGTTGCGCGTCAGTTGCAGTGGGTGTTGAGTGAGCGCTTTGGCAAAACGCCAGCGATTGCGGACTTATTGGCCGGTAAATGGCAATCAGAGGTCTCTGAGATCGTGGTGAGTTGCGCGACTGATGGAAACCATGGGCGCTCGGTTTCTTGGGGGGCGCAGATGTTTGGTTGTGGCTGCGTCATTTATGTCCACCGTGATGTGTCTGAAGGACGCAAGCAGGCGATGGAAGCCTTTGGTGCGAACGTGATTCGGATCAGCGGAAATTATGATGAATCTGTTCGCATGGCAGATTCTGAAGCTAAAAAACATGATCGCGTGATTGTGTCTGATACCTCGTATGAGGGGTACATGGAAATCCCGAAAGACGTGGCGCTGGGCTACACCGTCATGCTGGCGGAAATCGTTGAGCAGCTTAAAGGTGATATTCCAACCCATGTATTTGTACAAGGTGGTGTGGGCGGCTTGGCATCCGCGGTGTGCGGCTATTTTTGGGACTGGTGGGGTGATGCACGCCCGCGATTTGTCATTGTTGAACCAGAGCAAGCGAATTGCCTTCAGCAAAGTGCGCAAGCCGGCGAGCCTGTTGTTGTTCATGGTGATCTCGATACCTTAATGGCAGGGTTGGCGTGTGGCGAAGTTTCGAGCCTTGCGTGGTCAATTTTGGCTAATGGTGCCGATGATTTTATGACAATCAGCGAAGGCGCAATACCTGAAACAATGAGATTGCTTGCGGCGGGTTATCAAAACGACCCTGCAATTGAAGCAGGAGAGTCCGGTGTGCCGGGCTTGTCGGCGTTGCTATTGGCGCGAACTCAAGCCGAATTATCGTCAGCGTTGGGGCTAGATGAAACCAGCCGCGTGCTTGTTTTTGGCACCGAAGGTGCCACTGACCCCGAACTCTATCGTGAGCTAGTCGGCTAATCGTCTCGTTTGCTAGCCGACATCATAAATGGGCAGTGTGATAAATACACACACTGCCATTTTTCTTGGCAGACGTTTTATTCCGCCACTTCATCAATAGGCACCGTTAACCCAGTTTTAACCGGATCCATCACCACATTGGTTTGAAAGTTTTTGATGTTCGCATTGTCGAAGAATGTCTCTCGTGTGAACGTGTCATATCCCGCCATATCTGCCGCTGTCACTATTAAAATGAAATCCGAACTCCCTGTCACGTAATAACATTGCTGTACAGAGCGGTTCGTTTTCATTTCCTTTTTGAAATTATGCATCAAATCGACGCGCTCGCGCTCAAGGGTCACTTGCACCACAAACGTCATCGCATTTCCTACCGCTTTAGGGTCAATCACAGACACATCGGCATGAATGATTTTTTGCTCTCGAAGGCGTTTTAAACGTCGCTGTACGGCGGCGGGAGAGAGTCCCACTTGTTCTGCGATTTGATCGGATGTCGTACGATTTGACGCTTGCACGATATTGAGGATCTTGCGATCAAAGTTATCAATAGAAGGTGTTGATGAATTCGGCATACCCGTTCGGTCCTTTGAATGGTGACGTCAAAATAGTGGTGGTGTTTCTGTCCATTTTTGAGACAAAAACAAGGCGAGAAAGCCATGTCAGTGTTTATTTTATCTTGGTACTAAAAACCCACTATAGCGCATAAAAAATGCGGAATTTCTTCATTCCAAAAGATGTTTATTGGGATTTTCTTTAAACCCTTCGGGGGATTATGGATCTTGTGAACGAAATGTAACAACAAGCTTGATGGAATGGTCAGAGATGGAAAAGATAAACAGCGAAACTGTTGCTCTTGGATGCGAACTTGAGCACTTAGCACCAGCAGGACGCATCGGTGTTATCGCATTGGCGACGGATTTCAATATCGAGCACGATTTTAGCCATCTGTATCCCGATGATGTGCGTGCATTTACCAGTCGCGTGAGAAACGTCAACCCGTTGACGGTCGAAAACCTGCGCAGCATGGCACCGGGCATCAGCGTCGCGGCAGATTGCATTTTACCCGGCACGGACTTGGACGTGATCATCTACGCTTGTACGTCTGGCACTGTCGCCATTGGTAGTGACCGTGTCACTGAATTGGTTCAACGCGCACGACCAGGCGCTCAAGTCACTAACCCTGTGACCGCCGCCCTTTGTGCGTTTGAAGCGTTGGGCGCAAAGCGAATCTCCATTTTGACTCCCTATACTGACGCGGTGAACCGAGAAATGGCGGCATTGTTCATCGAGCAAGGTTATGACGTACTCAATATTGCGGGATTTGGCTTCGAAGATGATACGGCGATGACGTACATTTCGCGGGAGGACATTGCGCAAGCGGCCATTTCAACCTGCCACCCTGATGCTGATCTCCTCTTTATTTCTTGTACTGCGTTGCGCGCGTCGAATGTTGTGTCGCGTTTAGAGTTGGCGCTAGACAAGCCTGTCCTCAGCAGTAATCAGGTATTGGTGTGGCATTCCCTTCGGTTGGTGAACTACCCCCGACCGATCACAGGATTTGGTGTGCTCCTTGAGCAGCATCTCGCCCAATAGTGCATCTGTTTCTATTGTCTAAAGGGACAACGCTTTTTTAATGACTGGCTACGGAGTGCTCACAATGTCATTGCTTTCTTCACCATCGGTTTCTTCATTATCGTTATCCGAGCAGCTTGTTGCTGACATGACGACGTGGCGGCAGCACCTTCACCGGTTTCCCGAGTGTGGTTTTGACGTCAATCTCACGGCTGATTTCATTGCAGACAAATTAGACAGCTTTGGCATTGAGGTGGTGCGAAATATTGGTCAAAGCGGGCTGGTGGGCATGTTGCGCAGTGGAAGCAGCGCAGCCAGTATCGGGCTCCGCGCAGACATGGATGCGCTGCATATTCATGAACAAAATACCTTTTCGCATTGCTCCCAACATGAAGGGAAGATGCATGCATGTGGTCATGACGGGCACTCTGCCATGCTATTGGGAGCCGCCGCTTATCTTGCTCAGAACCTAACGTTTGATGGCACGGTGTACTTCATTTTTCAGCCTGATGAAGAGCATGGTCGTGGTGCACAAGCCATGATTGATGATGGTCTTTTTGAACGTTTCTCCATTGATGAAGTGTACGGCATTCATAACTTCCCCGGTTTAGCGGAAGGCGAGTTAATGGTGCGTGCAGGCTCGTTAATGGCGAGCGAAAGCAGCTTTGAAATTACGATCCATGGGGTCGGCGGTCATGCCGCTTTGCCACATCAAGGCATTGATCCGATTGTGGTCGGCGCACAAGTGATCATGGGGCTTCAAACCATCGTCTCGCGCAATCTCAGCGCCATTAACGAAACCGCCGTGGTGTCTGCCACCGAGTTCGTGACGGATGGCACGGTCAACGTGATCCCTTCCCAAGTGACTATCAAAGGGGATTGCCGATGTTTTACGGAAGCCACGTTGGCACGCATCGAACAGAGCATGGCGCGTATTGTTGACGGCATTTGTTTGGCGGCAGGTGCGACGTATTCATTTGAGTTCATTAATACCTTTTACCCCACAGTAAATGCACCACAGCAAACTGCTTATGCCGTGAAAGCTGCGCAGAAAGTGTTGGGTGATGACAAGGTCAACGGCGAATGTGAACCGCTGACTATTTCGGAAGATTTCTCAAGCATGCTTCGCGTTAAACCTGGCTGTTATGTATTGCTCGGTAATGGCGTTGAATCGGTCGGTGGGTGTGCGCTGCATAATCCCAAATACGATTTCAATGACCGCATTCTGGCATTGGGAGCACGATATTGGATCCAACTGGTTAACGATCGTTTAACCCAACTCACGGTCGATTGAATCAGGCAACAGGCTGTGTCTGACACAGTGCAAGTTCACCACCTAAGTACTTGAGTGAATGCCATGACGGCGTCCGGTATTAAGGTGTTTCTCGGATAGCGACATAGAAGGATGGAAGTAATGAAGCGATTTGGCGTAGCACTATTAAGTTTAGGAATGATGTTCGGTGCACAGGCTGAGACATGGAAGTTTGCGTCGGAAGAAGACAAAACTGACGTGCAAGATATCTATGCGCAAAAATTTGCCGAGGTGATGAAAAAAGAGTCGGATGGCGATATCCGCGTGCGTATTTACTATTACGGTCAGCTTGGCACAGAAAACGATATTGTTGAGCTAGCAGCAAAAGGCACTATTCAGTTTGTGTCTGTAGGGTCTGGTCACTTGGGTTCTTACGTGCCCGAAGTGCAGGCGGTAAGCTTGCCATATGTGTTGGGTACAGACGAAAAAGTGACACACAAAGTGCTGACTGAAAGCCCAACGATCTACAACGAATTGGCCCCTAAGTTTGAAAAGGTTAATTTGAAGCTGCTATCGATGATGTCTGAAGGGGAAATGGTCTGGGGGGCTAACAAAGCGATTCGTTCACCCGAAGATTTCTCTGATCAGAAAATCCGAACGTTCACATCGACAATTCCTGTTGAAACCTACAAGACGTTTGGTGCCACCCCGACGCCTTTGTCGTGGGGTGAAGTGTACGGTTCGCTTCAGCTCAAAACCATTGATGGCATGGTTAACCCTATTTACTTCATCTACAACGCCAAATGGCATGAAGTGCAAGATTATTTGATGTTCCCAGGGCAGCAACCTTACGTCAGCACGGTGTCGACAAACAGCAAATGGTTCAGTGAATTGTCTGCTGAAAAACAAGCCATGGTGAGAAAAGCGATTAAGGCCGCCGATCAAGCCGCTTATGAATACCAAATTCGCATCAACAGCGAAAACATGGAAAAAATCCTCAAAGAACGTCCTGAAATGCAAGTGGTGGTGTTGACTGACGAAGAACGTAATCGTTTTAAAGCACTGAGTGAGAATCTGCATGCGACGTACTATGACGTGGTGGCGAATGCGTATCCTGACGATCAAAAAGCCGCCGCGCGCGAAGGTGCGGAGAATATTCTGCAAAGCTTACTGAGCGAAGTGAAAGCAGCGTCAGCAGCGCAATAGTGCCATCTCTCCATCAGACGATGCGGCAGGTTGTTCGCATCGTCTGGTGGGTCAGTCATGTAACTAGCGTTGTTAGTAAAAGGAGCGTTTAGCCTTCACTACAGATTGCTGAACAGACTTGCTAACTCGTTTGTAGGACATTCTATGAAAAACCTGTTGAAGAAGATCAGCGAGATGACTGAGAAGCTTGAGCGCTTTTTGATCATGACAGGCATTCTCGCCATGATGGTGAATTCAACGGCGAATGCCATTGGCCGTTATGCATTCAATAAGAGTATCTTCTTTTCTGAAGAACTAAACCAATTCTTGATTGTTGGCGTCACCTTCATTGGTTTTGCCTATGCCGTTCGCAAAGGGCGCAATATCCGGATGACCGCAATTTATGATTCGCTGAGCCGACCGGTACAGAAAGTCCTCACCACAGTGATTGCCTTTTGTACGTCACTGTTGCTTTTCTATCTCGCCTATCTTTCGGTGTTTTATGTCCTCGAATTGAAAAGTATTAACCGGCTGAGTCCCGCGCTTCAAATGCCCGTTTACTATATCTACGCCATTATTCCGGTTGGCTTTGCCATGGCGGGGTTGCAGTATGCGATGAGCTTCGTGATGAACTTGCTCCACAAAGAAATCTATCTTTCCTTTGATGTCACCGAAGATCAAAAAGACCTATCAGGGGTGTTGTGATGAATGATGTGATGCAATTTTTTTCAGACATTATCGCGGGTGAACTCGATATCTATGTGATCACGTTTACCCTCGTTTCCGTGATGATCATTTTGTTATTCCTCAGTTTTCCGATGGTTGTACCTTTGGCGGTCGGTGCCTTGATTGGCTTGATTCATTTCTCTCAAGTCGACCCAGAAGTGCTCATCCAACAAATGGTCACGGGCATTTCTCCCAACGCCTTAATCGCTGTCCCCATGTTCATTTTGGCCGCGGATATTATGACGCGAGGCCATACAGCGCATAATCTTTTAGGGTTGATTCAAGCGTTTGTTGGGCACCTTCGTGGCGGCTTACCGATCACAACCTGTATCAGCTGTACCTTGTTTGGTTCAGTCTCAGGTTCAACCCAAGCTACCGTGGTGTCTGTTGGGCAAATCATGCGCCCGAAACTGCTGCAAGCGGGCTATAAAGACAGCTTTGTGATGGCGCTGATCATCAATGCCAGTGACATCGCGTTTTTAATTCCACCGAGCATTGGCTTAATCCTTTATGGCACATTGGCTAACGCGAGTGTCGGTGAATTATTCATTGCGGGGATTGGGCCCGGTGTCGTGTTGACCTGTTTCTTTGCCATCTACAGTTACGTATACAGTGTGAAGCACAGCGACAGCATCAGTTTGGTTGAAGAAACCAATTACGCAGAAAAAATCGTAGCGATCAAAAAAGCCATATTGCCGCTGGGTTTTCCCGCACTCATCATTGGTGGTATTTACTCAGGCATCGTCACTCCCACTGAAGCGGCGTCTTTTGCCGTGCTTTACGCCATTATTGTGGAATGCGTGTTCTATCGAAAATTGGGCGTGAAAGATATTTGCGATGCCGCGCTGAGCACTGGGCTGATTACTGCGGTGGTGTTTGTGCTGGTGGGTGTTGGTCAAGCGTTCTCTTGGTACATTTCCTTTGAACAAATCCCTCAAGAGCTTTTGGCACCGTTGGATCTAGATAACGCATCGCCGGAGTACATCCTGTTTGTGATTGCGTTGGCCTTCTTCGTCGGTTGCATGTTTGTCGATTCGCTTGTGGTGTTACTGATTTTGACGCCGATCTTTATGCCTATCGTTTATGCGGCAGGGCTTGATCCTATCCTTGTTGGTGTGTTGATCACCTTGCAAATGGCCATTGGCTCGGCAACACCGCCGTTTGGCTGTGACATCTTCACCGCCATCGCTATTTTTGAACGACCTTACTTGGACGTGATCAGAGGTGCCTTGCCGTTCTTCGTGATCTTGTTGTTTATGTCAGCGCTGCTGATTTTCTTCCCGGGCATTGCGTTAATGCCAAGAGACATATTATTTCCATGATGGTGTTTTCTTTTAACGGAATCTTATTTGATGAAGCTGTTTTTGACGTGCCATAGCCAGTTGGCACCGAGTGTTGATAAAGGATGATTAACATGACCACACTGCCATTGGTTGCGCCTGCACGCGGGTTTACGTTGGCGGAATACGAATACCGCACGCAGCAATTGCAGCAACATATGCGATTGCAGCAAATAGACGCGGTGTTCTTTACCACTGAGCCGGAGTTTCGCTATTTCAGCGGCTTTAAATCGCAGTTTTGGGAAAGCCCAACCCGCCCGTGGTTTCTTGTCGTGCCAGCCGAGGGCAAACCTATTGCGGTTGTGCCGGAGATAGGCGTGGCAGGGTTTGATTTAACGTGGATTGATGACGTGCGCAGTTGGCCTTCACCAAGACCTGAAGATGATGGAATTTCATTACTTGCAGCGACCTTGGTTGAAGTCAGTACGCGTTATCGCCGTATTGGCGCGATGTTAGGCCCCGAAACATCTCTGCGTATGCCCGCGGCGAATTTCGCGATGTTACAGAAGGTGTTGGCGCATCATGAGTTGGTGGACGCATCCTTAATGGTGCGAGAGATCCGCAGTATCAAATCATTGGCAGAGATAGATAAAATCCGCTTTGCGTGTCGGGTAGCTGCTGCAGGGTTTGACTACTTGCGTCACCATCTTGCTATTGGCATGACGGAGCGGCAGGCGTGCAAAGCCATGCATCTAGAAATGCTGCGTTTGGGCGCTGACAATTGCCCCTATTTGATTTCGGCATCAGGGCAGGGCGGGTATGACAATATCATCATGGGGCCAACCGATCGCGCGTTGGTCGACGGTGATGTGTTGATCATTGATACGGGTGCAAACTTTGACGGTTACTTCAGTGATTTTGACCGAAACTATGCGTTCGGGTATGTCGCCGACGATACGGTGCAAGCTTACGATGCGGTGTATGCCGCAACGGAAGCGGGGTTACGTGCCGCTGCGCCAGGGTCGACCACCGGCGATGTATGGCAAGCCATGTGGTCGGAGCTTGAAAAAGCAGGCGCGCTCGGAAACGATGTTGGACGAATGGGGCACGGTTTGGGCATGCAACTCACGGAATGGCCGTCCCATGTGCCCAATGGTGATGTGGTGCTAAAACCGGGAATGGTACTCACGCTCGAACCGGGCATGGCGTTTGCGCCGAACCGAATGATGGTGCATGAAGACAATATTGTGATCACCGAAACGGGCTGCGAATTGCTGCATGAAAGAACATGGCAGCAGATGCCATTAATTACCTGACATGCACGGGGGGTGACAGGCTTCGTCTTCCCCCTTACAGCTTGCTCTGCTGAATAAGCGTACTCAGCCTCAGCACCAAATCAGCGACATTGGAGGCTTCGAATTTTTCATTCCTGCCGAAATCACCCTTTGATTGGTAAGTAGTTGGCTACGCGTATTCCAGTTTTCGTGTCGTAGTAGATTTTTCCTCGAGTAGCTTGAGGAGGCTGCGCCATGGCTTTTTTGGATAACAAAATATCAATACATTGCATTGATTGAGAAATGTCTCTTGGAAAGACACGATATAGAAGATGGTCCTTACCTTCATAAACGACCACATCGGCAGGGTACTTGTGTGTGGGTTTGGCGTCTGGTTGGTAGTCTTTATATACATAAATAGTAGGCGAAGAGACAGGTTCAGCGTCGTCTTTTGCTACTCCAACGGGAGTGACCAATACACCATGACCATTGACTATTGCCCACCATGATGTTCTGTTCATCAGAGGGTAATACTCACTGGTCTTCAATATTATATCTTTCGTTTCACTAGGTGGGGTATCGTTTAAACAAGCGTTTGACACGTCCGCAGCGACCGCCTTTTTGAATATGTTGAATGAAGACTTTTGCAATGGTTGAAGTACAGCAATAATGTCGTTGCTGCTTGAGCCAAAAGGTGTGCCCGCAAAATTAATAAATTGGCCGGTTCTTCGTTTTACTTTTTTGTTCAGATTTTTGTCTTCACTTGATTTAGATGAAGACGCTTTCGCTGCATCTTGCTTCTCCACTTGTTTTTTTCTTGCAGCTAATTCTGTATCGAAAGGTGCAAAGTAATACTGGTTCATGTAGAGGTTTAGGTCATCTTCACTGTTAAACTCAAGCAGTTCGATCCTGCGGTTTTTTGCACGCCCTTGCTTAGTATTGTTCGGGTAGGCTGGAAGATAATCCCCAAATTGATAGTAGTGCTTTAGATTTGGCCCCGCTTGGATAGTCAGTGACGCAATTTCGAATGCTCGTTTTTTGGAAAGCTTGAAATTGGTTTCTGAATTGCCGCTAGAGTCAGTATGTCCTACAACGGTTAGCCATGTAGTTGCAGACCTAGCATTTAGGCCTCTATGGTAGAAAAAGCTCTGTACGCTGTCTTTGTTTTTAAGATCAGTACTGCTTGGCTTGAAGATCGAGTGGGCTGTTGTTCTTGTTCCGACGAAGCGTTTTGTTCCATTTTCTTCTACGTATAATTTTTCCTGCTTTAGATCAAGTGTGTTTTGATAAGCAAAGAAGATCTGTTCGTTAGAATATGATGAACCAGTATTTTTTGACGCTTCTCCTTCGCCTGGTGTCCCTGCACAACCAACGGAGAGGATGGAAAACAAGGCTAGAACTATCGATCTTTTCATTGAAAGCATGTTGAATCCCAAAATGTAGCTTGTGAATTTCTTAGGTAGAGAAAATTAAAGAAGCCTACAGGCGTAGGCTTCTTTGTAGCTATTGAAATTGTGTCAGAAGTAAAGGCTTACCGAAGCCTCTTAGATCAGAATTACTTTCAGAAAAGTAGCCGCTCCAAAATCTTTCGATGGCGTTCATCTTTGTAGAGGAGACATAGCTTTGTCCTCCCGGAAGTAAGCCTGCACCCATGACGTAAACTCGAGCTCCAGCGAAATCGCCCAGCTCACTTCGATCAATAACTTGGTCAATTTCTTTTTTAGGGTCAATTGTTCTAACACTTCCGCGTTGGTAAAAAGATGTTGACGCGGAGTTTTCAAGCATATCGCTAATGAGTAAGACTACTTTGTCTTTTGCGTTAGAGTTTTTGACAATCTGGGTGCTGATGTCTCTAAGTGCAGCAAGCACTTCAGTAAAATCAGTATTTTCTTGCGCTGAAAAAGAATCTTTGAGTGCAAAACCAGTCTTAGCTAGGAAATAACGTTTTTGATCTTTCAAGCACTTGTCAAACTTAGCTAATTGGGATTTTCGGACTTCGTCGCGACTGTCTTTAGACAAAGGCATATCAGTTTTGCCTTTAAGAGCAATACTGGTAAATCCATCTTTGTTGTAGGACGAAAACTGAATAATCTGAATGCTGTCGCCTGGTCGGATAAAACGAGAAATCTGCCCATAGGTTTCTTGCATGATTCGGTCATTCAGACTGGCTGACATCGTTCTATCTATAATCACAAATAACTCACGTTCAGCCGTGGTAGTGACTAGATCATCAGGTAGGCCTTGGCTGCAGCTAGGAATATCATTCCTATCTGTGAAGGCTAAGGCCGCCGATGACATCAAACTTGCAGCAATCAATAGCGTTTTGATTACCATATTACTGTCCTAGCGATGCTTGCAGTCGGGCTAAGCGTTGCTCTGAAGTTTCCTCAGACGCTTGTTCCTTGATTGCTTTCATTGCAGCTACAACGGTTGCGTCATCTAAACCTAAAATATCTCCCTGCTTCACTCGTTGAATGATTTCATCAGTGAGCACTGCAGATGATGTTAATGACTGTGCTTGAATCTGCGAAGAAGCTTGTGGTGTTTGAGTTTTCACTGCAGGCTGGGGTTGAACCTTGGTTTGTTCTGCTTCTAGGCGTAAGAAACTTGTGAAGTTTCTATTGGTAGAATTAGTGGCAGCAGAAAGTACACGTTGTTCCCCTGAGTTTTTCTGGGAAAAATTCGCTATCTTTGCTTGGAGATCTGACAAGACACGTTGAGCCGCTCTTGCTACAGCTTCTTGACGAGCAGCATAGTAATTAATGAAGTTAGTAACATTGTCGAACTCATTAATGTAGTTGTAAGCTTCCTTTGATTCCCTTCCTGAAAATGTCGTTTTGAAACCTAGGTAGATACTGTAGAACTGCATAGCAACGAAAATAACGGCTAGGATGACAAAAGTAGTCCACCCGGCTTTTTTATGTGCATCGCGCTTTTCGTCTTCTGCAATCTTAGATGCTTCTTCATTTGCATCTCTTCCTTCTTTTGGTACTGCAGCAAACGGATTGTCAAACACTGCAATATCTGTGTTCTCAGAAGCACCTTGAACTTCTTCAATAGCAAGCTTCTCGAGAACTTGACCACGAACATAAGTTGCACCAACAGCGACGATAGCGATAAAGGACAACGTGATAATAGTTAATGCCCAAGATTTAGAAAATTGAGCATTTACTTTGTCTAATCGGTTTGCCATTTGTTGCCAGCCTGGCTCGTTGTCATCAATATGATTGCGGCGAGATTTAAGGCTTACAGTATTATCTGGTTCGATAATGTTTGTTTTGTTTTCAGAATTTTGCCAGCGTAAACGAACCTTATCGATTTGTTGGTTACGATAAATTTCGCCGCCCATAGTATGGGTGAGAGCAACAAGCAGAGCACTGATGATAAGTGCAATGGCTACAGCAGCTTCTTTTTGAAGAGATTCGCTCGCATCTTGAAGAGTAAATCCTGCTAGTACATAAGCAAAACCTGCAGCTTCGATCAATACGAGTATGGACAGACCCAACCAGTGGTACCATTTTAATGGGTTGACGCCTTTGTCTCCAACTTTATCTAGATAGACACTTGCTTGCTGGTAGTGCTCTTCATCAGCCTCATTTTCAACATAATTCTTTAGAAATGCGCTGCATACTTCAGTTTCTGAATTGAACCAATTCTGGTCATTCAATCCTAGTCGTTTTGATAATCTATTATTTACTCCGATAAGAGGGAGTCTGTACCAAAGAGACTTAAGCCAAAGCGCGAATGCCTCTCTTTTGTAATAAAGAGTGAACAGAGTAACCAACGTAGACAAAGCAATAGCCAGTACGGTTCGGTACTGAATCATTGTTTTTATAATTTCGTTCATTTTATTCTCAAAGAATGTTTAGATGATGTTTCAAGCTTGAATTCTATTAATAGCATAGTAACTAGTCAATAATAATGCTTGTTTTGCGGGGTGTGCAACGTGAATAACGTTTACTCAGTCTGAATTGATTTTTATTAGTCGTCGTTTTTAGTGTGATATTTCAGAGATTTTCTTTATTAACAATATTCTCAATATGGGAGTGGGTTTTCAGGGGAATTGGTTAATACAAATGCCATCCATAGTTTCCTCTCGGTTCGTTCATTTTTATTTACTGGAAAATCTGCCATTAGTGTTGGGAGGAATGACGTGCTTTTTCGACTGATGAACACTAAGCATTGATGATGTTTTGATTGCTTCAGTGAGCGACAATCATTTAGCTGTGGTTACAGCTTGCTCTGCTGAATAAGCGTACTCAGCCTCAGCACCAAATCAGCGACATTGGAGGCTTCGAATTTCTTCATCATGTTGGCGCGGTGAACCTCAATGGTGCGCAGTGAAACGCACAGCGTCTTCGCCATTTGCTGGTTGGTTTGGCCTTTTAGCACCTCTTTCAGCACCTGTTTTTCGCGCTCAGTCAGGCTGTTGTATTTCTTCTCAACGTTAACGTGACCTTCGCGCTTAAACGAGTGTGTCAGCGCCTTGTCGATGGCTTTGGCCAGTTTGTCGCCATCGACGGGTTTTTGAAAGAAATCGACCGCGCCATCTTTGAGTGCATCGACTGCCATCGGTACATCGCCATGTCCCGTTAAGAAGATGATGGAAAGCGGACTTCGTGCCTCGTTCAATAAGGTTTGCAGTTCTTGCCCGCGCATTTCAGGCATGCGGCTGTCCAGCACAATGCAACCGGGCTGATGAATATCAACCTGTTCGAGAAAGGCTTGCCCTGAGCTGAAATCTTGAATCGTTAAGCCGTAAGTTTCCAACATAAAAACCAGCGACTCTCGTACCGCGTTTTCGTCATCCACTACATAAACGGGGCCGGTGTTGGAATTCATCATGCTTGTTCTCTCTTGAGGGGGATGACCACGGTGACTTCGCAGCCATTCGGGCGGGCAGGTTGGATCATCAAATGCCCATGGTGTGATTCAATGACATCACGGCAGATTGCCAGTCCAAGTCCAAGACCGTCCTGCTTGGTGGTGAAGAAGGGTTCTTTTACCGTTTTCTCACAGGCTTCCAGGCCCACGCCATTATCTTCAACGCGAATAACAATGTCATTTTCGCCATAGAGAAGCTCGACGCTGACCATTGGCCGCTGTTCCCAATCCAGATTAGCAAGACACGCTTCTTTGGCATTTCGTAGTACATTGAGCATGACTTGTTGCATGCCAATGTAATCAAATTCGCCTTGTATTGGCGTGCCTTCAACCGTGAACTTCAAGCCAATTTTCAGTGCTTGAAAATCAAACTCGATAAGCTCTAACGATTCACTGATAAAGGCTGCTGGGTCACAGATAACCCGCTCGCTCGGAGTGCGTTTTATTAAGCTTCTTAAGCGCTGAACAATGTCACTGGCCACGCCCACTTGCTGGTGGATCTTGCCCAGAAATGGCGCGAGCTCTTCCGCGGTCATACCTTGATCTAACCGCCGTTGAATGCCTTCGGAATAGTTCTTGATGGTACTTAATGGCTGATTAATTTCGTGTGCAATGCTGCTGCCTAGCTCGCCGACAATCATGGTGCGCTGGGCATGTTCCAGCATGGTGTTCTTTTCTTTGAGATCAAACAATGTGCGTTCCAAGTCCTTCTTGCTGCGGTTGAAATGGTATTCAAGCCAGAAGTGGTACACGTTGAGCAGAACAAGAAAAATCACGATGGCAAAGGTGATGAGTTGGTTTTTGGTCAGCCACTTGAATAGGCCCTGTTGCCAGCTTTCTTGCAGCGGGTGCATGTCAAGGTGTTGAAACACTTTGTCTACGCGCATCGAACTGGCGGGCAGTGTCCAGCCAATGTTACCTGCCGCGGCTGCCGCTTTTGAATATTCAGGGAGTGACAATAAGGCCTGAGTGACTTTTTTACCGATCTCGTTCGATGCGCGTTCCGTTTTGGTCAGTGTCCAGTTTGGATAAAGCGCCGTTGTGACAGCGCATACCGAATCATGAGGGTGTTTACGGTCCAGCACACGAAGTTGATGACGTTTTAGTAAGCCTTCTTTGGCCATACTTTCCAGCGTACAGGCAGGCACAATCGCCACATCCAGTTTCTTATCCAGCACATCGAGCAGCAGTTTGTCTGTTGGTGGCCCCGTAAACGTGATGTTTTTGTAGAAAGCCCGACTGAACAAACCTCTTTTATCCAGCTCATACCGCAGTGCCAAAAATCCGCCAAATGCTTTTTCAGAGACTGCTGCGACTGACGCATGCTCAATATCCCTCAATGTTTTATAAGGCGAGTCGTCGTGCACGACGACCACCGAGGCGATGGAATGGGTTGCATTACTGCTGTAGGCAGTTTTCTGCGTGGCGAGCCAGTTAAGCGGATATTGGCGGGCAATCTTGGTCGCCTGTCCTGGGCTGGTCAGCAGAAAGTCGAGTTGATTGTGTCGAAAAGCATCATCTAACTGGTCGAAATCGTACGTGTGGATATCAAATGTTGTATTTGGAATTTGAGATTCGAGCCATTTCAACGTTGGAAGCCACGCGGCTTTGGCATGGTCGTCTCCACGCAACGCAAGTACGCCAACATCATAATGCTGAATAACATTAGCTCGCACCGGACAGGCGCAAAAACAGCTAAAACTGACGACGAAAAGTAAAACGGCCTTGATGCTAAACAGGGGCATCAGGCGCACTAAATATCCAGACAAAAGGGAGGACCGTTAAAGGGCAAACTCGATTGGCGGGGATGATACCTGAAATAACCGCTTTCTTTATGTTGTTTTAGATCAAATTAGTGTCGATATTGTGGTTTACCACAATATCCGTCAGCCCTTCAAAAACGCACAATCCGTGCTACTGGCTCTTAGCGGCCAACTAAATAATTTATAGCGTGATGCTTTTCAACGTGTGGCACTAAAAAACAATAACTCAGCCTCCCAGTAAAGCTTCATGTCACCGATTTCAATCTGCTCAGTGATGAGCGAAAAAATTTAAACAATATTGGAATGATGTGATGAAGAAATCGACAATTGCAATGGGTGTGCTCGCTACTGCAATGGCAGCAGGCTACGTAGGATATACCTCAATGTTCGGCGCACAAGCCGTCACCGTAAGTGCAGACGTATTGAACGAAAAATTCAATGCGTATGCTAACCCTGAAGCCTTTATTTCTGCGCAAGATCTGAAAAGCATCATGGGCACGGGTGCAGATGTTGTGGTCATTGGTGCACTTAACCCAATGAAACCTGATGCGCCAATCGAAGGCTCTTTCTCTATGTGGCGTAATGACTACTCTGCAGCAGACGGCGCCTATGCATTTGACGGCATGCGCAATTCTGTCGATGAAATGGAAACGCTGCTAAGCCAGTACGGCGCGACGCCTTCTTCAACCATCATTGTTTACGCTGCTAACTCTCACCACGATGCTGCTCGCCTTTTCTGGCAAATCAAAAATCTAGGCCATGACGATGTTCGCTATCTAGACGGTGGTTTGAACGCATGGATTGGCGAAGGCTACCCAACGGGCAATGCTAACCCGACCGTGACGGCAAGCAATTACGAAGCGCCTGCACCGCAAGCAGTAGAGAACGGATTAGCCACACTAGAGATGGTGATCGATGCACAATCTTCTGAAGACTGGGTGATCCTAGATACGCGCGGCGCTCAAGAATTTGATGGTTCTACCACCGTATCGGGTGCATTCGGTCCTGGCACGATTCCTGGCAGTGTTCATATCAACTGGACCAAAGCCCTGAACGAAGACAGCACGCTGAAAAGCGCTGAAGAGCTAACAGCACTTTATGGCGACGTGATCAAAGGCAAGAAAGTCATTGCTTACTGCCAGTCTGGTGTTCGTTCTGCACACACTCAAATGGTACTGGAAGAAGTACTGGGTGCAGAAGGTATCTACAACTACGACGGTTCTTGGATTGAATACAGCTACGCCCACTACGAGCAATCACGCGCTGACGTGCCGGTACAAAACGGCAAAAGCTAATTGCGAATGAGTAAGACGGTGGGTCGGTGTGTTGCTGACCCCTGCGTCATGTAACGGATACAAAAAGAATTCAACTTCTACTGGAAGCATAAAAATAATGAGCAATGTAATCTTTAGCCAAAAACTCTATGACGCGGCACAACGCGTAGTAGATGGCTGTATGGGCGATGCAGATCCAGCATGTCAAACAGCATGTCCAATGCACACTGATGTTAAACAGTATGTGCGTCTGGCCGGTGAAGGTAAGTATCAAGAAGCACTTGATACCATTCGCGGAAAATTGTTTTTGCCACAAACACTGGGCCGCATTTGTGCGCACCCATGTGAAGCGGCATGTCGTCGTAACACAGAATACGGTCAAGCAATCAGCGTGGCGGGCATTAAGCGCTTCGTTGCTGAAAAAATGGATAACAAAGAAAACTGGGATCTTGCCGTTCTTAACCCAACGGGTAAGAAAATCGCGATCATCGGTGCGGGCCCTGCGGGCGCACAAGCGGCAATCGAGCTGCGTCGTAAAGGTCACAGTGTCACCATTTTTGAAAAACTGAGCGTATACGGCGGCATGATGCGTGTCGGTATCCCAGAATACCGTCTGCCACGTAATGTGATCGATTTCGAATACAGCTACCTAGATATGCTGGGCATTGAAACCAAATTCGGTGTGGAAATCGGCAAAGACATCACTTTCGAAGAACTGCGCAATACCCATGATGCCGTTGTTCTGGCGCACGGCGCGCACATTGGTTCAATCATTCCTCTGCCGGGTCACAAAGCAGAAGGTGTGTTCTCAGCGGTTGAATACTTGAAAGAGGTCTCTGAAACCCGTGCGTTCCCGCGTGCTGGTAAGCGTGTAATGGTGATTGGTGGCGGCGACGTTGCGATGGACTGTGCGCGCTCTTCATGGCGCATCGGTGCAGATGAAGTGCACCAGTGTTCACTGGAGAGTATGGAAAACCTGCCAGCAAGCCACGTTGAAATTGAAGAATCGCTGGAAGAAGGCGTGTCATTCAACGCAGGTTGGGGCCCAATCTCTATCGAAGAGAAAGACGGCAAAGTGTTCTCTATCACACTGAAGCGTGTACTTTCTATTCTCGACGCAAACGGTAATTTTGCACCGAGCTACGCAGACGAAACCCGTGTTATTGACGTCGACACCGTGTTATTCGCAACCGGTCAAATTGTTGCCGACATCACTGATGGTGCGCTTGAGCAAACCCGTGGCGGTCGTTACGTGGTTAATAAGAATACGATGGCAACCTCAGTGGCGGGTGTGTATGTAGCGGGCGATGCCTGTGGCGGTAACATCGTGATTGAAGCGATGGCGCTGGGCCGTAAAGCGGCAATGAGCATTGAGCGCCAATTCGCAGGTCGTCCTTTAGAAGAAGGTCGTGATTTCCAAGATGAGTACAGCTACGCATCTCGTCTGGACGTTCCACTACCAAAAGGCACTGTAGATGTTCCACGTCTGCATGGCGAACTGCGCGATGCGGAAGAACGCAAACGCGACTTCGCACAAGTTGACTTCGGCTTTACCCAAGAGCAAGTGAAGCAAGAGTCTACGCGCTGTCTGCAATGTAGTTGCAAACTGTGTATGAGCGAGTGCGTCATGATGAACGACTTCGGTGATTGTCCGAAGACGCTGTTCGGTGACTTCGTTAACAAGAAAGAGATGGATCCGCTGCTGGCTTACTCTTGTAACGCTTGCGACCAGTGCACCATCGTCTGCCCGAAAGATTACCCAATGAAGGAAATCTTCCTTGGTGCGCGTGTTGATTTCGTGAATGCGAACAATGGCGAATCACCAATGAAAGGCCACAAGGCGATCAACATGCACCAGAAGCTGGGCTTCTCGAAACTCTTCACTATGGCTAAACGCGCGGTAACGACAAAATGACCAATAAAGTATTTATGCCAGGATGCAGCCTGCCATCCTACTCACCAGAAGGCGTTGCTGCGATTGCTGCACACCTGAAAAATGTATTCCCAGAAATGGGTGCCGTGCAGAAATGTTGCGGTAAACCTACTGCGGCAATTGGTCAGGCTGACAAGTTCAAAGAGCGTTACGGTCAGCTACAGGCTGACTTTGACAAACTTGAAGCAGAACAAGTTATCGTGGCGTGCCAGAGCTGCTACGGCATGATCAAAAAATCGGGTGGCAAGCAAAAGCCATTGTCGCTTTGGAAACTGCTACCAGAAATCGGTCTTCCACCTGAGTTGGTTGGTAAAGCAAACGACAGTGATGTGGTATTTACCATTCACGACTCTTGCTCTACCCGTTACGAAAGCGAACTTCAAGACGGTATCCGTTGGATCCTGAACGAGCTGGGCTATAAAACTGTTGAACCTGAATTCACTCGCGAAAACACACGTTGCTGTGGTTTCGGTGGCATGGTGGTTCCAGCGAACCCAGGCGTGGCGAACCGCGTTGTTCAGCGCCGTGTTGATGAGTTCCAAAGCGATCACGTTGTGGTTTACTGCGCAGCATGTCGCGCATCCATGATGGGTGTTGGTCAAAACTCATGGCACATTCTGGATCTGATGTTTGGTCCTGTTGTGATGAAAGACTCACCCGCACCTGTCAACGTATTGGCAAGCCCAGTGAAAGCATGGTTCAACCGTTATAAGTCCAAAGCGGCGCTGATCAAGTGCGTGTCACTGTAACTATCAGTCACGTTAATTATTGGCCAGTCTAGCGCGTTAACATCATCAATCACTTTGCGTTCCCCCGCGTGTTGATGATGTTGGCGAGAAGCTTGATCTAGCCAAGGTTTTGCCTTCTTTGGCAAGACACTGTCGAATTCGTTTTTATTGGGTAACATATAATGAAATTTGTAAAAATTGGTTTGTTCGCGCTGGCGATCGCAGCGATTATTTTCGTGGCAAAGCAAACAGGCATTCTTGAAATCATCACTGACATCAAGAGCCTGCAAGATTGGATCGCGGGCTTTGGTGCAATGGGTTACGTCGTGTTTGTCGGTGCATTCGTGTTTGCCTGTGTATTCCTGTTGCCGGGTAGTGCTTTCACCATTGTTGCGGGCATCGTGTTTGGCCCTATCAAGGGTGGCGTTTT
>NZ_JBGONO010000008.1:0-189876 GCF_041439165.1 Enterovibrio sp. FF113 | reverse complement strand
ATCAGGGCGAAGGCTTTAACGAACTGCGCTTTGAAGACCAAGCGGACAAAGAGGAAATTTACGTTCATGCCCAAAAGGACATGAACTTGTTGGTCGAGAACGACCGCAAGGACAACATCAAACACGACTTGCACTCGGATGTGGAGAATGAGCGGTTTTCTCACATCAAGGTGGATGACCATTTAACCGTCGATGGGCAAAGCAAAGAGCATGTGAAAGGTGATAAAACCGTTATCAGCGATAACAGCATTCACATCAAGCAAGGAACATCTCACCTTGTAGAAGCTGGCTCTGAAATCCATCAGAAATCAGGCGCCAAATTGGTCATCGAGGCGGGAAGCCAAATCACCCTCAAAGCTGGTGGATGCTTTGTAACGGTTGACGGTTCAGGCGTCCACATTTCCGGCCCTGTGGTTAACCTTAATGCCGGTGGCAGCGGGGGGAGTGGTTCAGGGTTTGGGGGTAGTGCACCGACATTGCCAGGTCAAATACCACCAAAGCCAGCCGACCCATTACCCATGCTCTCACCCGCACAAATCGCGACGATGAAATCTGCAGCGCCATTCTGTGAAGAGTGTGAAGCCTGTAAGGATGGTCAATGCGCAGTATAGATAGCGAGCAAAAGACCCATCTCAACACCTATGCCGTTTTTAACGGCACCAGTGAAGAGAACGCGCTCAAGCATTTTTATCGATTGGGTGGCAACGATGCCAAGCCACTCTGGAGCGGTACAGTTTACGCCGAATGGCATGATGTTATGCCCTACATCGCCGATGTATCCGATCTCGCCGCGTTCCTAAACTGGGAACATCAAGAAGCCCCCGATGACTGGGGCATCATCGTCACCACAGAAGATACCTTTGAAAACGTGTTTAAACACTTTCGAAGTCTCACTCAGGTTTGGATGCCCGCCAGCGGACACGCTTTTTTTCGATTCTACGACCCAAGATTCAGCCTGAATGTCGCGCAATACTGCAACGACGAACAGCGCAGCACTCTAATGGGCCCTTGTGGTAGCTGGAGCGCGAAAAACCGCTTTGTGACTAACACGACACCCATTCCTTTTCTAAACGAAAAGCCTTTTCCTTGGTGGAACGTACCGAAGGATGTCGTGAAACAACTCAATGAAAGCGACAAATCCACGCTGATTGCTAACAGTGCTAAATGGCTTCGCGAAAATCATGCCGATCTCTATTTCTATTACCCCGAAAGCACACTGCAAGCCAAGATCACTCATCTCGTTACTCGCCATAAAGAAGAGCATGGATCGCTTAATCAATTCTTAAAAACGTCGTTAGATAAAGAGGTGTATCGATGAGCAATACAACCATGACAATGGGTGATGTCGATAAGATGTTCAGCACCATCAAAAGTGATTTTGAAACCTCTATCGACGAGTACCGAAAGCATTCAGAGAACTGGTTTTATGGCTGGGCGCTAGAGATGGAGCAGAAGGTCATTATTAATGAAAATGAGCAAGCTGCTGATTCCGACGATTCCGAGATCGAAGCCGATCTCATCACTTGCCCACTGGACGGAAAAATCACTCTAGTTCATTGCTTTGAAGCCGAAGCCTTTGTGCCGATCACAGGTACGCCTTTTAAGATCCAGCCAGTTAAAAAAGTCCCAGGCATTGTATATGGATACAACTACGAGCCAGACGGTCCGGCGATATCAGGAACAATCGATGACCAAGGCTTTGCAGAAGTAACACTGGACCAAGCCTATCGAGGTAAACAAGTTCGAATCACCTTCTATCCCGATGTCAATGAGAGTGACATGAAGGCAATGCTCGATTCCTACGATCCCACCATTAGCAAACTCAGTTCGTGGCTTGATAAAGAATGGGGAACACAACGCAAAGAGTGGCAAATTTACGTTACTGAGCCCATTGATGTGTGGGATCAAATCGGCAAATTCATGGACGACATGCTAGATGCCGTTATTGATGCATGGGATGAAATTGCCGATCTGTTTAAATTACTCGCTAACCCATCGAAACTCGCAAAAAAACTCTCTGAATACATTGAAAACCCTGAACTCATTGCGCAAAAGCTAGCATCTGCAAAGGAAGAAGCAGAAGAAATGCTAACACTAATAAAAGATGAAGCACGCTGCTTCTTGTGCCTTAACGCCGTGCTTTCTTGGTTTAAGCTGCTTAGCCCTCTGCAGATTCTCAACCTTGTCTCAGTGTCCCTGTCCGTCATTTTGGTGGAAGTGGTGCTTAGTATCATCATTCCTGGTGGCGCTATTTTGAAAAACGTAAATCGACTGAGAGATGTTGCTGACACTGCAACATTGGTAGGAGCATAAGATGGCTAGAAAAGCGCGTCCTGCCAAGGCAGTAAAGAAGATAAAAGAAGTGATCGAGTTGGTTAAAGTCGATGCAAAAGCCAACGTAGGAACACTTAAAAAAGTGTCACAAAAAGGCAATGGAAAACTCAATGGAAGAGCAAAGGCCAACCAAACTGTCGATGGCAAAAAAATAGATAACGCGACATCAGAGAAACGCGCGGCAAAACAATCAACACATGTCACATCAGAAAAAAGCCGAGATATAGATAACAACGCCAGCACAACAGAAAAAGGCGATAAAACACAAGGTAATAAAGATAAGACAGAGGGCTGCCCAGTCTCGATGGTCACAGGCGAAGAAACGCTTCAACTCAGCGATGTCACCTTGCCTGGTTCACTGCCGTTCATATTTACTCGAACTTACAAAACGTCTAGCTGCGAACTGAACCACAACCTCGGTTTTGGTTGGAGCCACCCGCTTAACCAATCCCTGCTTTTTGAAAGCGGTAAGCTGTTTTGGAAAGATGCAGAAGGAAAACGAACAGAACTTCCGGAACCAACCCAATCGCGTCCTGAGATTTATAACGATCTCGCAGGTGCCGCCGTTTTTCTTGGTGCTAAAGACAATGAATTTGTACTCGCGCAAGCAGGTCAACCTTTTCACCACTTTACGCGCACTGGCGACACGGCAAAACTCACTGCCATGTCAGACCAATACAGCAACCGCCTGGCGCTCGAATACGATAGCAAAGATCGCCCCAAAGCCATCATTAATGAGCATGGCATTGCGCTTTGGTTTATTTATGAAAACGATTTAATCACACGTATTGAATTTCGAACGCTCAAAGCAGGTGGCACAAAGAAAGAATGGATTACCGAGCGCACTTGCTTCACGTATCACTATAACGACGCCAATCAACTGATCGATGCGGTTAACACCGCAGGAGAAGGTGAGCACTACCAATACGATGTGCTAAACGTTATCGCTTTACGAAAAATGGCCGGCGGCGTTGAATTTGGGTGGACATGGGACGGTAAAGGCAAAGCGGTTCGCTGTGTTCATCACTGGAGCAACACAGGTTACAACACCAAGTTTGACTGGGACGATACCGCTCATTCAGTGGAAGCAACCTACTCAGACGGCAGTACTTCGGTTTATCAGCACGATGAAAATGCAAAACTGGTTGAACTGACGGATCCTGATGGCGCTATTACCAAAAATGAATATAACGAGAATGGCGATTTAGTTCTTTCTATCGATCCGCTCGGCAATGAAACCCGCCACGTCTACAACGATTTCCAGCAACGTGTACTCACTGTCCTTCCTGATGGCGAAGTTATTGAATACCAATATTGGCGAGGAAACCTGCGCCGCGTTATTCAAGCCGATCGCAACTGGCGATACAAATACAACGCCAATGGGGATATCACTGAAAAGCGCGACCCTTTAGGGCAAGATACCTTCTACCGTTACAACGGTCAGGGGCAGCTCACCGACATCACCTACCCTGACGGCAGCAAACACGCGCTAGCGTGGAACCGTCTAGGTATGCTGATCGGCGAAACCTATCCTGACGGCGAAAAAGCCTCTTATCGCTATGACATATTCGGGCGAATCATTGTCGAAAAATCGGCGATTGGCGCAGTCACACAATATGAATGGGACGATGCCGACAGGCTCCGCAAGGTCATACTTCCATCGGGGCAATCCAAGCATTTTGATTACAACGGCTATGGCAAAGCAACCCGTGTCGTGGATGAAAATGGGCTAGCGACGCAGTACGAATATCACCCCAATACTGATCTTGTCAGCCGGGTTATCCAGCCCGACGGCTCAACGCTTCGCTACCAGTATGAGAACGCCAAAAATTTCGTCACTGGCATTATCAATGAGCGCGATGAAACCTATAAAATTGATTACTTCGCCAATGGCTTGGTTCGCAGCGAAGTCACCTTTGATGGACGACGTTTCGACTACCAATACGATCTCAACGGCAAGCTGCTAAAGAAAACCGAAACGGGCACAGAAGGCACACAGCTCGAAACCATTTTCGAACGCGATGCGATGGGCAGGTTGACCAAGAAAACACTGCCTGACGGCAATGAAGTCGCCTACAGCTATGACCAATTTGGACAGTTGATTGGCGTTGATGACGGTGAAACACCGCTAGCATGGCGTTACGATCTGTTAGGGCGTTTGACCGAAGAGCATCAAAACTGGGCGTCTAGTTTCTTCGAATACGACAGTGTGGGCAACCTTACTCACTGGCAACTCCCTGATGCGAACAAGCTCAGCTATGAACGTTCTGCGGGCGGCGTACTAAACCGCTTATTGCTCAACGACGAACAACTGACTCGCCACCACTATCAAAACGGCCTCGAAACCGCCCGTAAACAAGGCGATATTCTCAGCCGTTTCCAACACGACGAGCAAGGGCGGCTAACCGCACACACGCAGCATCAAAATGGTCGCCAAACACAATCTCGCCAATACCAATATGGTGCTGACGGTAATTTAACTGAAATGGCTGACAGCCGCTTCGGCACCGTCTTCTACGATTACGACCCCCTTTCTCGCCTTCAGAAAACCCGCGGTGTGGTTGAAGAGTCTTTCGCACATGATCCGGCAGGTAACCTGTTGGACCAAGTGATTGGCGCACAGGCAGGCAAAAAGCCGTTCGACGTGGAAGGAAATCAGCTCAAGTTTCATGGCGACAGCCACTATGAATACGACGAGTTTGGTCGACTCATCGCTGAAAAGCGGGGCAAAGACCAGCGCTTGGTGACAAGTTACGACTACGACTGTCAGCACCGCTTGATCAAAGCATCACTCCCAGAGGGTTCATTCGCTCACTACAAATACGATGCCTTTGGGCGACGCATTGAGAAGAACGTCACCGACAAACTAGGAACGGAGAAAACCACCGAGTTTGTTTGGCAAGGCGACACCTTAATTGCTGAAACCAGCAGCGAGCATTACCAGACATACATTTATGAACCGGGCACCTTCAAACCCATGGCGATGCTGTCAGGCGAAGGGTCAGATTACGAGGTTTACCACTACCACCTCGACCAAATCGGCACACCAACAGACATCACCGATTTACACGGTAAATCCGTATGGTCAGTACAATACCGCGCTTACGGCAATATACTCAGAAAACACGTTGAAGAAATCGTCAGCCCTCTACGTTTTCAAGGCCAGTATTTCGATGAAGAAACAGGACTTCACTACAACCGACACCGCTACTACAGCCCGAACACAGGGCGATTTATTACTGCTGACCCTATAGGGCTTGCAGGTGGGTTAAATAACTACCAATATGTGCCTAATCCGACGGGATGGGCAGATCCGTTAGGGTTGGCTGTTGTTGAGGCTGGTGGTGTTTGTTGTGGAGGTAGTCAAAAACCCGATTTTTATGTTGGTTCGGACGGACCTGCTACTACTTTGCCTTCAACGGGGTATCGATACATGGATTCAAGCTATGCTGAAAGAACAATGGCATCGCAAGAAGCGCCATTAAGCTATTTTGGCTTCGAGAAATTTGAAACCGGACAACAAGCAAGAGATGCATTCCAAATATTTTATGAAGAAGGAAACCCAGCTTCTTGGAGTGACGCCCGTCTTAGAGGAGAGTTTGATACTTTGCAGCTTTTCGATCCTGAATGGGGACTTAGAGCAAGAGTCCCCCACGACGCTGGTGACAGAGGAGGATTTTTAGAGCCCTTGACTGAATATTATCCTCAATATGGCAAAGGTGGTGGTGTACAGCTGGTACCTAGAGATAGAATGACAGTGAAATTCGACGATGTGAAGCTAATTCCCGAGGAGTAAACATATTGTGACTGATGAGCAATTATATAAAAACCTGTCTTACTTAATTAGTAAGTATATTTTGGATAGTAGCAAAAAAAACAAACTACTTGATGAAATAAAGAATCGCGGCTTTAGCGGTGTTAAAGGGGTTCTCCATGAAATTTCCTCATCAAAAATTGACATAGATAATAAAGACACCCAATTAATAAAGGATATTGCGTTTTATTTCGCATAGATATACCCAAGCAACGATTAGGTATCGTCGGTAGATTTCAAGGTAGTTGACCAGACTTTCTAATTAATCGGCTCTTTTTTGACCGCCATGTTTGTTATTGTCTACGCTTTTGGGGTTGAGTGTCTTGGAGGTGGCTATCAAGGCCTTATTGATGTTAAAAACTTACCTAAGTCGACTGTAGTAAGAACTGATAAATTGTCAGAGATTTTTAAGTTATGATAGACAAAAATGAATTACTAACCAATATAACCATTCTGTTAAAACTGGCCAATGATAGGAATATGCAACAGGGTGTTATAGTTTACAAAGGAGCAATTGAAAAAATATCTCAAGCAAAATCGCAAGAAGAAATATTTATCTGCTGGGACAAACTCAAGCATGCTTTAGTTGGTATTGAAGCTCATGGCTATTTGACAAACAAAGAGTTTGAAATTGTGAAAAATATACGTTTGATGGGATAAATCAACGGAAATAACTGGGACAATCGCTTTTAAAAAAGTCGAAAAATCGGCCTCATGCCTTTTCATTCCTTCGGAATAAGGACCAATTTTAAATTGGGTTAGCACTCATCCGTGCAAATACCGATCTAAATCTACTTAGACTGACAGATAGCAGACACCCTTACACCCAACCATACAAACGAGCTAGAGCTGCTATCATTCACCGCTACTACTGCTACTTCCCTTCCCATCACCTGCAATAGCTGTTATACATAGATATAACACCATCTCAGCCAAAGGATTACCATGGCTCATTGGCACGATAACCAACCTATTTTTCGCCAGTTTGCTGATCAAATCACCCAACAAATCTTACAGGGTATCTGGCAAGAAGGTCAGGCTTTGCCTTCGGTTCGAACTGTTGCTGCTGATTTGAAAATCAACCATTTAACCGTCATGAAAGGCTATCAACTGCTGGTGGATGAGGGATTGATCGAGAAGCGGCGCGGTCAGGGTATGTTTGTCATGCAAGGCGCAAAGCAAGCGTTGCTTGATGCAGAAAAAACGCGTTTTCTCCAGCAGCAGATCCCTCAAATTGCCAACACATTACAACGTCTGGGTATGTCTCTTGATGATTTTATTCAGCAACTCAAATCACATACAGAAGGTGACCAATGAGTGCATTAGTCAGCGTAAAACACGTTTCTAAGCAATACAGTGGGCGAGACATCACACAAGGTGACGTGCTCACCGATATTAGCTTTGAGCTAAAGCCCGGTCAGGTGCTTGGCCTACTCGGACACAATGGCGCGGGTAAATCGACGCTCATCAAAGCGATGTTAGGCGCGCATCAATACCAAGGCCAGATCAGTGTTAACGGTTATGAGCCCATCACGCAACGTGACAAAATGATGGAGAGTTTATCGTATATTTCGGATGTGAACGTGCTACCCGAATGGATGACAGTGGCACAATTGTTAGCTTACACCGAAGGCGTACATCCTGGCTTTAAGCGCAGTAAAGCGGATGCGTTATTGACTCAAACCGATATCAAACCTCGCACACGTATCAGCGCGCTTTCAAAAGGCATGAAAGTCCAACTTCATCTCGCGATAGTGATTGCGACCAATACGCAAATTCTCATTTTGGACGAGCCAACACTTGGGTTGGATTTGGTGTATCGCGATACGTTTTATCGCCACCTTTTGGAATGGTTCCACGATGGTGAGCGAGTGTTGATCATCGCCAGCCATGAAGTCGCTGAAATCGAACACCTGCTGACGGATGTATTGATCCTTAAACATGGGCGTGCAGTGATGCAGACCTCAATGGAATCGATCAGTGAGGCATACTTCATTCTCGATGCCAGTGATGATTTTAGTGGCCAAATAGAAGCTTTGAATCCGATATCCTCACAAAAAGGACTCGGTACGACCAAATGGCTACTATCTCGTGATTGCGCGTACCAAGTTGAAGGGATGGGCATGGTATACAAGGTTAGGCTAGCCGACCTATTTCTAGCATTGCAAAGGGAGGCCGTATGATGCGTTCAGTGTTAGCGATGTTACGCAAAGAGTGGTTGGAAAACCCATTGGTATTGCGCATACCTCTGTTTCTGTTCGCCTGTGGCGCTCTGCTATTTGTCAGCGTGATGAGCAACTCTAGCCTGCAAAACGACATGTCCTTCCAAATGAGCATTAATGGTGATGCCAGTGACATTCACCATTCGCTCGGCGATAGCATTAACGGGTTCATTGCAGCCGCGGCTGGGCTTTTGTCTATCCTGCTTGGTACGCATTACTTCCCGAGAACGCTGCGTAAGACGCGTACAGAGGGCAGCATCATGTTTTGGCGCAGCATGCCCGTTAGTGACGTCAAAACACACGTGGTGAAACTCACGTTTGGATTGCTCGTTATTCCCCTCGTTTGTTCAATCCTGGTCTTAGCTGCAAATATGATGCTTTGGATCTTGAATGTATCGACCGAACACCAATTGGCACTGTTTCAAAGCCAAGCGTCTTTGGGCAACATATTAGTGAGTTGGATTACGTTCTTATTACGCATGGTGTTTGCCGGTGTCTTACTGCTGCCGCTTGCACTGTCAGCGATGGCGATTTCACAAAAAGTGAATTCACCGCTTATCGTCATGTTCATCGCAGTTTGTGCACTAAAGTGGATGCCGATCGTTCTGCTTGGTTTCTATGGTATCGATGATTTTTTCTCTGCCATTTTTTCCCTGCCACTGAACGCGATTATCTACTCGAATCCCCTTAGCGCGATCCCTGAAGCGGGCTGGTTCAACGTGGCAATTTATACACTCTGTGGCGTCATGGCTGGCGCGACAAGTCTGAAATTCAGCCGCACCGCGTAAATATTTGTCTATTCGCTGATCGTATTTAAACATTCTCACAAAACGCATGGGTCGACAGATTCCTTAATTTCATCTGTCCACCTATGCGTCCTAACCCAACCACACGGCCCCAATCTTCCCGTATCGCTTTCTCAGTTGTCCCCATTCCCATGACGTTCCTCCATGCCTCGCAGAAAAAAACAACACAGGCATGACCGACAACAATAATTCCAACCCAACCTACAATCATCTCGTTTTATTTCGTTTCATCTCGAAAAAGGGTATGAAAAGCAATCCTTTGAGATCGAAATCAAATATGAACCTTCACACCTAGTGTTATATTCACCGTTAACTCTCTGAGAGATATAGAAAAAGCACTTACTGGAAAATGAAAGTCGCAGTTTCGCTGGTTGTAACATCGAACCCGACGGCATCGCCAGCACCGTTTGTCGCAAGTATCTCCTATCCCTTTATCAAGCTATATATGGTTTACAGATGAAAAAACTACTTGTTCCGTTACTTCTATTTAGTACTCATGCATTTGCTGAAAACAACTTTTATGCTGGTGTCAGTGCATCCGTTTTCAACGATACGGAATTAAAACTAAGTGGCATGTCGGCTGATAAAAACAGTGATATAGGGGCTAGTGCATCTGCAGGCTACAGTTTTGCAATGTCATCGGGTTTGGAGCTAGGCATTGAAGTGGAGTATGTGAAATACGGCAAAGCAAAATTTACCGATACTTACCATGTAGAAAATGAGGCTGTTTATATCAATGCCAAGCCTAAGTTCATTGAAGTTGGGAACAATCTATACAGCGCTCTGATTTTAGGTGTGGGCTCGATGTCCTCTGAAATCAAGAACAATGGTCAAACCATTAAAGATTCCGATCTTTCTTACCAAGCAGGCCTTGAAGTTGGCTATATGATTGACGAATGGGATATCGGCATAGGATACCGTTATCAAACGGCTGATTTCGATGGTTTCTACGGCATGGATGTATCCAATCAAAGCGTGACCCTTGGCATTCGATACAACTTCTAATTCGGTTATGACCTCGAACTGCTTCAATTTGATGAGTCAGCGACATATTGCGCTGACTCATACAATCTTCTTGCCTGCTACTGCTTAAATACTCAAACTCATTTCTTTAAGTCGGTAAGAGATCTCGCACAAGCCTTTCACAAAAAGCATGGGTCGATAAATTCCGCTGTTTCATCTGTGCATCCATCCGCCCTGATTTCACCACACTGACCCAATTTTCCAGCATGCTTTTAAAGCCTTTGGTTTCCAGCGTATCTGTCCAATCGGCCATTTCTATGCGTTCAGTTTTGCCGTTTTCGAGTTTTTCGCCGCGCAGAAAACCGTCAAATTGGTAGGCTTCGTTTTCAAAACACAGAGAAACGGACTCACAGGTTTTGCCAAATAAGCGGTTCATTTGGCCATTGAACAGCGTGCCGTTTTCCTCCCAACTCAGGTTAATCATGGCGATGTCATCACCCTTGCGTTGCACAGAGATTTGCACATCTTGCTGGTCAATTTTCCCGTTAAGATTGAGTGAATCGATCACGTGGATCATGTCATCAAGAACGAAGTCTTGTGCTGCGCCTATAAGGTTCAAACGGTGTTTATGCCAACTGATAGTACGAAGGTCACTACGCACCACCAGCGATTGCCAAAGCGGAATGTAGCGACGGTTGAAGCCAACAAACAATGGGACGGATTGACGCTCTGAAAGCGCATGGAGTGTTTGGTAGTCAGCGAAATTCAAAGCGGCAGGTTTATCAACGAATACAGGAATGCCATGCTCGATAAAGAACGTCGCGATGGGGGCATGGGTTTCACTATTGGTGTGGATCATCACGCCATCGACGTTCATATTCACCAACGCTCGATAATCACGACACGTTTCTGTGATGCGGTACTCTCTGGCAACTTCAGCCAGTTTTTCAGGGTTTCGAGTACACAACACTAGCTCTAAGGCTGGCATACGGGTCAACAAAGGAAGGTAGGCTTTGGTGGCAATGTCACCCAAGCCAATCACGGCGATTCTCATTAATGTTCTTTCCGATTTATTTAATACTGATTAAAGACTGTATTCCCGCTCGACTTTAGCAATGCGCGTTGTAAACGCGGCATACCATTTTTTACGCCCAAGCTTTTGCGCTTCCAAGTGGTCGACGTTCGCTTTCCACTGTTTGATGGATTCAAGATCCTGCCAATACGAAACCGTAATGCCTAGGTCATCACGGGCGGATTCAACACCCAAGAACCCCGGTTGCTGCTCCGCGAGTTCGACCATTTTCCCTGCCATCTCGCCATAGCCATCGTCGATATCCGTTCGCAGGTTGGTGAAAATAACAGCGTAATAAGGGGGCGCGGGGGTGTTCGCAATATCTGACATGGGCATTCCTTTCCCTTTTATTTGACGTGGAAAGACAGCCTAGCGCAGAACACGCTTTAGCCCAAGTCACCCAGTTAACCTTCAACCACCTTTAACCGTCTCAAATGCACTAATGAAGCTCAGATTAATGTTTTTTTCCTCACAAAGTAGCATTGCAGCAATACCGTTATGCGCTTAGCTTTAATTTGAGCCCAAATAAATCAAGAGGTTAAGTAGTGATGGACAGCAATAAACTCGCGCAAAGAATTCGTGTTGTATTTTCCGCTATCGCGTTGATTACTGTCCCTTTTGTTACCTTTGCCAATGAGCTGCCTGTGGTAAGAGTCGGCGTGCTTAAGTTCGGGACAATCAATTGGGAAATGGATGTCATCAAACGCAATAAACTCGACGAAAAAGCGGGTTTCATGCTCGATATCACCCCGCTTGCCGCCAAAAATGCATCTTCCGTTGCACTACAAGGCAACGCCGTAGACGTCATTTTCTCTGATTGGGTATGGGTAAGTCGCCAGCGCGCTGCAGGGAAAAGCTATACCTTGTCACCCACCTCTGCGACCGCAGGTGGGTTGTTTGCCGCGGCTGATCTCACACTCGCCTCCCCTTGCGATATCGCCGGAAAACAGCTTGGTATCGCAGGCGGAGCGGTAGACAAAACGTGGGTGCTCTATCAAGCGTATTGCAAAGCCAAAGAGAACAAAGACGTCAGTGAAACCACCGAACAGCAATTTGTCGCGCCGCCACTTCTTAATAAATTACTCATGCAGGGTAAGCTACCCGTGGGCATCAATTTTTGGCACTACGGCGCAAGGCTTGAAGCGGCCGGCTTCCAACCGGTTATCTCTCTTGATCAGATCGTCGAAGGCTTAGGCATAGAAACACAAGTGCCAATGCTCGGCTGGGTATTTGATGAAAAATGGGCAGACACCAACCCGCAATTAGTTTCCTCATTTTTGAAGGCTTCGTCTGAGGCGAGAGCAATATTGCGAACCTCTGATGAAGAATGGGATGTGATACGACCGTTAACAAAAGCCAAAAACGATGAGGTGTTTTCTGAACTTAGAACAGCATATCGACGCGGATTTTCAGGCACATTTGGTGAACAACAGCAAAAGGCAGCCGCGCAGATTTTCGCAATTCTCGCCAAAGAAGGAGGGCCAAAACTGGTGGGTAAATCCGATTCATTAAGTAAAGGCACATTCTGGCTCAATCAGTAAGCGTGCGTAGGTCAGGGATTATAGGTAAAGGGACTGCCATTACGTGATTCGGCTTAACCACACTCGCCTACTGTTACCCGCATTGCTGATGATTTTCTGGCAATGGTCCGCGGTGTGGATAAACAATCCCGATTATCCCACGCCCGTTGCTGTCTACCATGCCTTCGTTTTTGAGCTAACACAGGAACAAATGCTTTATCACCTTGGCATGACGCTTTGGCGGGTAGTACTGAGCTTTGCGTTCTCCATGGTGCTCGGTGTGATTTTTGGCATCATGATGGGACGCTTTCCGAAGCTCAATGAACTGTCGGATCCCGTTCTGATCCTCGCCTTGAACATCCCTGCGCTGGTGACCATTTTACTATGCTATCTGAGTATCGGCCTGGTTGAGGCCGCAGCCGTCACAGCCGTCGCCCTCAATAAAATCCCGACCGTTGTTGCGATGATCCGAGAAGGGGCACGCGTGGTGGACAACGATCTTCTCGATGTTGGCCGTGTCTTTCAGCTTTCGCCAGCAACGCGCTTTTTCCGCGTATTCCTCCCTCAGCTATACCCTTACATCATGGCTTCTGCCAGAACTGGCCTTTCGCTGATATGGAAGATTGTCTTAGTGGTTGAGTTAATTGGGCGAAGTAATGGCGTTGGGTTCAAACTTCACACTCTGTTTCAATTCTTCGATATTGCCGGCATTCTCGCTTATACCTTTGCCTTCGTTGCCATCATCTATTTGTTAGAAGGCTTGATATTCCGCCCGCTCGACAGAGTCGTTTCCCGGGGGCGCGTATGATCTCGATTGCCCTGAATATTCAAAGCAAGCGCTATAAGCAGGATGAGCTTGTTATTGCCGATCTGAACGGCAATATCAAAGCAGGGAAAATCACCGCCATTGTCGGGCCATCTGGCTGCGGTAAATCGACCTTGTTGAACATGATTGCAGGGCTCGAAACATCACAACCCAATGAAATCTCGTTTTCAAATCTACAAAGTGCCCAACCAAGGGTTGGGTATATCTTTCAAGCCCCGCGCCTTATGCCGTGGCTAACAGCGAAAGAAAATTTGGCGCTGGTATGTGGCAAAGACAACCCATCGATCAGTGAAACCCTTGATGCCATGGGTATCCTTGATAAGCAAAATGCCTACCCCGCCGAGTTATCCGGTGGGATGCAAAAGCGGGTCAGCATCGCACGCGCGTTTGTTTACAACCCCGACCTCTTGTTGCTCGATGAGCCTTTTACCTCTTTGGATGCCCCCACCGCCGATCAGCTCAGACAACAATTGCTTGCGATGTGGGAGCGGCATCAATCCACCATGGTGTTTGTCACTCACGATCTTCGCGAAGCCATTTCACTGGCAGACGAAATTTGGTTCCTCAGTCGTTCGCCAACCACAGTGATTCATACCTTGCCCATAACACAACCGCCCGCGCGTTTACTCGTCGACAAACAAGGACGCCAGCAGATTGATCACGTCACCACCAAGCTGATGGATGAACATCCAAACTTGCTCAGCGGCCTGACAGGTAATACCCCCTCTCAACCAGAGTGAAAAAATCCGCACAGCGTCATCGCACATCACAGTATAACTTGCGTATAATGCCCACTTTCTTACTGCCCGGTGGAATCCAACATGGCTAAGACGCTGACGCAAGAGCGCATCGCAGAGATCCTCAAACTAGACATTGACCAACGTTACAAATACTTAGTGAAAGAAGTCGTAGAGAATCGCGAGATTTGGATACTGACTGATGAGCACGGCTGCGTCATGCTCAATACCGAAGAAGAAGATTGCGTTCCCGTGTGGCCAAATCAAGAGTTTGCACAAGAGTGGGCAACCGGTGAGTGGGAACACTGCAAACCTGAGGCCATTGGCCTGAACAAGTGGCATAGCCGCTGGACAAACGGACTGCTGGACGATGAGCTTTCTATCGTTGCTTTCCCAAACATCGACTTAGAAGGTGTCGTGCTGTTCCCTGATGAGTTTGATTTTGATCTGACCAGTCTGGCGAAAAAGCAAAAGCGCTAAGTCTTCAGTCATCGCGCCAATCACAGAATGATTGTTGTTGATGCAGAGTGACGAAGAGTAAAGAATAAATAGAGAAAGAGTGGGCAGTGCCCGCTCTTTTTTCATTCGGAAAACTAAATCATGTAAAAAACACTAAATGCCACTTGATACTCTCCGATCCACCTTCAGGTCAATTCAATTCACCATTAATATGGAACTCCTGCCAATCATCACCTGAAATGGCCATATATTTTAAAAGCACGATTAATTGAAATATAGATCAGCATAGAAATTAACATAGCCTTGTTGATTATATACAAAGTTGAGTTGTCATAAATATGGGGAGGAGTCATTACAAATAAATACGATGACTATCACCATCTCTGTCGGAACCTGATTTTTAAAGGGCTCTATGTATCATTCACTATGGGAATGATATTGCACAACTCACCACTTGATCATACTGCTACTTGTCATCTGAATTCCCGCTTTAATTGAGAATCGATCGTATTAATAAAATTTGGTTCGAATTCAAATTGATTGAAATCAACAAACCTTCATTCATGCTGTTTGTAGCACCGTTTCCCCCCGAATATAAATTCCCTCACATTTAGGGAGTATTTATAGTCACCCCGTAATATTCCATTCAAGATTCTACGTTTTGAACCCTAAAAAACATTCGCTTGGTGAATGTTTTGTTAATGGGTTTGGGGCAAATAAAAATAGCTAAGTCTATTAGCACACTGATCCGCGCAAGCGATGTGAGAATGACAATGAAAAACTGGATCGATAAGGCGGTGTTAGCACCAATGAAGCGTCGAAGCTTCATGAAGTGGGGGGCAGCGGTTGGCGGTGGTACCGCAGCACTGAGTGCGGGTTTGCCATTGAAAGCAGTGGCTAAAACAGCACCTCAACACGCAGAAGACACCAAAACCGTCTGGTCAGCGTGCATGGTGAACTGTGGCAGCCGTTGTGCATTGCAAGTTCATACTAAAAACGGCGTGATCACCCAAATCGAATCGGACAACCGTGGTGACGATCAAGGCTTTGGGAATCACCAAGTCCGTGCGTGTCTTCGTGGTCGCTCGATTAAGCACCGTGTTTACAACCCTGACCGTCTGAAATACCCAATGAAGCGCATCGGCAAGCGTGGCGAAGGCCAATTTGAGCGCATTAGCTGGGACGAAGCGTTTGATTTGATGTCAGAGAAACTGCAATACACCATCAAAGAATACGGCAATGATGCGATCTTCATTACCTACGGTTCAGGCACACAAGGTTACCGCACCGACGGTAAAGATTGCTTCAAGCGTCTGTTCAACCTTGTGGGTGGTTTCCTCGATTACTACGGTAACTACAGCTGGGGTCAAATTCAGTTTGCTCTGCCGTTCACTTACGGCTCCATCAAACCGTCGGCTTACGGTAGCTACACCACGGAAATCGAAAACGCTGATCTGTTGGTGATGTTCGGTTACAACCCTGCGGAAACGCGCATGAGCGGTGGTGGCGAAATTCACGAGCACGTCAATGCGCAACGAAAGAACAACGTTCGCACCATCATTATCGATCCGCGTTACACCGACACCATGTTGGGTAAAGAAGACCTATGGCTACCTATCCGCCCAGGTACCGATGCGGCTCTGGTTGAAGGTATCGCGCACACCTTGATCACAGAGAGCTTGGTTGACCAAGATTTCTTGAACAAATACTGCCAAGGCTACGATTCATCAACCTTGCCAGCAAGCGCCCCACAAAACGGCCACTACAAAGCGCACATCTTGGGTCAGGGTCCTGATGGCATCGAGAAGACACCCGCGTGGGCGTCAAAAATCACCGGCATTCCTGTTGATCAAATCGTGCAACTGGCGCGTGAAATCGACACAGCAAAGGCGTGTTTCATCACCCAAGGTACGGGCATTCAGCGTCAAGCGAACGGCGAGCAAACCTCTCGTGCGATCGTGATGCTGCCGATCCTAACGGGTAACATCGGTCGCCCAGGTACGAACACCGGTGATATGCCTGCGAACTGGAGCTACCCAGCGCCGCGCATTCCAACGGGCGTTAACCCGATCCAAGTAAAAGTGCCGTTCTTCAAATGGAGCGATGCGATTTACCGTCATCACGAAATGACTGATAAAACCGACGGCATTCAAGGTGGCGAGCGTCTGCGTACCCCGATCAAGTTCCTACTGAGCTACTCAGGCAACATGATCATGAACCAACATGCCGACATCAATAAGCACCGCAAACTGATTGAAGATGAAACCCAAGCGGAATTTATCGTGGTGTGTGATAACCACATGACCTCTTCTGCCCGCTTTGCAGACCTTCTGCTGCCCGACGTGACCACCATCGAAAACAACGAAGTGAGCTCTGACGGTTACTCATCAGGTTCATTGGGCGGCGTGTTCCCGCTGGTGCGCGCTATCGAGCCATTGTACGAAACACGTTGTGCCTACGACATGTGTGTGGGTCTGTCTGAGCGCCTTGGCGTGAAAGAAGCCTTCACCGAAGGCCGTACCCGTGACGGTTGGTTGGAATACCTTTACGACGGTGCGCGTCAAAAAGATGCCAACCTGCCAACGCTCGAAGATCTTCGTAAAAATGGCCCTTACACGTTAGCTGCGCCAAAAGAAGGCCGTATCGCGCTGGAAGATTTCCGTAACGATCCAGAGAAGCATGCCCTAGGCACGCCTTCAGGCAAGATTGAGATCTACTCCACCAAGCTGGAAACCATCGCGAAAGAGTGGACGTTGGCAGACGATGAAATCATCACGCCGATCCCGCAATACGTGACCACGTGGGAAAGCCACTTGGATCCAAAAACCGAGCAGTTCCCGCTGCAGTTCTTTGGCTATCACACCAAAGGGCGCACGCACTCGACGTACCACAACATTCCGTGGCTGCGCGAAGTGGTGTTCGACGGTATTTGGATGAACCCAATTGATGCGAAAACGCGTGGTCTTGAAAGCGGCGATTACGTTCGCGTGTTCAATGATCGTGGCGAAATTCGCGTTGCCATCAAAGTCACGCCGCGCATCATGCCGGGCGTGACGGCATTGGGCCAAGGCGCTTGGTACTCCCCAGACAAAAACGGTATCGATTTGGGCGGTTGTATCAACACGCTGACCTCACAGAAGAACACACCACTGTCGAAGGGGAATCCTCAGCACACCATCCTAGTCCAAGTGGCCAAGGTTTAAGGGGAGATAAATAGATGACTCAATACGGATTCCATGTAGACACCAGCAAGTGTACAGGCTGTAAAACCTGTCAGGTTTCATGTAAAGACCGCAGTGACCTGCCTGTGGGCGTTAACTGGCGTCGTGTTTACGAATACGCCGGCGGTGACTGGGTACAAAACGACGACGGCACAGTGAACCAGAACGTTTACGCCTACTACATGTCGATTTCATGTAACCACTGCTCAAACCCAGCGTGTGTGAAAGCTTGCCCAACGGGCGCGATGCACAAACGTACTGAAGATGGCCTTGTGGTTGTCGATAAAGACGTGTGTGTGGGTTGCCAATACTGTGGCATGGCGTGCCCTTATGGCGCACCTCAATACGACCCTGCGAAAAAACACATGACCAAGTGTGATGGTTGCTACGAGCGCATTGCAGAAGGCCGCAAGCCAGTGTGTGTCGAGTCTTGCCCATTGCGTGCGCTGGATTTCGGTCCAATGGACGAACTGCGCGAAATGTACGGCACGAAAAACGACGTTGCGCCGCTGCCCGATCCACGTTTGACATCGCCAAACCTGATCGTCACCACCTGCCGTAACTCTCGCCCCACTGGCGACACCACAGGCAGCATCCAAAACCCGACAGAGGTATCGCTATGAGTGAATTATCGCTGGTCTTCTTTACCGTATTAGCGCAATCCGCCGTCGGTATGTTTATCGCCCTAGGTTTGGTGGAAATGTTCCTCAAACCCGAGCGTAAAAGCATGAACATCGCGTTTATGGCATCACTGACACTGTTGGGTCTGGGCGCGATTGCGTCAGTGACGCACTTAGGTCAGCCATTTCGCATGTTCAACGTGATGTTCGGTCTTGCACACATGTCTGCACTGAGCATGGAAATCGTCGCATTGTCACTGTTTGGTGGCGCGGCATTTACCTACACCGCACTGCGCGTGTTGAACATTCAACCTACCCTGCAAAAGCTCACGCTACCTGCGGCAATGGCACTGGGTGTTGTGTTCATTCTTGCGATTGTGAACGTGTACCGTTTGCCAACCGTGGTGAGCTGGAACTCGCATTGGACCACGTTCCAGTTTTTGATGACTGCAGGTGTCGTTGGCCCAATTGCAGCCGCATTGGCACTGCGCGTTCAAGCTGCAAAAATTGGTAAGGTTCAACAATGCGCTGACCGTTCACTGGCCATGGCCGCACTGATCACCATGGCAATGTCATTGGTTGGTTTTGGTGGCTACGCAGTCTGGTTAGGTCAGCTAAATGCTTACGCCAACCCCTTCGCGATGGCGAACGCAGAAGCCTTCACCATGGCGCGTATCGGTTTGATGGCATCAGGTGTTGTACTGTTTGCATCTCAAGCATTGCGTGGCAATAACAAAAACGCTGGCATCGCGATTGCGGCGTTTTTGATGGTTGTGATGGCAGAACTGTCTGGTCGTGCGTTCTTCTACGACGCCTTCATCAGCGCTAGCTCTGGTATGTAATATCCCGATTTTTGGGTCAAAAAGGGGCTGGAATGTCAGCCCCTCTTTTTGAATGTTAACGCGTTACCTTTTCTTTTTGTCACCCCTTTTTATTTTTTAAAACACGTTCTTTTTTACCTCATTAATTTTAACCGAATAAGCCCATTGCCATGAATGACTCTCGCTACGAAACGCTTGCAAGCCTGACCATCGCCAGTCACTTTTTCTATCGTGCATTGCATCAAGCGCCAGATGCACACTTCATTAACGCTCTCTATGACGAGCCGATGTTCGATGAATGGCCCGTAGACATGGCGAATGCCAAGGTGGAACAAGGGTTAGCGTTGCTTAAACAACGACCTAATCTACACGCGGCCAGCCGTGATTACGCACAATTGTTTGTCGGACCAAATACCCTGACAGCAGCGCCTTGGGGCTCTGTGTATCTGACGGAGGAACAAACTACCTGTGGCGCTGCTACGCTGGCGATTCGCGCGTTTTACGCGGAGCATGGCATTGCTATCGATACAGGCGAACGTGAACCCGAAGATCATATTGGTTTGGTGTTTTCCTTCATCACTTATTTGCTTGAGACCGCATTTAACGCACAAGTGGTTGAAGCCACTCACAATGAAAGCTTGGCATCATTAAAGGCCTTTTTGAGCGATCATGTGCTGACGTGGGCACCGCGCTTTTTCGCGATCATGCGCGAAGGTGCACAAACCGAGTTTTACCAAGGCATTAGCTATCTTGCGGAAGGCACGCTAGAGCAATTGGCGTCGCAGGTGAACGCGCAATACAACAGCGTAAATCTCTATCGTTAATCGCTAGCGTGAATATCAAACGTTACTCAGAACCGCACATGTTTACCGACAATCAGGGTTAGGCACCATGTCAGACAGAGACGAGCGCTATTACAACGCACAATTGAACATGCAACAGTGCAGTCGCCGGGGGCTTTTTCGCGCCTTGTGGTCTGGTGTCAGTAAGCCTGTAAAAGCGTCTACTCAGATAGCCGCTATTCGCAGCGTTCCCCGCCCGCCCACAGCGGTAGAAGAAGCGTTGTTAAATCGCCTCTGCGATGGGTGCGGAAAATGTGAAGAGGTGTGTCCACAGCACGTCATTAGCATGCTCGAAGAGAAACCCACGCTTACGCTAGATGGCGGTTCGTGCACAGAGTGTGGTGAATGCCAACGCGTTTGCCCAACACTTTCGCTCGCAAATACATCGGCCAATGGCGTGCCATCGACAGGCGCTGTCGCCGCACTTTCAGGCATGTGTGTTCGTCAAATGGGGGCACCTTGCCAATCGTGCGAAGAGGCTTGCCCACATCAAGCGATTGACACTGTAAATCGAAGTGTTTCAATCAAAACGGAGCTTTGCTCTGGCTGTGCGCAATGCCGTGTCGCCTGCCCGTCTCATGCCATTCAGATGGTGATGCGTTAACGCATAGCGATTGTCATCCACCACAAAAACGAAAAAGAGCGGGACTAGCCGCTCTTTGATTGTTCATTTGGCCGTGTATCAACCTAATCGCACTGGCTTCACATTGATATGCTGGCTAAGTACATTGATGGCGGCCGCTTTGTAGCGCGGGTTCGCATCAAGGTTCTCAAATAGCCATTTGCAGCTAAACACCATTTTAATGGCATGCACTTCTGGCACTTTCACTATGGCACTGGCAATGTCTTCCCATGCAAAAGCATCAACGTCACTTCGTGATTCTTCAACAACACTTGGCAAGGCCTCTGGAACGCCTTTTTCAATATAAAGCGCCGTCAACCAAATCCAGTAACGTTGCCAAAGTTCAGCTAACAACGGGCGAAATCTGTCACTGTCACCAAGCACTGTCTGGGTAATGTCCACCAGCGCTTGAAACGCCGTCACGCCATGTAAGGTCGTGAGTGCGGGTTCAAACAGGTACAAGCCAATAGCACGATCACCGATTTCTTGAATTTTCAGCTCGAGATTTTCTTCGGTGATAAAGAAATTCTCCGCCACGGCGATATCGTGAAGCACAGGCTCAGAACACAAACGCTCGCACACATTCAGGCTACCACCTCGAAAACTCAGCTCGGGTTTCGCAGCATGTAATGTCGCCCAATTGTCTTCTGCACTGACCGAGATATTGGTGAAATCAGTGCGCGGCGGCAACATGCGTTTATACAGATCTTCATAACGTATCGCCCAATACGCCAGCGCATCAGCGATCAACCCTTTATCGCCATGCATCATGGCGAAGCTTAATCTGATCAAGGGATGAAACAGTCCCATCGGCAGCGCATATTGCAGCTTATCGAGCGCAGACATGATGTACGCATTTTGATCGTCCGTTGCTTGTAAGCCGTCGAAAAACATACGCTGAAAATCTGCCAGCAGGTTTGCTTGTCCTACATAATCAGGCCAGTTTTCTTGCGTCACCACGCCCTTGTCACGAAGACGCAGATCATCAGTAATTTTTGAGCGATAGCGCGGCCATGCAGCACGAAAATCCCTGATATTTTCATCACTGGCACCCAGTGCTTGCAACGACATAATGGTCATCGGGTAATGATTCGCCATGCCGCCTTTTGTCACACCACCAAGGTTGGGGTGAAACGCGCTGTCTTTCAGCATTTCATCATTTACCAACGCAGATATGTCAGCAGCTGCGTTGAATTGTCGTGTCGCAGTATTTGATGGATTAAATAACATGGTGACTCCTCCTTGCGTTGATAATGTGTTTGTTGCTGTACCTGCCTAGCTAAAATGCTTATCAAAAGTCCACATCTGGTGCGACAGGCACAATGCCGTGCGGATTACGCAACGGACTTTTTGAGTTGTAGCCGCGGCGATACACATCCAGATCGATAGTGCCTCGCACGCCCGGCTGTTTAACCAGTTCTTTCAAATACGCCGAGATATTTGGGTAATCTCGCAGCGCTTTGAGGTTGCATTTGAACGCGGTGAAGTAACCCACATCAAAACGCACCAGCGTCGGCAGCAATCGCCAATCCGCTTCGGTGATCTGATTCCCCAGCAAATACTTGTGATTCCCTAAACGGGTTTCTATTTCCTCCAACGACGCAAACAACGTCGTCACCGCTTCCGTATACGCCTCTTGCGTTCTGGCAAAGCCCGCTTTGTACACGCCGTTATTCACGGTGTTGAAAACCCACTCGTTCATCGCATCAATGCGGTGCGCCAATTTCGACGGATAGAAATTTTGTTTATCACCTGTCACCTCGTTAAACGCACTGTTGAACATACGGATAATCTCAGACGACTCGTTACTCACGATGGTCTGTGTTTTCTTGTCCCACAGCACAGGTACCGTCACGCGACCTGTAAAATCGGGATTGGATTTCACGTAAAGCTGGTGCATCGCATCGAGCCCAAACAGCTCATCAGTAAATCTCGGCGTACTTTTATCAAACACCCAACCTTGATCGGTGCGAAGCGGCGCAACCAGCGACAACCCGACCACATTCTGCAATTGCTTGACGTTGCGATAAATCAAGGTGCGATGCGCCCAAGGGCAATTCAACGCCGCGAACAAATGGTAGCGCCCAGCTTCTGCTTTAAAGCCTGCGTCACCGCTGATGCCTGCCTCTCCCGTTTCCGTGACCCACGAGCGAAATTTCGCCGTGCCGCGTTGAAATCGGCCATTGGCCTTCTCATATTCTTTGGTCTCCAACTCAAGCAATGCATCGTCGGTGAGCCAGCGTCCTTCAACTAATTTCCCCATCACTTCATTCCTTCTCAGCATTGCTTCTCAGCGTTGGCGTATATCACTGGTTGCCAATCTGCTCTCGCCCATGTGGCGTCGTAAAATCCAACGCTGGGCCAATCGGCACAATGCGTGTCGGGTTCACCGTTTCGTGGCTACCGTAGTAATGCGCCTTGATATGGTCGATATGAACCGTGTCAGCAATACCCGGTATTTGATAAAGCTCGCGCAGGTATCCAAACAAATTTGGGTAATCGACAATACGACGGCGACTGCATTTGAAATGCCCAACATAAACAGCATCAAACCGAATCAAGGTGGTGAACAAACGCCAATCGGCCTCGGTTAAAGCGTCACCCAGCAAATAGCGCTGTGTGGCAAGTTTCACTTCCAATGCATCGAGTGCATGGAACACATCTTCTACCGCTTCGTCATACGCTGCTTGTGTGGTTGCAAACCCAGCGCGATATACACCGTTATTGATGTTGGGATAAACATAATCGTTCACCTCGTCGATGGCCTCACGCAGTGCAGTCGGGTAGTAATCGCCTGGCTTGGCGCCCACTTCATCAAATGCGCTGTTCAACATGCGAATGATGTCCGCCGATTCATTGCTCACAATGGTGTGAGTTTTCTTATCCCACAGCACAGGCACAGTCACGCGTCCGGTGTAATCGCTCATCGCCTCGGTATAGATTTGATGCAAATGCGTTTTACCGTTCACGGTATCTGGCACCACATCATCGCCAGGCAAAAACGTCCAACCGTCATCGCCCATAAAGGCACTAACAACCGACACGGAGATCATGTCTTCGAGCCCTTTTAACGCACGAAAAATCAACGTCCGATGCGCCCAAGGACAAGCCAGTGACACATACAGATGGTATCTGCCCGGTTCAGCGTTAAACCCTGCATCACCGCTTGGCCCTGCGCCGCCATCTTGGGTTATCCAGTGACGAAAACTGGGTGCTTTCCGGGTAAAACGTCCGTCTGTCTTGCTGGTGTCATACCAATCGGTTCGCCACTTTCCATCTACTAATAAGCCCATTACCTGTCATCCTTTGCCATCAACTTTCGATGAACAAACAATAATCGACCTCAATACATCAATAAACAGTGAGAACATGAATTGATTATTCTCGATAAGAGAACAATGAGCAGAAAAGAAGGCTCACCTTTTCTCTTGAGTTTTCACATGCCGATGAGGAATACTGGCAGCTATAAAAATCCCCAATAAATGAGCATGCTAGCGATGAAAATTGATTTAACTCGATTGGTCACAGAAAGCCGTAACCCAGCCAGTGCAAACATCGACACACTTTCCACGCTCGATATGCTGGCTGTGATGAATCAGGAAGATCAACAAGTGGCACTCGCTGTCAAAGCACAACTGCCTCACATCGCGAAAGCGGTCGATGCCATTACGACGGCATTTGCCCAAGGTGGCAGGTTGATTTATATGGGGGCGGGCACGTCTGGTCGATTGGGTATTCTAGACGCCAGCGAATGCCCTCCGACATTTGGCAGCAAAGCCGAGCAGGTCGTAGGATTAATTGCAGGGGGTCATCCTGCCATTCTCAAGGCGGTCGAAAATGCAGAAGACAATACAGAACTCGGTGAGCAGGATTTAAAAGATCTTAAGCTCTCAAACAAAGACGTACTTGTCGGTATCGCAGCCAGTGGACGCACCCCGTATGTATTGGGCGGCATGGCGTACGCCAAAACATTAGGTGTCACCGTGGTGGCCATTGCCTGTAACCCACAGTGCGCCATGGTGGATGAAGCGGATATTGCTATCACGCCGATTGTTGGCCCTGAAGTTGTCACCGGATCTTCACGCATGAAAGCAGGAACAGCACAAAAACTTATCCTGAACATGCTCACCACAGGCGCGATGATTCGAAGCGGCAAAGTATATGGCAACTTAATGGTCGATGTAGAAGCCACCAACGCCAAACTGGTTCAGCGCCAAGTCAACATTGTAGTGGAAGCAACAGGCGAATCGTCACAAGCGGCTGAAGCGGCGCTTAATGCCTGCAACCGCCACTGCAAAACCGCCATTCTCATGCTTCTAGCAGGCATTAATGCAGAACAAGCGAAAGCACGATTGGAACAACATGATGGCTTTATCCGCAACGCATTGAACAAACACCAATAACTGCACTCTTTTAGTGCATTCTCGCACTATTTCTGCACAGCTTTGAAGCGAAACGTTTCAAAGCTGTTGTGCCAACTATTCAATCATTCCTTTTTAGTGCAGAACTAAATAACACTATTTCAGTAAGTTATAGAAAAACCGCACTCACTTGGCGCCCCTCTGCCCCTTATTGGAACAATCAGGCATGTTTTGTGCTTTATTGCCCCCAATGGAATTTTGTTCTCATGGAAGTAGAGGAATAACAACGTGGAAAACATCAGCAGCGCGATTCAAACGCTAACAGAAAGCGCGAACACGCTCTTTATCTTGATGGGTGCCATCATGGTACTCGCCATGCACGCAGGCTTTGCCTTTTTGGAAGTCGGCACCGTCAGACATCGTAACCAAGTGAATGCCTTGGTCAAAATCATGTCAGACTTTGGTTTCTCAGCGCTTGCATACTTCTTTATTGGCTACTGGGTAGCCTATGACACCACCTTTTTTAGCAGCGCAGAAACACTCTCCGCCAACAACGGCTATGAACTCGTTAAGTTCTTTTTCTTGATGACATTTGCCGCCGCTATCCCCGCTATTATCTCCGGTGGTGTGGCAGAGCGCGCGAAGTTCACCCCTATGTTAATTGCCGCCGCGGCCATCGTGGCCTTTGTTTATCCTTTCTTCGAAGGCTTAATCTGGAACGGTAACTTTGGCTTCCAAGATTGGCTAGACGCCTCGTTCGGTGCGCCTTTCCATGACTTCGCAGGTTCTGTTGTTGTGCATGCTGTCGGCGGTTGGATTGCCCTCGCTGCCGTTATGATCCTTGGCGTGCGCAAAGGCCGATACCGTGGCGGTAAACTTATCGCTTTCGCACCATCAAACATTCCGTTTCTTGCACTTGGCGCATGGATCCTCACCATCGGTTGGTTCGGCTTTAACGTCATGTCTGCACAAACGCTGGATGGCATCAGCGGTTTAGTAGCGGTCAACACCTTGATGGCGATGGTTGGCGGTATCGTCGCATCACTCATCGTGGGTAAAAATGACCCCGGTTTCCTACACAATGGTCCCCTTGCTGGTCTTGTCGCTGTGTGTGCGGGCTCTGACCTGATGCACCCAATTGGTGCGCTAGTGACGGGTGGTGTTGCTGGCGCCTTGTTCGTTTGGTTATTCACCTTGACCCAAAACCGTTTGAAAATTGATGATGTTTTGGGTGTTTGGCCGTTGCACGGCGTATGTGGTGTTTGGGGTGGTCTCGCCGCCGGTATTTTCGGCTTAGAAGCACTTGGCGGCTTGGGTGGCGTGAGCTTTATGTCTCAGCTTATCGGCACCATTGCAGGTGTTGTGGTGGCCTTCGTGGGCGGTTGGATTGTCTACACCGCCGTCGATAAAGCCGCAGGCATTCGTATGACGGAAGAAGAAGAGTACAACGGCGCAGACTTGGCGATTCACAAAATCGCCTCGACGTCAGAAGACTAATCACGCACCTTGCTGAAGCAGTTTGAAAAGCCCATCTCTGCCTGTGAGATGGGCTTTTTTTGTCGCGGAGAACCCGCGGAAGTAGGAGTACAAACAAGAAACAAATGATTGTGTAGTGAGCTATTTCTGTAAAAAGTGTGATTGATAAAACTTCGGTGTGACGGCGAGTTTCTTTTTGAATTGGCGCTGGAAATGGGCTTGATCAGAAAAACCAAGCTGCAGCGCAACGTCTGAGATGTCTTTGCCCGATTTCAGCATCACTTTGGCGCGCTTAATTTTCTCATCCATCAAATAAGCGTGAGGCGGCAAACCAAATTGACTTTTGAATGCCCGAAGTAGCTGATAGCGACTCATCCCCGCCTCTTCAGCAAGATCATCCAGTTGATGAGTATGATCAATGTCATCGAGCATCTTTTCACGAATGTGAGTCAAATACGGTTGCTGGGCCATTTTCCCAATGTGATCGAGCGCTTGCTTCCCGAGCATCACTTCGATGAACGCGTACAAACAGACCTGCGCCTGCAGTGCACTGGAATCCGCTTGAAGCGCATCGAAAAGAGCTCGGAAGCGTTGTTTGATGAAAGGACTTCGTTCCAAGTCGTTCAAAAATGGTGTGTAATCACTGCTATCGCGTTGAAGGACATCTCGCTGCACATCGCCCATCTTTAACGTATCAACAAACAACATGCTGTAAGACCACGTACCCGCATTGGGGTTACACGCATGGACATCCGCGGGGTTAATCGTCACCACATCACCTTCGCCAATAGGGTGGGTTTGCTGACGATTTCGATAGTACGCATGGCCTTGATTAATGATGCCAAACGAAAACTCATCGTGAGAATGCGCGTCATAACAGGCATGACTTTGGTTGGCGACTCGCAGTTCAACCCAAGGCAACACAGTGCTTTGTTTGAAGCTGGCACTCCCGTCCTTTTTCATCGCAATCCTTTTGCCTGTTTGCCGTTATCACTTAGGTCCATATCATTAGCACAGAAACGGCCAACAACACACCCATCACACGATTAAACTGACGTTGTTGCCTTGGATTCTCGAGACGGCTTGCAAGCACAGTGCCCAGCACAGCCCACACACCCACGCCAATTAAACACAGTACCAATGAGACGCTGGTAAAAATCAGCAAATACAGGTTTTCATCACCACGCCCAAACACAAACAAACTGATTCCTGACATAGCAACTAACCACGCTTTGGGGTTGAGAAGTTGCGTCAATGAACCTATCCACAGTCCCGATCGCGCCGTATGTGAAGCCGCTATTCTTGTCACTGGTGCAGTGAAAATTTTATAGGCTAAGTAAAAAAGATACAGGCTGCCAACGACCTGCATGACCGCTTCAAGTTTAGGTAAAACGTGCAGCAACCCCTGCATCACGTTCCCCGACAGATACACCACAAAGGCATAGGCCAACGATGCGCCCAACACGTGTTTTGCTGCTTCCTTCACGCCCGCGTTTACCGCTGTGCTGGTGGCCAGAATATTCACAGGCCCCGGTGTTACGGCCCCCACAAAGGCGAAGGTCGCCATCGCTAAAATCACACTTCCCATCTACTACTCCCTTTTCAATGAACAGAGAGTATTCGATACCGCAGAAAAGGTATTGAACGATATTGCAGGCGCATACTCACCCGACAGTTATGCCCATTTTTTGAAAAATAATGACTCCATCTATGTTGGCATAAAATGACCTATTTAGTTTATGCATTGAACCGTAAGATTACTTACATCAACTCAATGGAGGCAACATCATGAAACTTAAGCCAATTGCTATCGTATGTTCATCACTCATATTCTCATCGGTTACCTTTGCAGATATCAATCCTGTTGAAAAAGCACTGAGCGTTGAAGGTGCACAAGTCACCTTGCCGGTCCAAGCAGCCAAAGGCGCGTTTTCGCCAGAATTCATCGATGCTGCAAGACAAAACTTGTCCAACTTCCATTGGCAAATGGGTGGCGACCACGCGCTTTACTACAACATGCACATGAGCGAATTTGTGCCGACCGCCGTGTCATCGCCAGCTGAAGAGTACAAGCCATTGGCCCGTAACATTCAGCACCAACTCGACAACTTGCTGGTTCAAACTGATAGTAAAGGCGAACTGACAATGGCGGAGTATCTCGCCGACCCACAGTTTCGCACCCAAGGATTTGTGCTGATCCATGAAGGCAAGCTGGTTTATGAAGCCTATCCCGGCATGAAGCCAACCGATCGTCATATTTGGGCGTCAGCCGCCAAAACGACCGTCGGCACTGTCATCGCCATGATGGTGGAAGAAGGTAAGGTGGACCCTCAAGCGCCGATCACCAACTACGTGCCAGAACTCAAGGGGACGGTATGGGACAAAATCAGCGTGTTGAATGTTTTGAACCATGCCACAGGCCTCGACAATGAAGAAACCGCTGAATCCATCATGAACCCAGATTCCGCCGTTGTTCGTTTCTTTGCCGCAGCATTTGGCTCACCGCGATATGCAACAGGGGAATTGGAAGGCTGGCTTGATGTCGCGAAAGACACAAAAGAGGTAGACGATGAAAATGCCGGCGAGCGTTTCAGCTATGCATCGATGAACACGATGGTATTGACACAACTTATCGAAAACATTGAAGGGGAAACATGGGCGAAAGTCTTTGAAGATCGCGTTTGGTCTAAAGTGACGGCACGGCAGCCTATGTTGACCAACCTTACTCCCGATGGCATGGCCATTTCTGTTGGTCTGATGTCGAGCACCATGGAAGACATGGCACGCTGGGGAGCCCTGTTTACACCAAGCTGGAGTGCGGTCGCCACTGAGCCCGTCGTGTCTCAAGCCGTCATAGATCGCATTCATCAAGGCGGTGACGCCAAGGCATACATCGGCACCACCAAAGAAGCCAGCTCTCAACATGCTTTTAACGAGAAGGCGCAATATAACTCGTATCAATTTGACTACATCTTCGACGATGGTGCGATGGCAAAAAGCGGCAACCTTGGCCAATTCATCTACATCGATCCGGCCAGAGATTTTGTCGGCGTCATGTACTCCAACAACCCTTATCACTCAGGGTTTGGCGAAAACAAAGGTCCAGCACTGATGCGTGCTGCAGCCAAAGCACTCGCTGACAAATAGTCCGTATTCAGGCCACCTTTCCTTTTGCTTCAGGGACGAAGCGCACTTTTAAGAGAAATTAATGATGAAAAAATTTGCGCTAGTCCCTCTCGCTATTCTCCTCGCTGCGCCTGTCTTTGCTCAAGATGGCGACATTATCGACCCAGCAGATGTCACTAAGGTCTACACCCAAGCAGGTGTACTTTTAAGCGGCAACAGTGACATTCAACTTCAAGGCCAAATATCGGGCGGCCTAGAAAATGGTCAACAATTCGCGCTATTGGCCGAAGCGTACTTTAAAGATGAAGACCGAAACGCGAACGATTTTGGCAGTGACTACACAAACTCTCGATTTCAGTACTTCCATGTGTTTGAACCGGGCTTTCACGCTGTCCCCAAGCTTGGGTTTTCCGTTGACTACATCAATACACGCGATGATGCAGCAGGCATGAACAACGATCTGATATCCATTGGAGGTGTCGCGGCGATTAATCCCGCTTACACAGCAGGACTGCTCGTTTTTCCGCGCTTAGGTGTGATCACAGGCGATATCGAATTGACCCAACAAGGCATTGATGATTCCGTCTCCGGCTTCTCGGCGGGGCTCATAACAGCCAAATACCTTGGCGACTCAGGCTCCTACCTTCACTTCACGCCTGAATATCAAAGTGTGTCTGGCGATACGATAGAAATGGACACAGTCTCTTTCAAAGCTGGCATTAATGCGCCCTTAAATAGCGCAAGAACATGGTGGGTAAACACACGTTTTGACTACACCAAAACCTCGCTATCAACGAATAACATAGCCCTACCAAGTGACTGGCAATCTGAAGTTTGGTTTGGTATTCGCAAATACTTTTAAGCTTCCTAATCAATCCGTCAAGGCCTTGCTACTGTCACTCCCATCAGTGGCAGAGGCCTTTTCCTTCTGCTTCTAAGCGGTGCTGGCACTCATTAACATTTGTTGTTGGCGATATTGCGGCGCGGTGAATCCCGTCCACTTTTTGAAAGCACGATTGAAGTTAGCCAGATCGGTATACCCACAATGCCAAGCGATATCGAGCATCGATAGCGATTGATCTTTGAGCAGTTTTTTTGCGGTTTGCTCTCTCGCCGTATCACGCAATTCTCGCATCGTTATGCCATTGTCGCTCAACCTTCTTAACAAGGTTCGCGTTGACATGCCCACCATCTTCGCCAACCAATCCACATGAAAATTAGGCAAGCACGCATAGGTACTCGCCAGCTTTGTCATGCTTTCCATCCAGTGCTCCGACAGCTCTCGATCTTCTACTGCATGAAATCCCTCAGAGACCGGCAATTCAATCGCAGCTATTGGCTGTTGATAGCGAATATCTAATTGCAAGAAAGAGGCTGGAAGCTGATCTTTAGGCGGAGGATTAATACTCATCCACACATGATTGGGTAACCAATTTTCATCAACAAAACGACGACAAAACGCCCCTAGCACAAGTGTTCTAAACCATTCTGTTTGATCAAAACCCGGTGATGTAGGACGATAAGCACTGCGGTGGCAGAGCATCCACTGGTCACCAAATTTTTCTGGCCATACCACCACATGATTACTCAACAGCGGCATCCATGCCATCAAAACATGCACGCCATCATCTATCGAGTCACATGCATCAAGCGCGTCGCTCAACGCCGGAGAAAGCTGGCTAAGGGAAATCAACCGACCCACCTCAATACCAATATGTTCTTTTTGCGATACCACGAGTTTCTGCAAAAAGCGCATCACATTCACCGCAGGCAACCAACATTCTTCGTCAGCAATGCGTTCGGGAATATCGTACTGAGATGCAATCACCTTCCACTCGATCCGGTTTTTGTTGAAATACTCAATAAAAGGCAGCAGATTTTGAGATGACGCTAAGCTCGGTGTTTTAGGCGTTTGATTGGGCATGGTGTGATAAACATCTGGTTAATCGTCTTGTTGGCAATGTGCCATTAGCGAGAAACATTTGAAAGGCAAACTGTCGTCAATTTAACGTTCAGATGGTCAGTCATGCTTTATTGCTGAGTTTCAACGCAGAGCGACTCTGTTTTCAAACCAACGCCGCGGTTGACAGCCAACAACGCTATCTGAACAAGCATCTTGAGGTTGTTTTGGTATAGCGCAAAGCAAAATGTATCCTGACTGACTTATCAGAGCTGGAAATCAACCCATTCCCTGATTTCTCAACTCTTGCTCTGCTCATTGCCCTCAGGGTAATTCCCATTTAACACCCAGAGATATTTAATGTAATCGTCAACATACATTGCGCTTACAAAGCCGAGTGTTGTCTTTCCTTGTTCGTCGGAGAGTTGGAAGCCGTTATCCACTGTTCAGAAGGAACACACACAATCCAGTGTGTTGATACCTCATACCGATAGCGAAGACCTAAAAAACGAAGGACTGAACATGTTGAAAAGAATCGGATACCTATCTCTGCTACTCGCTGCAAGCAACGTAATGGCAGAAACTGCCCCAGCCACCCACCATGCTATTAACTATGAAGGTCGCATAACTAAAGATTATGCCGCTGGCACAGTGCAATTTAATTGGCCAGGTACGACAATAAAAACCCGTTTCATTGGCACGCAGCTTTCCATGAACCTCATTGGCAATGGCGATCATTTCGATGTGCTAATTGATGGTGAGTTCTCACATACACTTATTACCCTCCGCGGCAACACAGAGCAGACGTTTACTTTGCTTGATAGCGATCAGATGAGAGACGTCACCCTAGAAGTGGTCAAACGTACCGAAAACTATGAAACCATGGCGCAGTTAATCTCATTTGATCATGATGGAACACTGAACGGTACGTGGGAAAACCAACCGCATATCTTGTTTATTGGTGATTCTATTAGTGCGGGTTTTGGCAGTGAATCTACCAAACGCGATTGCACATGGGAGGAGGTATATACTTCGTCTAACGCCCGTTTAGCCTTCCCATATCAAACCGGCAAAGCGTTAAATGCAAGCATCACGCAAGTGTCTTTCTCAGGCCTTGGTCTGATTCGTAACTGGGGCGGCAATCAACCGCATCACAACCTCACCGACTATGCCGACAAAGCGGGTGCAATTTTTGGCCGGACATTGGCGTTTGAAGACACCTACCCCAACCTGATTGTGGTGGAAGTGGGAACCAATGATTTCAGTACCGATCCCCAGCCTCATGAACCTTGGAGTGACATCGAAGACGTAAAAGAAGCGTGGACAGATCGCATGGTCGAATTTGTGACGGATCTGAAGTCTCGCTACAACAACACCAGCGTCATTTTGATGCCTCGTCCTGCCTACCCTTACGACGACATTATTCCTGCCACACAAGAAGCCATTGAACGGCTAAATAACCAAGGACAAGACGGCGTGTACAGCCACACCTTTGTTTCGCCACTCGAAGGGTGTATCTGGCACCCAACAGTCAAAGAGCATGCGTCAATTGCGGCGAAGCTAAGTGACTTTATTGCAGCGAATAACCTGCTTTGATGGTGGCATACCATCCATAGGTAAAACCATGGATGAAAGAGCGGCATTGTTGCCGCTCTTTTTTTCCCTTTTTTACATTCACCCGCATCCAATCATTCGATGCCTTCGTCTCTTACTACGAAAACCCTTCCATCAGGCAAGGCTGATCATAATGACAAGGAAATCGAGATGTCTAAATTATCGTTTGCGACACTGCCATTTCTGCTGGCTTCGTGTGCCGTCGCAACTGAAACCGTCAAGCAAACCGATGTTGGTAACGTTTATGTTGATCAAAGCGGCCACACGCTTTACACCTTTTCCAAAGACCCCAATGGCCAATCGGTGTGCAATGGCAATTACGCGATTAACTGGCCTCCGCTATTCGCCGATGAAGCGAACCGATCACTGTTTGGCGACCATGCAGAATTCAGCCAAATCACACGATCTGACGGAACGGAACAATGGGCATTGAACGAAAAGCCTCTTTATCGATGGAAAAATGATACCCAAGCAGGAGACATTGCTTGCGCGGGCACTAAAGGCGTTTGGCCCATTGCGCGCGCTGACGACGTGACGCTGAGGATTTACAATAACGGTAAACAACGCTTTTTAGTGGATAGCGACAACATTACCCTCTATACCTTTGATAAAGATAAAAATGGCACGTCGAACTACTACGGTGAATGTGCAACAAAATGGCCACACGCTATGGTTGCCTCTGCCTTGCTTTCAAAAGGTGTCAATGCGCTTGAACTGACAGGCGGATATGGCATGACTCAGCGTAACGATGGCATCTATCAATGGACTTACAACGACAGCCATTTATACCGATGGTTTAAGGACAAACAGCCCAGAGATATCAGTGGTAATGGTGTGAAAAACGTCTGGCATATCGTGCAACAATGAGGTGAATAGTGAGTGTAGATACAATTGAAATTGGCCACCTACTCTCACGCATTGCGCTTCGAGACCGAAAGGCTTTCGAAGCGCTTTACGTGTTAACTAATGCTCGCTTGTTTTGCCTGCTCAAATCGATAGTTAAAGACGAGCAAATCGCAGCGGATCTATTGCAAGAAGGCTTTTTGAAACTCTGGTTTGGGCGCCCTTCGTACCCCATTAACCATCCTTGGGCATGGCTCTGTCAAAGCATGAGAAACCTTGCCATTGATGAACTTCGACGAGCACGTTACACAAAGGAAGAATTCAGGGCTGAGCCAATGAATGAGACCGATTTTCTGTCTGTCAGGCCCAGTCATAATCCCGACGCTCATTCACAGAAAATGCAAGATTGTTTGCTGGCCCTGTCCGTCGAGAAACGTAACGTGATCGTCCTCGCTTATGAGCATGGCATGAGCCATCAGGAAATCGTAAAACATGTCAGTACGCCGTTGGGAACGGTGAAGTCGTGGATTCGTCGCGGGTTAATGGAGCTGAAAAAATGTCTGAATTGAAGTCAAGTCATCGCTACAACTCACAAGAGCTTCGGGACAAACTGGCGGCAGAATATGTACTCGGCACTCTCCCCCCGCGCGTTCGTCGTAGGTTGGAAACCTTAACGGAAAATGACCCAAGCTGGTGGGAGTACATTGAGATTTGGCAGCAGCACTTTTCTGCCTTTAATCCGGCCATAGATGCCAATACCGATGACAGCCAATTTTCAACGCCCCCCGCTTCCGTATGGAAGAACCTTTCATTGGCGATCTTCCCTTCATCGACAGGCAACAAAGCATCGACAAACACACCCGAAAACATCAAGCCTTCGTTGTTTAGACACCCTTGGTTTGTTCCGGTGGGGTTTGTCTTTTCCTTGATGGTGGGGATATTAATCAGCCCTGTGTTTGTCTCACAGACTCCGATCTCTTCTGTCGCTCAGGTTAAACCAGCATCCTATCTCGCCATGATGTCGTCCGCCGACGAACCCAACCTGTTTGCGCTGGTTGCGTATCAAGGCGCCAAACCCGGTGAATCTAATCTCCGCTTACAGCGAAACTTAAGGGACACAGACCTTCCGATGGAAAACGCGGTTGTATGGATGGTCGACAAAGATACGGGCACCCGAAAAGAAATTGGCTCCCTGCGCAGCATCAATGACACCCGATTTATGACGCCAACAGAATGGAAAGCACTCAAGAACAGTACTGAGTTGATTGTGACAGCCGAAATGTCGCCAACCAGTCAGGTGTTGTACCGCGGACGCTGTGTACAGTTGAGCGACTGGAACGCGATTTAATCTAATCACTCGCGGATTTCACCCAATTCTCAGGCAAAAAAATCCCGGCATCCAAGGAGGAAATGCCGGGTACAGATATCAGAACCGTAAGAGCAGGACTGTTATCAATGGAGTGTGTTCGCGCTAATGCCAACTCGAAAGGCCTTAGCGCAGAAGATCACGACGCAGAAACAGAAAGCCCGTTTGCATCAAAAAAGTGAAGTTTGTTGGCGTGGAACTGAAGACCAACATGATCTCCCGCTTCAACTTCACTTTCTCCGTCAGTGCGAACGGTCAATTTGCCCAATTCGCCGCAATCTACAACTAGATAGATATCCGCACCTAGGTATTCAGTCACATCAATAATGCCTTGGCAGTCACCTTCTTCCGGAGACACCAGATCAATGGCTTCAGGTCGAACACCGATTTGCGTTGCTTCACGCCCATAAGGATACGCACCGCCTTCGCTACCACCCGCAAGCACATACTTATCGCCTTCTGTCATGCAAGGCATCACATTCATTTTTGGACTACCAATAAACTGCGCCACAAACAGGTTTTCAGGGTGGTTGTACAAGGTTTTTGGGCTGCCCACTTGTTCAATGATTCCGCCTTGCAACACCACAATCTTGTCGGCAAGCGTCATAGCTTCAACCTGGTCGTGGGTCACGTAAATCATGGTGGATTTCAGTGATTGGTGCAGCTTGGCAATTTCATAACGCATTTCAACGCGCAAGGAGGCATCAAGGTTAGACAGAGGTTCGTCGAACAAAAACGCGGTGGGATCGCGCACAATGGAACGACCAATCGCAACGCGCTGACGTTGACCGCCCGACAAATTGCGTGGACGCCGATCTAAGTACGTATCTAACTTCAGCACTTGCGCGGCGTAATTCACTTTTTCATCGATTTCCGCTTGAGGACGCCCCTGTGTTTTCAAGCTAAAGCCCATGTTCTCGCGCACCGTCATGTGCGGATACAAGGCATAACTTTGAAACACCATAGTGAGGCCACGTTTCGCGGGAGGCTGATCGGTCATATCAATATCATCTATCAAAATCTGCCCGCGGCTAGTTTCTTCAAGCCCAGCGATCATGCGCAACAAGGTCGATTTACCGCACCCTGATGGCCCAACGAAAATGACGAGTTCGCCCTCTTCAACAGACAAATCGATTCCTTTGATCACTTGCGTGTCGCCATACCACTTCTCGACACGATTGAGTTGAATAGATCCCATGTTCCTAGCCTCCTGCTATATCTGACAACGACCATGACAACCACACTGATGCGGTCCATGTGAAATGACCACCGCCCGCCGGTGTTCCATCGTCTGCGTTGAAATATTCTGCAAATCCAAAATTCGATATCAGCCCTGCGGTTTGTTGTCGCACCGCACGCGCCAAGACGACATGGCCTTGATCTTCCAGCCCCCAGCCAATCAATGCGTTCATGAACCCCCAAACAGGGCCGCGCCAGTAACGCATAGCATCGTATTTATCACCCGCGGGGTCATAGCTCGGCACAATGTAATGTCCGCTCGCCAACAAACGCTCGAGGTGTTCAACCATGCCGGGGCTTTCAATACCTGCAAACCAGCAAAGAAAGGAGGCATTCGACAAACTGCCTGCGAACTTACCATTGCGAAGATTGACACTGTCGAACGCTTTCATTTCTTCGTTCCAAAGCTGCATGCAGCCTTGTTCTAGCGTTGTAATCCATGCTTCCACTTCACTGACATCTTCACCGAGCATTTTGCCTATTTCGGCCAGATCACGATGACCGCGAAGCAATGTGAATGTCAGGGTAGGGTCTGCGACACGCAGTGGCCCATTCTTGGCAATTTCTTCCTCATCCCAGCCCGAGTCTCGCCCAAAATACAGCAGCGCAAGATAGCGATCGTAATCAAGCTTGGTCGGGCGCATGGAAGCATCGACGTGTGACGTATCACGACGTTTGTACTCACCGACAGCGGAGGTATCAATCGCTTCTGAGGCTTCATCCCAATCCGGTGCATTGTCTCGGCCACTTTCCCACGGGTGCGTGCTCGCAATCGCGCCAGACTCACCACGACAGTCCATGTACCAACGGTGCCATTTCACCAATGCAGGATAGAGTTTTCTGAGTTTCTCTTCACCCAAGACGGTATCGCGCTGGTAGATTCTTCTTGCGAAGGTCGCCACCAACGGCGGCTGACTGATCCCCGATGAGGCAATCGGCCCTTTTCCCTGCCACACATCGGGGCCGGGGAAGTAGCCTTCATCGGGCTGATGGAACACAATGTGCGGCACCATGCCGTTGTCCCATTGCGCGGTGAATAGCGTTTCGATTTCCTGCCATGCGCGCGGCAGATCGAAGGTGGAAAAACCCAATGCTGCAAAAGCACTGTCCCAGTTCCACTGATACGGGTAAAGCCCCGCTGTTGGCACTGTGTATCCGCCACGATCATTGTCTTTCAATATATCGATAGCTTGTTGATCTAACTTTTCCATCATCGCTTCCCTAAACAGTTCGTCTCTGCATTTTTCATTTGTTCATCCACGCCGCTACTTCACCGATCCGGCAGTCAGGCCTTTCACCATAAAGCGTTCAAGCCCAAGGAAAATTAGCATGATGGGCACAGTGGCAATCACGGCCCCAGCCATTAAGTGCTGCCTTGGGATCTCGGAGCTATTGAGCATGGCGACGCCGCGAGTCAGGGTGAATTTCGACGGATCGTCCAACAACATGAAAGCGAGCAGGAACTCGTTCCACGCAATCATGAACACGTAAAGCGACACCGAGGCCATGGCAGGCAGGCTAAGCGGTAAGGTGATCTTCCAAATTACTTTCAACCGAGAGAGCCCATCCATCAGCCCCGCTTCTTCCACTTCGGCTGGCAAGCCACGGAAGTAACCTTGCAGCATATAAAGCGCAACAGGGATGGTGGTCACAGGGTAGATAAGCAAAATGCCAAACAGCGAATTGCGCAGGCCAAGCATGCTGAATCCGATGTAAATCGGCAGCGCCAGTACGATCATTGGCACCATATAAATCAGCAAAATGGAACGGGACATTGCCGCTTGTCCGCGAAAACGTAAACGTGCGACGGCATACGCGCCCGGTACACTGAACAACAAAGTAACAATCACCGTCGCGACGGAAACGCCAAAGGACGTCAGCAGATATTCACCGAAGTTAAACTGCTCGAACAATTCGGTGTAGGAACGAAACAAGCCAAACCCTTTGTCGAGGTCGAGACTGAAATCAAGCGGATTAGCGAGCAAGGCTTGCTGACTTTTGAGGCTAGTCATCACCATCACATAAAACGGCACTGCCACAATAATGATGAAGAACAAGTAGCCAAACCAGTAAAGGAAATTGATGATCGCGCCTTCAAACTCATGGCGGTCCAGCCACCCTTGTGGCGCATCAACCAACATGCGTGATAGCGGCCAAACGGTGAACAGTGCCATAACCACAAAAGCGACCGCTTGGGACAAAGTATGCACTTCCAATGGCAGAGAAAACGGCTCTAACCCTGTCATGACCAGAAACAGTAGCAAGAACACTGTCGTGCCACTGACCACCAACGCCGTTCCTTCAAGGCGATGCTGCATTCGCAGTATATACACTGCCGCAACGGCCCCAGCGATGAGCGAAGCCATCATCACGGGTGCGACGGCTGCGCCTGTCATCAGTGCAAGAGCAACAGTAACCGTAACGGCTGAACTCGCGCCCCACGCAGCGCCAATCATCGCGCTTACGAAATCAGATTGGCGATACCAAATGTGTTCGGTAACGGTTCTCATAACCCCTCCTCCCTGCTGACATAACGGAAAAACAAGAACGAGAAAATCAACAAGCACGCGAAGATCACCACAGCAACCGCTGCGCCCGCGCCAATATTCGACAAGGCAAAAGCTTGCTCATACACGTTCACGGTAAGAGTACGTGTGCCTGCATTACCGCCAGTGAGCAGGAAAATGTCGTCAAATTTGTTGAAGGTCCAAATAAAGCGCAACAAGAAAAGCACCGACAGAATGCCCAGTAGTTGCGGAATAGACAGATACCAAAACTGTTGGAACGGTGATGCGCCATCCATACGTGCGGCTTCATACATATCGGCGTCAATGGATTGCATTCGCGCCAAAATGAACAAGAAAGAAAGGGGGAAGTAACGCCAAATCTCAAACACGGTGACGCTAATCAGCGCGAGGGGCTTTTCACCGAAGAAATTGATCGGCGCACTGATCGCTCCCATCTGAATCAACAGCGCATTGGCGGAACCCGAAAAGGGATCAAACAAAGTCACCCAAGTAAACGCCACCGCTATCACGGGTGCGACATACGGGAACAGCATTAAGCCGCGAATAATACCTTGGCCTTTAAAGGTTTTGTTCAACAACAACGCCGCCATCATGCCCACAACAAGCGCGCCTATGGTGCCAAACACGGTGTAAAAAATGGTCACCCACAGCACTTCAGCAAATTCTTCGCTATCAAACACTTTGACGAAGTTATCCAGCGTAAAATTGGCGTTGAATAAGTCTGAGCTGCTCACCCCCGTCATTTCGGCTGGGTAATCACGCATCCCAACAGGGTTGGCAAGATAGGCTTCTTCCACCACGACGGGGATCTGGAATCTCTCTTTGTAACCCGGCGTCCAATTACCCAGATCACAATTCAGTTCACGTGCACTGAGCGTACAATTCTCTGGCACAGACTGAACCGCTAACCCTTCTGGCAACACGTCTTTCAGTGTGACATTGTCAATTGGCTTTTCTCGTGAGCGGTTGGTGAGGCGATATTCAATCTTAATCTCATCGCCGACCGCGGTTGCTTTACCGCGAAAACGCTCGTAAACATTCGGTTCAACCGGACGCAGATCAGCGAGCTGTATCGGTTTTACACTGATCCAAAAAATGGTCAGTAATGGCAGCAGCACAACCAAGGCCACTGAGATTAAAGTGGGTGATAACAGCCCCCACGCTAAACGGGTTTCACGCCGTTGCAGCGGCCCCACCCCCTTGGGCGGTTCAGGCTTGATCGTATTGATTTGTTCGCTCATCCCAATTCCTTGGATAATATCTGCCCATCAGGAGCGGAAGAATCCGCTCCTATGAAGGTGAATGTGAAAGTGACATTATTGGATTTCGGCTAACGCCTTGTTCATGGCATCGACAGTGGATGAAGCATCACGCTTACCGTCGATGTATTCGCGTACCAGTCGGTTGATGGAATGGCTGTTAATCACACGAGACGCCAGCGCTAATTGCCCCTCTGCGACACCCCAACGTTGCGCGTTGTTCAAGCCATTCACTATCTCTTCAATCATTTCAGCTTCGTACAGCTCAGAAAGTGGTGCTTTGCGATCGACGCCAACAGGCAATTTCGACCATGCTTCGGTATAAAGAGTAGGGTTAGTTTCGTCGCCACGGCGAACCGGGAATTTGCCTTCTGGCGCAATCGCCAAGGTATTGGTGTAGCCATCACTCATTGAATAGCGCACAAAGGCCATGGCGTTATCAATGTCAGCATCTGTCGTGATACCGAAGTAACGCACATCACCCCATGCCGCGCCTTCAGGATTAGACGGGCCTGAAAAGCGTGTCACGATACCGGTTTTTGATGCCAGTTCACGGCTGGTTGGATCGCTGTTAATCGTTGGTGGCGCACTGTCTCGCAGGCCTGCTAGCTCATCAAGAATGAAGGGGGACCAAATGATCATGGCTGCCTTGCCTGCAAAATAAAGCTCGCGAGATTGCTTCCAATACAACTCGCCATCTGGCGATGCATTGGCAATTGCTTTGTAGAAATCGAGCACTTCTGTGGTCTTTTTCTTATCCAGCATTTGAATGCCATCTTTGTTGACAGGAGAAACACCGTTCGCGAGGAAAACATGCTCAAGCACTTGGCTCATGAAGTTTTCATCCACTTTGGTAGCGGCGACAAAGCCGAACATTTCAGGCGGGTTGTGAAGTGCTTTCAGCGCCGCAACCACATTCGCGAACGAATCAGGAGCCGCCAATTTCTTCTCGTCGAACAAATCTTTGCGGTAAACGATCATTTGCGTCCAGCCATCGACGGGTATAGCCGCGTAGCCATCAGGCACTGTGGCCATTTGCAACGCACCAGGCGCAAAGGTATCGCCACCCAATTCTTCAATGACTTCCGTGGCGGCATCGGCGTCCAAAATGCCAGCTTCACTCCAGGGCAAGGTGTATTGCAGTGGGTGATAAATCACGTCAGGTAAATCGCCTGCTGAAAACGCGGCCGTTGCTCGCGTTCCAAGATCGCTCTCGGTCACAGGGATCACTTCTACCTTGGTACCTGACAGTTTTTCAAAATCCTGCGCCATCTCTTTTTGTCGCTCAAGACGCTCAGGCTGTTCTTCCGTGGTCCAGAATCTCAACGTCTCGGCAGACACCGATGAAGCGCCAAACAACGCGGTCAACACGATACCCGCTAGCCAACGTCGCTTACCTGCTTGCTGATTGTTCATGGTTTTCTCCTTATGGTGCGCATCAATCACACTTACTACACATTGCTGCTACCGCTCTCTTCATCACGATGATCATGATGACAATGAGAACGGCGTTGTATCAGTTGGGCATCAACAAGCTCTCGTAACGCTTCCGGTTTTTCGCCACTGATTTGGCGCAGCAACAAGGTCGCAAGTTGCTCTCCGGAGTAACGCATATCCACAGAAAACGTCGTCAAAGGGGGTGATGAAAACTCACTTTCCGGTAATCCGTCGTAACCGATCACGGCCAATTCTGAACCGATGTCTAGCCCTTTTTCTGCTGCTGCTCGGTACACACCTAGCGCAGCAATATCTAACGCGCAAACAATCGCTGTCGGGGGAAAAGGCAAATTGAGCAGAGCTGAACCCAATCGATGACCAGCGGCTTTCGTGATGCCTCCAGACACAATCAGCGATTCGTCAATCTCAAAGCCAACACTTGTGACCCCCTGTCGATAGCCATTTTCACGAAGGCGGCTGTAATTGTATTGCTGACCACCGTTAACAAACGCAATGCGTCTGTGGCCTTGTTTCGCCAGTAATTTCACTGATTCGCACATGGCTGACTCACCTCGAATATCGAAGTAGCTGACACCAGTTATGTCGGGGATTCGGCCAAAAATCACGAACGGCACCTTGGCGTCTGTGAGTAACTGAACACGAGGATCTTCAACGCGACTTCTCGGCAAAATGAACCCATCAACTTTGTGCTCGGCAATCAAACGCGTCAGCGTAGCCAGTTCATCGTCTTCACTGTTGGCGGTCGCAACGGTTAACGTCCAGTTTTCGCGGCTCACTGCTCGGCTGATCCCATCAATGAAATTGGTCAAAAAGGGACGGTGCGCGTTGTCGTTGCCTAAATTCAACACCAGCCCAATCGCCCTAACTTGTCCTGTTTTGATCGCTTGTGCGTAGCTCAATGCGCGATACCCCATTTCCTCAGCCTTTGCTCTCACACGTTGTTTGGTTATGGGTGAAATATCAGGATAGTCATTGAGGGCACGCGATACCGTGCCTTTACTCAGGCCAAGAGCACACGCGAGATCATTAATGGTCGGTCGTCTGTTTCGTTGTGCTTTTGCCACATTGGCCGAGCGAGAACTGAAAACCATAAATCACTCATAGTTTGTATCGTTAATTTAAAAACTATTTAACGAAACCGGTTTCGGCAAATAATTAATGTGTCAATATCGAGAAAAAATGCACCAATAAAGGGAGATGTTGTGAGTAGAGAGTATGGCAAGATTTGATAACGGGTTTGAAAGTAGCAGATGGTATCGTCAGCAGGTCACGCGTTGAACACCACAATTGGACATGGGAAAACTCATCATTCCTGATGTGAAATGGCAGGTCGTGACGGCGAAAGCCATCTCCCTCTTCTGCCTAAACGAAAAAAGACCAACTTGCTTGCTGGTCTTTCAATGAATATTTTGAGCGATGCTGTCTGCTAGATAGCGGGCGTTAGCGCGTTAATAACCAACTTACTACAGTTTACGCCCTAGCCTTTTCTCAACCTGTTTCTTTTCCCATTCTGGGCCAAAAAGGTTCAGCACTTCAAAGGCGCTAAGACCGTGGGAAACAATGCCAATCCCCCACCCCATGGCTGGCCACCATGCCCAAATATAATCAGGGCTGATCATAAAGTTCAAAATGAACAATCCCGTAATAACCAACACGTAACTGACAAGGTGTGAGTAGAATCCCTTGATTTCGCGCACTTGGTTGAGAACACGCGTTTCTTCTTCGGTAATTTTAATGTCTGCTGTCATCTCTGGCTCCGGCTCTTTTTGAAGGTCTGATACTTGAAGTTCAAATACAGCAGCCAAAGATTTCAGTGATTCCAATCCCGGTTTGTCTCCACGTTCGATACGTTGAATAGTGCGAACGCTGAGCCCGCTCATCTCTGAAAGCTGCTCTTGAGACCAACCGCGCTGTAACCTGAGTTTTCTGACAATCATTATTGAATCCTTTCTGCTGTGTGCCCTTTCAATCTACAAAAAACCGGAGAACACTGGCTACGACACCGTCGTGACACTTACCTGACAGTTGTTTAAAAACATAGGTTTAGTACTGTATATCACGGGCATCAACTTAGCCCGCCAGCAATGCGACAGAAAACCGACGGCACGACGAATGTAACGAAATAGCCCGGATAGGTGCCATGAAATTACACACCCAAACGCACCGACAGCCACGCTGCAATATCTTTTATCTGCGCCATACAGACTTGATGTTCCATGGGATACGTCGACCAATTTGGCGTAAAGCCCGCAGCGAGCAAGTCGTCTCGTGCTTCTTCTCCCATTGCCGGCAATACCACAGGATCGAAACTGCCATGCATGATTTCTATCGGAAGCGCACGATTTACTGCTGAATACTCAATAGTGTCGGAGGTCGGAAAATAGGTTGATAACGTGAGCAAACCTGCCAGTGGATGGGGAAAGCTCAGCGCCGCTTGATACGCGACAGCGCCGCCTTGAGAAAAGCCTGCCAGAATAATGCGCTCTGAGGCAATGCCACGTGCCATTTCTCGCTCAACCAAATCAGTGACGCTTTTTGCAGATGCCAACAGTTGTTCCGTATTGAGTTTACGCCCCGCCCCCATCTCTAAAATGTCATACCACGCTGGCATGACCATACCGCCATTGACGGTGACAGCAAGGGAGGGTGAATGCGGAAAGATAAATCGCACCGGTGCAGACGCCGGTAAACGCAGTTCGGGTAGGATAGCTTCAAAATCATGACCATTTGACCCAAGACCATGTAACCAAATCACGCTAGCCGTGGCGGCGACTTGGGGTTCCACTTCTACACATTTAAGCATTGTTGTCTGTCCATATAGATATCGTTATGCCTGGTAGACATAACGATACAGCGAAGCATTCCAAATGGCGACTGGCCGTTACCGTTAAACACTGCGCTCATTTTCAATCACCAAGATGTTGGAACAGGCAGGCAGAGGTAGAGGTAGAGGTAGAGGTAGAGGTAGAGGTAGAAGATTGAGAATTGAAGATTGAAGATTGAAAACGATGACCCATATCGCACGTAAATGACTTCACGTGCGAATGCGTGACAGGCTTAAGCGGGTGTCGGCATTTCAGTGCGAAAAACAGTCGCCATCGGAACATTTACCATAATTGAACGGTCAAGCTGTCCCACTTCCATCGCGACCGGACGCTCACCTTCACCGTCAACCAGCAAACCCGTGAGCCCCTTTAGCGGGCCGTTGATAACGGCAACCGTGACACCCTCGACAAGATTGTTGGCGATTGATGTCGATTCATCATAGTGATGAAGAATGGTTTTGATTTTCACAATGTGCGTTTCAGGGATCGCGGCGAGGTAATGACCATTTCTGATCATATGAGAGAAACCTGGCGCTTCCTTCACCTGAGCCAATCCTTCAGGCAGGGTGCGCACGAACACATGAGATTTAAACAATGGCTCATACGTCGTCTTGGTTTTAAAGCCAATCATTTGTCTAATAGCCCGACGCGGCAGATAAACGTCATACCCTTTGGCCAACAAATGTTCGAACAACATGCTCTCAGAATTGGCGTGGGTATAAACTGCATACCAGCGATAGTAATGCAATTCGCGATCTCCTATTTGGGCGAGTGCCAACAAGAAAAATACAAGGTTGGCATTTAAGGCAATGAGGATGGAACAATCAAACACTTACACGGCGGATGCCGATTTTCCGGAGCGATAATATCGCTTCAGCCCCTTACAGAGAAGCGAAAAAAAGCAATGATGAGAGATGGTTTCCTAAAGCAGGTGTGTGGATAGGATTGGTGTCACATCAATCCTTGGTGAAATGTTTAGTCAGGAAGTGCAATTGATGCTCTATGGGGTATTCGTCGAGCGACATTTTGCACTCGTATCCTAACTTTTCATAAAAAGGTTTTGCTTGAAAACTGAAGGTATCAACCATAGAAGAATGACAGCCTTGTTCAATCGCATAGGCTTCCATTTTTTCCATCAGTGTCTGACCAATCCCTTTGCCGCTCAATGATGGCTCGACCCAGAGAAAACGAATGTACATCCAATTCCCCCATAGGCGAGAAACAATACCGCCAACGCGAACGCCCTTATCATCAACCGCATACATGCCGATGTGTGTTTCTTTTATATGATCAACAAACGGGTCGTTGAAGGCGCGAAGTCCAACAAGCACATCATCAATATCTAGCTTGCTGGGGTCGACTACAATCTGATAATTCATCACACCTCCTTGTGCGAAAAGCGAAAGCTTGGAAGACAATCCCGCTAAGCGCTCTGGTGCTCTTCGGCAATGGCCTGCTTCAACTGTTTAATGCGCGTTTCTTTATAGCCAAAAATACCAAACATCGCGATGGTGACGCCCACACAGGTATAAAGCTGAACTTGCGTGTACACATTGAAGTTTGAGATCAGGAAGAACAGCATCAATGCCATCAGAACAACCTGAATGATCCAACGCGATTTGTCATTGAAGTTGAACGTTTTACTTTCTTCGTCGTACTTAACGTGGACACGGCCAACAAGAAAGCCGAGGTTTATCAGCAAACCGTCGTTATCCGTCGCTTCTTTATAATCAATGCGGTTTAACGCCAAGTATTTTTCCAGACCTTTCAGATCCATGAATTCGTTCTCCTTCAAACGCAAAAAGGCAGAAAACAACAACACGGGTTTTCTGCTCGCCCAGATAATACCAGAACGCTACAAGGGCAGCAGTGCCTAATGCGCAGAACAGCCCCGCAGTACTCACACAAAAAAGTGAGAAAATATTTCACCCCTTTCAGAGACTCGCCCGTTTATATCGAAAAACCCACGATAAAAAGGATCGGGATATGAAGCGTAATCAAGTCTCTATTGCTGTTGCAGCAGCACTCACGGTTATCATTGGCTGCTCAGAATCTATCAATGACAACACACCAAACGCTAAAGAAACGCCCACCCCTGCCATTCAGGAAGAAGTCTTGGTGTCGCGAGTGGAAGTGGGAGTGAAAGCAGTAGAAGTAGAAGCCGATGCCATTCAAGTCATGCCATCTTCTCCAACAGCAAAAATCGCCTATCACCGTGCTGCGCATAAACAGTTGGCGGTGATGTCGATGCCAAACCCTGCCCCTTACCTTGCCGATCCATTCTTCGAGCCAGAAAATCGCGATAAGTATCTCGACACCCCGAGCAATAGCACTCATTTGGTCGCGACTACCCCGTTATCGACCTTTTCAGTCGATGTCGACACCGGCAGCTACGCCAATGTGCGCAGCTACCTCAAGATGGGAAATACGCCACCCGCGGATGCCATTCGCGAAGAAGCTTTCATCAACTACTTTGACTACAACTACCCTGCGCCGTCCAGCAAGGTTCAACCGTTTTCAGTCAACACAGAGCTGGCATCAGCGCCATGGAATGCTGAACGTCAACTCTTGCGTATTGCACTCAAAGGCTATGACATTCCTATCAACGAGCGAAAACCCTCAAATCTCGTGTTTCTGGTTGATGTCTCCGGCTCAATGAACGAACTCAACAAACTGCCCCTGCTAGTGCAAAGCCTTTCTCTGATGGTGAAGAACCTCGGCAGCGACGACAAAGTCAGTCTGGTGACATACGCCGGCAACGCGTCCGTGGTGCTTGAACCAACGCAAGGTGATGATCAACAAGCCATCATCAACGCCCTGAAAAGCCTGCAAGCAGATGGTGGCACATATGGTGAAAGTGGCATTAGGCTCGCCTATCAACAAGCAAAGAATGGCTTTATCAAAGACGGGGTTAATCGCGTGATTTTGGCGACCGATGGTGATTTCAACGTCGGCGTCACCAGCCTGGATGCACTGAAAGATTTGGTGGAAGAGGAACGTGAAAACGGCATTTCTCTGACCACGATTGGATTTGGACGCGGAAACTACAACGACGCCATGATGGAGCAACTGGCCAATATCGGTGACGGCAACCATGCCTATATCGATACCCTGCATGAAGCACAGAAAGTGCTATTGCGTCAGATGAGCGGCACACTGCAAAGCATTGCATCAGACGTGAAAATTCAAGTCGAATTTAACCCTAACACCGTCAAAGAATACCGTTTGATCGGCTATCAAAACCGCAAACTACGCGATGAAGATTTTAACAACGACAAGGTTGATGCCGGAGAGATTGGTGCAGGCCATACTGTCACCGCGCTTTATGAGGTGACACTCGTTGGCGACCAAGGCCGCATTGACGATCTCCGTTATCAGGTCAATACATCTGGCAAAGCCGGCTTTGGTGACGAACTGGCGCAAGTCAAAGTCCGATACAAACTGCCGGGCGAAGAACAAAGCAAGCTCGTTGGCGACCAAGGCCGCATTGACGATCTCCGTTATCAGGTCAATACATCTGGCAAAGCCGGCTTTGGTGACGAACTGGCGCAAGTCAAAGTCCGATACAAACTGCCGGGCGAAGAACAAAGCAAGCTCACCACCCAATTGGTGAATAACAACAAAGACAAACGCCAGTTCACAGAAGCAAGTACCGACTTTCAGTTTGCCACCGCCGTTGCTGCCTTTGCGCAGAAACTCAAAGACAATCACTACGTGGATGGTTTAGCCTACAGTCAAATTGCTGATATCGCGCGGGAAAACCGAGGCGACGATCCGCACAACTATCGTGGTGAATTTGTAAGCTTAGTGGAGATAGCTCAGAGCCTGTAATGGACAATCAAAGCCTTTAATGAACAGTCTAACTGACGAACAACTGATGGTGAGTTTCAGCAAGGGCGAACAACGCGCCTTTGCTGAACTGTATCAACGCCATAAGAATCCGTTATATCGCTACTTCGTCAGACAACTGGGCGCGAGCCAGCATGCCCGCGCAGAAGAGCTGTATCAGGATGTTTGGTATCGTGTGATCGATAAGCGCGAAAGCTACGCACACTCGGCTAAGTTCACCACTTGGCTTTATCATATCGCCCACAATTTGGTGATTGATGAGCACCGGAAAAACCTGTCGTCTAACGCTTACGCCAAATCACTGAGCGATGAACAAAAGCACACGCCAGACATGGACGGCGATAAACCGCAAGCCATCAAAGCCTGCATGGCCTTATTGGCACCTTTGCAGCGTGAAGCCTTTCTGCTGCGCCACGAAGCGGGGTTTGAACCCGCACAGATCTGCGAAATTTTGGGGGCAAAAGCCGAAGCCGTGAAAACACGCCTTCGCTATGCGATGGAGCAACTTCGTGAGTGCCTGACGAAAAAACTCGGAGAACGCCAATGACAGCGCCATTCAAAGATGAAGACATCGTCGCGCTGTACAAGGAAAGCGCGACTGAAACCCCAAGTGATGCCTTGGATAATCGTATTCTTGCCCATGCAACATCCGCTACTCGCAAACCCGTTCCTTGGTGGACGTATGCAGGCGTCGCCGCCACGGTCGGATTCATTGCCTTGCTCGCACCGTGGAAGTGGGTCGACCAAAGCCTGCAATCACCGGCTCATATTGAATTGATGGAAGCGCCAATACCAAAGCAGAACCTCCAGCAAGCAGAAAGCCTAGATCTGGAATCCACGATAGAGGCTGAGATAGAAATAGAAGCCGACACTGCGCCGTTGGAAGCGCGATCTCTGCTGAAATCCCAGCCAACCGACGCCTTTAAATCGATAGATAGCCAACGCACACCGCAAGCAAAATCCAACGCGGCCATCAAAGCCAAACTCAATCCATTTGCAGAAGTGGAAAGCTTGCTTGCAGAGGGCGAGAAACAGAAAGCCATTGCATTGTTAAAGCAACAACTGGACGCACAGCCAGCGTTATATGGCTCGCTGCCTGATTACCTTAAACAATTGCTTGAGGAAGAGCCGGCAGAGAGCAGAGAGTGATAGGGCTATCCCTGCGCTATTCAGTCACCTTGAGGGTTTTGCTTCGCACTGATGTCGGCATAGGTGTGAAGAAGCTCTGTCAGGGCGTTAACCCATCCAAATACATCCACAGGTGCATTTTTCAGTGTTGCTTCAACGTGCTCACAATGGGCTTCAAGGGAAATTGCTTGCTCCAATCGAAACGATATTGCATAGAAATGCCACAGGATTAATCGTGTCATCCTTTCACTATTTTGCTTCGCATTGTCTGAGTCATCAAAGGCTTGTTGATTTTCACTCAGTGCGATAGCTGTCATACGTAGCATGGCATCAAGGCGTGCAGACAACAGGCGCTCTTCGCTGTCTATTTCTTCTTGCTCAAACGTGAAGATTTCACTCATCACGTCTTCAGGCACCATTCGGCTTATGATGCGAGCACTAAACTCTTCCAGTTCATGGCGTGGCATGGTGACGAGACAGTCAAAGGTGTAATCGCGAAGCATAAGGTCACTCTAAGTCGTTATAGATTTCAATTGCCGCATTCTAAATGCTGAAGTGTGATTTGCCACGGTTTTATTGGCGCGTCCTCCGCCACTTAATCCTCCCTCCTTCTCAACGCTTGCTCTACATGTTCTGCACAGCAAGGCGAGTAATTGGATTGAGATATTTAGGGACAACAAAGTGCTAGAACTGTTCGGTCTAGCACGAGTATGGACAGAAACGTGTCAGCCCCTTTGCTAAATTAGTTATTAATGAATTACGACAGGTATGGAAAAAGGAAAAGAGCCACTGTCAGGTTCGATAGCAATAGAGAGAACGAAGCCGATCCTACAAGTCCCAGCAAGCAATCCCACAACAAATAGCCCGCATCCAGCGGGCTTTCTGTCGAATCACGAACTAATCGAACTACTTTTTTGCTTTTTGTTTTACATTCCACAAGAAATGACTTGGATTAGCCGTGAGTTTTGATCTGTAGTCGCTATGTGATTTCATTCCACTAAGCCCTGCTATGCCAGTAGCAATCAAACTGGCCCCGCCGGTCATGACACTAAAACCTAAACCCGCTACGGCAATTGCTGCTTCAGCAAGATGGGTATTTCTGATGTGCTTAATTTGAGGTGCGATCTGGCGCATCTGTACTTCGAATAGTTCATGTTGAGTATCTTCGATAATTGCTTTCACACGATTCAGGTTAGTTTCATGCCTCGCTTCACGCAGCCCTTTTTCTAATTCAGCACGGAATGACTGGAATGCTTCACCGTCGTTGTTTCGGATAGACATCAAATCAGCAGAGGACACTTGTTCCAAGAATGGCACGTCCATCTGTAGTGCACAATTTAATGTATTAGCTTGAATATCCGTACTACCGACATCCATGTTAAGCAGATTGCTTTCAAATGGATGTTCCGTACCAAACATGCAGCCAAGGTATTCAGATAATGCTATACGCTTACTTAGGTCAATGAAGTGATTTCGTGCGGTTTGATTTACAGATTGATTTACCCAAGCTTCAAAGTCAGCTTTACTGGGTGGCACAGAGGACATCTTTTGAATGATGGTGAATACGTTTTCTTCATCAGTCGGTTCAAATTTTGTTGGGTTTAATACATAACCCATAGCGAAGCCACTTTCCATGCCTTGAAAATGAATGCTGATGTTTCTACATGGATAAAGATCTCGCATTACAAGCATTCGTCCTTTATCGTTTTGAACACTTCGAACATCTGCACTAGCTTTGTACTGTTTTAAGATGTTTGGCGGTAAGCAATCTTCAAATCCAACATCTGAGTGGAGCACTGGTACTTCAGCACCCTTTTCAAGTTCAAAAGTAACTGGGTACAGTTTGACGTAACCACCTGCTACTAACGGACGTAATTCAATCAGTCGAACCGCTGCTTTGGCTAGTTTCTCGCGGTCTACTTTTGGGGTTGACGCCATGCCCATAAATGACGTCAGAGCTTCTGTAGCTTGGGTTCTAAAGTCCGTTAGTTCAAAGACTGGATCTTCAACTACAACTTCTTCTAGATACAGTGCAGCCTGTTTTAGATGAGAAGTATGAGACAGGGTATCAGTTGCCAAACAACTAACTACACCGTTAGATTTCACTACATCACGTATTTCGGGCAGTACCTTTAAGCAGTATTCACGATACTTGATAAGTTCCTGTTCTAGTACAGCGTCTGACAGACCGCTGTAAAACCTAGTTACGAGTGTACTATCAAGTAGCAATGAATCATTTAAGTAGTCGTATGCGTAGCTTCCCATCGTTTCTAAATCCGTGTTGATAAGGCTTCTATATTCTATCTAGTTTCGAGTGCTAAGTAATTGAGTTGAAGCCTGCACTAGAGATAAAAGTCCATGATCTGACTCGACGAGGTTAGTGTCTACGACAGAGTGCCAAGCACTGAGAGTTTTAACTAGCATTAATTCTTCCCGAACATTAACCAGTGAAATATAAGGCATTATCCCATTGGCTATAGCTACCCCTAAGACATTACACAGATAAGAAAAAGTAGGTCGAATCACATCACTGTGATTAGTCGCGTTGAGCGTTACTAGCAAGGAAAGGGGCAAAAGTGTGTTGGAACATCACCTCGACACTATTCGTTGAAAAACTCATCGGTACTATGTTCTTACCCAACACATAGGCACAAACCTGATGCCATTAAATACCGCTTCGCTGTCGGTGGTGTTGAAACCTTGGGATGCGTAAAAGCTGACTGAATTAACCGATGCCCTTAAACGAACTTCGTCCGCATCCGCTAGCGTTAACAGGTGCTGCAAAAGTAGCTTACCTAAACCCCTTCCTTGATAATCACTGTCGACGAACAAATGCGTTATATAGTCTTTGTCTCTGATCGCGCCAAAGCCGATCACTTTTCCATTATCAGTCATTTTCGCACTCTGAAAGCACGTTCGATCAAACGTCGTTTCTACGTCTGGCAGGACTTTCGTGGCAAAGAACTCCCGCCCTTCTTCACTAAAATGTGGAAGGATATTTGTATTAGCCACACGACCAACCAACTCAACGACTGATGCTAAATCGGCGATTTCCGTTTCTTCGATAATCATTATTCACTCTTCGCTCATATGACGACTGACACCGGATAGTTAATTGGATAATTAGGGCTTACTCACTCACTTCAATTTTTGAAAGTGGACAAAAATAGTAAGTCCCACCAGCGATTAACGCGCCAAGCACGAAAGCGAACAAAACATTGAAGTCAAAACTCAAGGCGACTTGGATCGAAATGACTGAACCAAAACTAGCAATAATGACTGCCGACATAGAAATACGCCAAGCTTTATCACAATGAGAACAACGCTTTGCACGCATCGTCCGTGTAAACAGAGCTTTAGAAAAAGGTATCGTTCTTTCATTGCAGTGGGGGCATTTCAACATACATATTTATCCAAATGACTAAAGTGATAAACATCAGCTAAAACTGACATGACAAGAAGTTGCGGACACGCCTATGTGCCCTTCCCCACCATAAATGTCGGTTTAGCGATCCGGACGTTTTAATGCATTAAACTAAACCATAAAGTCCGATATAGCGGAAACCCTATCGGTCAAATATCGGCAACGAGCTCATTTAATGCGACCATAAACACAACCAAGGATGCCCTATGATTTCCCGCTACGGTTTCATTATCAAATCACCGGATTACCAGAAAGATCAGCATCAGTCTTTGATTGAATCCCCTCTGTTTCGCTCAGAAATTCTCGGCGTGAGTACAGATGAAGAAGCCATTGACGCCGCCAGACAACTCATTGCCAATGGTGCTCAAGTGGTTGAGCTTTGCGGTGGGTTTGCTCAAGAGAGCGCTGAGAAGATAATTGCCAAGCTGGACAGCGACATCCCCATTGGGTTTGTGGCGTTTTCAGAGTGCGAAATGAAAAAACTGGATGGGCAAGCCTAAAACCGATGTGTTATTTACGTGATCCGCTGGGAACAGTGTTACGCCTAGGTTTACTTGAACACCCAATAAACGCCATTTGAGTGTTAATAATACGCAAAAAAACCTCAAATTTTGAAGGCTGAAATGTCGTCTTTTGTTCATAACTCATTCGATTTACGGCAATTTTTGCCAACTACTGTGAGTTTATGCAATCTATTGTAATGGAACGTAAATTCAGTATTCACATGCTGACTCCCCCCGTACTATGCCTGAAAAACAACAACGCCCCACGGTTAATAACACGCGATAAATTATAACGTTACGTCACGCTAACTTATTGCCACGGGTATAAAAACAGACTTTTGGAGCTTGCGCATGTCTACACCAACTCAAAACAAACCCAAAACATCATCCATCAAACGATTGATGACATTTATCGTTAACTTTCCACCGTACTTATATTTCCCTGTTAAACAAAAAGCACCTGAAAAAACCGTCAGCGACAGCGTAAAGGAAAGCGCGTAACCGAGATTGAAAGCACTGAATCACAGCACTTCTCGATCAGGTTTTTATCATGGCTAACCAACAACACGGCGCAGTGCTGTTCCTTTGCTAGCATGATCAAAAGCTCCGTCACTTCTTTGGCAATGATAGGGTCGAGACGAGATGTAGGTTCATCGGCGAACAAGAACACAGGGTCGAGCAGCAGCGCACGAAGAATAGAAAAACGCTGAAGCTCGCCGCCAGACACGGAAGTACTTCGTCGTTCAAGCAGCTCAGGGGCAAGTTTGAGCTTTTTCATCAAGTGCGCAACCTTCTGCCTGTCAATGCTATGAAGCGTGATCAGATCGTCCAGTAGCGTCCCAAGCGTAACGCTTGATGTAACAGCGGATGGTGGGTCTTGAAACAGTTTGAGCCATTGGTAAGGGGTAACGTTTTCACCCAACTTTTCAATTTTTCCCTCTAGGGGCGGGAGTAACCCGAGTAGTGTGTCACCCAGCGTACTTTTACCGCAGCCGCTGTCGCCCACCACACCCATGACTTCACCTGCATGCAAGGTGAAAGAGATGTCTTTCGCGAGGGATTTGTGTTGGCGACCAATGCTTAAATCGCTAACGGTCAACACAGGCTTAGTGAATGCTTGTGGGTACGCACTTTTTTGCCAATGACGAGGGTCTGCGGCGATCAGTGCTTGGGTGTATGCGTGTTGCGGCGTTTCGAGTACTTGTGATGCAGTGCCTTGTTCAACCACGGTGCCTTCTTTCATCACAATGATGTCGCCACCAATTTGGCGAGCAACATCAATGTCATGGGTGATGGTGAGCAAGCCGCCACCTTGGGCGCTTTTCCGCAAAAGGTTGATGATGTCGTCTCTGCGGCTAACATCCAGCCCTTTAGTGGGTTCATCGGCCAGAATTAAGGTCGCGCCGCCTGCTGTCGCGGCTGCCACTGCCAAACGCTGGGCCATACCACCAGAAAGCTCGCCGGGTCGTTTCAACGCACTGGATTTCAACCCCAACTCATCCAAATCATAGATTGCGTTATCAAAGGCTGATTCTGGGGTTTGCTCGTGCACGCACTCATACACTTCTGCCACTTGTTGATAGCTTTGCATCAATGGGTCTAATGCGCGCCAAGGTTCTTGAGGCAACATGATCATTTGTTTGCCCCAGCGTGTTTTCAACGCGGGTATATCATGAGCTTTTCCCAGAACTTCAACCCGACCGTGTTGCTGCAATGTCACGGGTAGCAAGCCGATGATCGCTTGCGCTAACAGGCTTTTTCCTGATCCTGTTTGACCGAGAATGGTTAAGGGTTTGTCCTGAAAGAGCGATAGCGAGAGTGGCTCAAGCAGCGACACATCCCCCGCGGTGATCGACAGATCAGTCAATTGAATTAATGGGGTCATCGCCTGTTCCTGCTAAAAGATGAAAACCTAACACCAGCATTGCGACCACAACCAAAGGTTGCGCCAACACCCAAGGTGCTTCGATATAGAACGGGAAGAGTTCGACACTCATTAACCCAAGTTCAGCGAGCGGCGGCTGAATGCCGACAGCGACAAAGCCGAGCGATGCCATCATGAGGATGGCGTTTGCTCCCCCAAAAGCGGCCATGGTTAATATCGAAGGCAAAATAGCTGGCCAGATATGACGTTTGAATTGATACCACTTTCCAAATCCCATCATGGCGGAGAGTTGTCTTTCTGGGCTATTGATTCTCGTGCGAGTAATGACACGAGTGACGCGATAATACTCAACCCACTGAACCAGTGAAATCGCCAAATAAAGCACAAGGAATGAACCTGGCGCAATGGCGGCAAGCAATAGCACCATGACCAAACCCGGCAAGGCGAGAAGAATGTTCACCAACACATCTAAGGCTTGTTCAACGCGTCCTCCCGCCCACGCAGAGCACACGCCTAGGGCGACACCCAACACCGATGACGTGATCACGCACAGCAAACTTAATGAGAAAGACAGCGTAATGGCACTGGCAAGGCGTGTTGCCATATCCCGACCGAAATGATCAGTCCCTAGCCAGTGCACACTGTCTGGTGGAAGTAAGGTCATGGCGAGATTTTGTTGTTCCATGGTGTAAGGCGATAGCCAGTTAACGCAGAGTGCAAAACCAAACAACACAAACAACACAAACAAAATGGATAATCCGATACGTTTTCGAGGCGTGAGATTTTTTATCATTGTGCTTCTCTCCCTCTCGGATCGATCCAATAACACGCGACGTCGATAACGCTGTTCAGTAACACAAACAAAATGCCCATCGCGAGCGCACACCCTTGGATGACGGGAATGTCACGCGCAAAAATGGCATGCGCTAATCCATGCCCAACACCCGGCCATGAAAACAGTGATTCGATCATCACGATGCCTTCAATCACGCTCACCAGTTGAATGCCGATAAACGCGATGACGGGTACGGCCATGTTTCTCACACCATGACGGAGAAAGGTTTGTACCTCAGACAGCCCTTTGACGCGGGAGAATTGATAGAAAGGTGAATGCAGGACGTTGAGTGTGCTTGCATGCACCACGCGGTTAGACACAGCGGCCAAGCTAATACCAAGTGTGAGGGCGGGCAGCACTAGGTGTTGCCACGTGCCAAACCCTGCGACGGGAAGCAGTTGCCATTCCATCGCAAAGATCAGGATGAGTACCAAACCGAGCACAAATACCGGCAGCGCTTTGGTGCAGGTGGACAGCCAAACAAGCGCACTGTTAATGGCCCCGCCTTTTTTTGCTGACCAAATCCCTAAGGGCACGGCAATCAGCGAAGACAACAAAATCCCAAACACCGCCAGTAGAAGCGAATGACCGAGCTGGTGAGCAACGGCTTCACTCACTGGCAAGCCGCTCACGAGTGAATTGCCAAGGTTGAATTGCATCAGCTCCATCAACCAACTGACATAACTGCTGAACCAGCCTTGGCCGAGGTTGAGTTCTTCGCGCACCAAATCGGCGGCGGCGGTATCTACGTTGTCTTGCCCGTATCGGCTTGCTGCAATGCGATACGCCATATCACCGGGTAAACTTCTCATCATAATAAACGTGAGGGTACCAACCCCCCAAACCACAAGAACCAATTGGAATAACCGCTTTTTAATCAGCAAAAGCATGTTTATTTAAAATCCATTTGGTTGATGAAGTAGTTTCGCTCAAACGGGTCAAACGCGAAGCCTTGAACACGACCGTTTACTGCGGTGTGTTGGCTGTAACTGGAAATAGGCAACACGGGGTAGTCTTCGTGAATGGCTTTTGCGACTTGCTGGCTCAATGCCGTGCTTCTGGCTGTATCGCGGGTTTGAATAAGCTCTGCAATGGCGGCATCCACTTCTGCATTTTCCCAGTTCATGGTGCCCCAATCGCCACCGCCGTTAGAAAAATCGGTGCTGATGATAGGAAGAGGGTCTGCGATGAAGCCAAAGTTACGTGCAATCAGCGCCATCTCGAGCGAACCATCTGCATGTCCTGCTGGGATCATGCTTGAGTTGGTGATATCGACAATCAAATCCACGCCAAGCTCTGCCCACTGCGCTTGAATCGCAGTCGCGACGGTGGCGAGTTCAGGGCGATCTGCGTAGGTGATTAAACGAATTTGAAAAGGCTTGCCATCACGGGTGAGTTTTCCGTTTTCATCGGCTGTCCAGCCCATTTCAGCGAATAGCGCGTTGGCTTCAGCTTGGTCAAATTCGTCGTTCGGCACGTCAGCCACATACCATTGAGACATAGAGCTTGGTAGCAACTGCGCTGTTTCAGAACCTTCTGCACTCAAGACATTTTTGGCAATCGCCGCACGATTGATTGCCATGCTTAGGGCTTTACGAGCGCGCACGTCATCAAGGAAAGGGTGACCGCTGTTGAGTTTGACAAACAAGGTACGTGGGATCAGGTTGCTGTGTACCTTCACATCGCTGGTGTCTGCCAACTGCGGGATCATGGCAGGGGCGAGGGTAAACACGATGTCAGCTTCACCCGATTTTGCTTGAAGAATACGGCTTTCAGGACGGTGCCCTGTCAGGTAGGTTGCGAACGTGATGTTGGCATTGTCTCCCCAATAGTCGCCAAACTTCTTCACCGTCAGCTTGTGGGGTGGTTCGAAGCTTTCCATTTTATACGGCCCTGTTCCATACAGTGTCGCAACCTCTCCCGTTTCGTTATAAGAAGCAGGCGCAACAATGGCCGTCGAATAGTTAGTCAGAAGTGCAGGGAAAGCGACGTAAGGTTCGCGCAAATGAAATTGGATTTGGTTACCGCCAACGGCTTTGATGCTTTCTACTGAGGCTTTTTTCAGCGTACCGTGCTTTTTCAAGGCATTGTTTAGGCTGCCCAAAACCGCATCGACGTTCATGGCTGTGCCATCGTGAAATACGACGCTGTCTTTCAGTGTGAACGTCCAATCCAGTCCATCATCACTGACCTTCCATGCAGACGCTAAACCCGGCGTGATTTCGCCTTTCTCATTCACATTCAACAAGGTTTCGATAACCTGCATGCGAGTGAGAATATAGCCTTGTTTAGACGGGTCTAGGCTTGAGATTTCCCAAGGCCCACTGATGGATAATGTGTTTGATTTTTCAGGGGTTAACTGTACAGGTTGTTTCGTCGAGAACCATACGGCAACACAAGCAAGAATGAGCGCACCATAAACAAACAATCGAACGATTTTCTTCTTTTTCGCCACCGTGGCGTATGAAATTTCAGTCATAAAGATCCCTAACGTATTCCTTGAACGTCATAAAAATGAAGGTGTAATGATTAAATGGAGGGCGCTATGACAACGGTGGCGAGCGAGTGCGTGGACGGAAATTCGCGCTAAGGCGGGCTTCTACACTCTTAAAGGCTTCGTAATGTAAAGGGTCTACAGTCGTTGGTATCGAAACGGTCGCGTAGATCACCGCATGGTGAATCGAATCAAAAACCGTGCATTGGTGTGCTGCGTGAAAGTCTTCAGATGTATCGGCTTCGTGGTACAAGGAAACGGCATTTAACCCCAGAATGAAAAAAAGGAGCAAAAATGCACAGCGCAGTGCTGCTGTAACACAATGAAAAACGGGCACAACACCAACTTCACATGAATACGAATTGTTATAATGTAACAATTTTTATTTCAACTTTAAACGATAATTGTTATCAACTTCGTTTTGTCTAATATTTTATACGCATTTAAAGAAATGAGGCGTTTAAGGCGGAATACCCCCTGACCCAAACCGCGATTATTTCCGTGCGGTCTTAGGATTGAGTAACCCCTGTAAACTGAATTGGGTTAGCGTTAACAATGCGCGTATTGCTTGCTGAGAAAGCGAGTTTGTTCAATGGATTGATAAGGATATCCAGATGTTTGGTGACACGCTTTCAGCTGCGTTTTGGTTTACGTTTCGGCACAAAATGGCGCTTTTACGCATTACCATTATCCCAATTTTGGTGTCAATTTTTCTGCAATTGGTCGCGATTGAATTGCAAAGCGTATCGTTCATTTATGCCGTGATATTCATAGAAGCGATATTAAGCTCAATTATCGCCATAAACGTTCACCGCATTGTGCTTGAAGGGGAAGAGTCGGTACCGAAGTGGGGGCGTTTCAAGATAGGCAAGATAGAGCTGTGGTTTTTGGCACATTATCTCAGTCTTTGGTTCGGGGTTTATGCGATCTTTCTATTAGCGCCGGTGCTTGGTGCGTTTGTTGGTGTGCTTATTATTGTAGGGGGGATTTTTTCATGCCGCCTTTGTCTCGTATTCCCGGCTATCGCTCTCGGCAAAGCGGTATCGTTTCCTTATGCTTGGAAACTGACAGCGCAGCGAACGTTCTACATGCTTTGCGTTGTTGCAATAACGCCGCTGATTTTTAGCTTCTTCTTAATTACTCTAGGATTTCTCGGTGTTCCTGATGCAATCTTTTCCTTTTCTAGCCATTTAATAACCATGCTGGCTGTCATCACCCTTTCATTCGCTTATCAGAAACTGACGGAGGAACCGAAGCATTTGGAAAGAGACTGAGGAATAGAAAAAGAGAAGCAAGGCAGGAGATGAGTCGCATTCTAAATACAATTTGGTGGCGAAATTTCTCTGTCATTTTATGCCCCTATTCCTGAATAGGGAGAGAATAGTAAATGACCGACTCATCTGAATTGGGTTGGTATTCTCTTCCATATGTTTCAATGTCAGGCCCTTGAGTGTGCGTGTAGGTCGCCCCCATCAACCACGTGGAATAAATGAAATTGACGGTGCTGTCTAATTGCGTTGGTTTACCACGATGTGAAAACTTGGCATATCGTGATGCTGCGACTGACACCGCGGTGAGTCCATCAGGAATATTTATGAGTGACGAAACCTCCACTGCTGCGATGTATTCCAACAATTCAGTGTTTTCTGTTGTTGGTTGCACCACACCGTAAGCCACATAAGGATCGTTGCGGCATTGAATTTCTTTGATTCGTGGTAAAAATGCGTCCCACAGTGCTGGCAAGGTTTGGCTGATGTTATTTTTATCTGAGTCAGACCCATAAAACGTGGTTCTCAGTCCGACGAGCATCATGGCTTTCTGTTCAATGATCTCTGGTTTCAATTTAACTTGTTGATTCAAGTGACGCAGGTAATCGGGTGTGAATTGAATCTTTTTCAACCATCTTTTTTTGCCTTCTATCTGCCTATATTGGTTTGGCGTCACGCCGAAAAGAGACTTAAAGGCGCGCGTATAGGCTTCTTGAGATTCAAATCCCGCTTCCAGCGCAATATCCAAAATGCGGTTGTCGTCGACCTCAAGGGAAAGCAATGAGCACGATAACCGGCGATTTCGAATGTAGGTTTTTAACGTCTCACCGGTTAGCGCTTTGAAGATACGTTGGAAATGCCATTGGCTTAACCCCGCTGTTTTCGCGACGTTATTTAACTGAATGTCGTTTCCAAGATTGGCTTCGATAAAATCGACGCCAATCTGAATTTTGTCCAAATAGGTCAATATGCTTACCCTTATTCTGGCAATTCAAAAAAGCCAGTCGCGGATACCAACTGCCCTTCATCATTGTATTCACCGATACTGATCCCCTCTCCGAGTATATGTCCTTCTCGATCGCACATATTCCATTTCGCGAGGCATTTATTGTGGTGTGACATGAAATACGTCGTAACAAAGTGACCACCATCGACTTGTTGATGAAAGTCCAACATATACTGAAGCAAGTCGTCCCACGTCTCTGTTTGAATGAGGGGGTCGGTATACACCACATTTTCATTCATTGACTGCCTAAACAGCGCAATTTTTTCTTCTTTTGATTCAGCCTTCCAAGCGCTTGCGTAGGTTTCCCATATTTTCTGCTTTTCCATCATTACTTACCTTTTGTTTAAAAATGGCAGTTTGACGAATATTGAACATGCAGTTTTGATATTTTGTGCGATTTTCACATTGAACCATCATTGTGATTGGCGAACTGAACGTTGAAACCCGTTCACATTAAGTCAAACCATCTTCTGTAAATCATCAGACTTCCGTTTGGCTTAACTGCGCCGCCATATTCTCGCCACCATTGATCACCACATTGCCAGCCTGTGACTTCGTTGCTTTGGTTTAATGTCCTTTCACACATCATCTCGCCAATCATTCGCAAGGAAGACTCATGACTGATTTAATTTTTGGGCTTCTCGCCCTATTGCTGCTCGCCGTCTTTGGTTTTGGCGCATTCGTGTTAGTAAAAACAGGGCTAAATCGTTTAAACATCAATATTGATTTACCTGAGCTACAAGCGCGCAGCTCCCTGTTATTAAAAGGCGTGCTGGCTTTGGCGCTTTGTTTACTCGCGATTGTGCCACTCTCCATGGTGCATGACATGGCGAACGAGCGAGAGTATTTGTACAAAGACGTGGTGAATGAAATCGGTCAATCGTGGGGGAGTGAGCAAACCTTGGCGGGGCCTGTGCTCGTGCTGCCTTACACCTATGTGGTGATTCAAGAAGTGGCAACGGGTGACGGGGAAGTGAAAGAAGTGAGTGAACGTCGGACACGTCGCTACGACGAAGTTGTGATCTTACCGACAACGCTGGATCTGAAAGCGGGATTAACACATGACTTTCGCACTCGAGGCATTTATCAGTCTCTCGTTTACCAAAGCACGATCGAAGGTAAGGCTGATTTTCAATTTGCGCTACCCAATATTGCCAACCTCGAAACCTTCCATTTTGATGCCGCACGTTTGGTGTTCGGGTTATCCGCAAACAAAGCGATTGATGGCGTAGACATGTTCACGGTGACAGGAGAAGGGCTACCCGCTGAAATGAGTTTGATGTCGGGCACCGGGCTGGACACTGATGCACTGAAACGTGGCTTTCATCGTCCTATCTCGCTGGCGGAAACACCCGTGCCGTTTACGTTGGATTTTAAAATCCGTTTACGTGGTTCGCAAGGAATTGGTTTCTTGCCGTTAGGGGAAAGCTCAACGTTTGAATTAACCACAGACTGGCCGCACCCAAGCTTTGTGGGCGCACTGCCAACGGCGAGAAACATTAACGATAACGGCTTTTCTGCCACGTGGAATATCAGCCATTTAAGCCGAAATTATCCGCAGGTGTTTGTTGATTCTGCCAGCATCAACCTCGACGAGGCGAATGCTTATACCCAGCTATTTGAGCCAAACACTCACTACGGAAAGATTGAGCGCTCATTGAAGTACGGTCTGCTGTTTGTTGCGTTGACGTTTATTGTATTGATGATGTTTGAACTTGGTATGAAGCAAGGCAATGCACAGAGCTTGTCGGCGCTGCAGTACGCCATGGTGGGTGCTGCCATGACGCTGTTTTATCTGGTGCTATTGGCGCTTTCTGAACACATGAGTTTCACCATGGCATTCATGGCGGCAGCGAGTATTCCCTTGATCAGCATTCCCGCGTATGTGGGCAGCGCAACAGGCAGCGTGGGGAGAGGCGTGATCATGCTGTCTATGCTTATCGGTTTGTATGCACTCTTGTACTCCATCCTGCGTCTCGAAGACTACGCCTTGCTCATGGGCAGTGGTTTGTTGGTCACGGTGCTGTTGACCTTGATGTTTATGACGAGGAAGAAAAGGTAGCGTCATCATGGAGGGAGGGCGAATAATGGCTATAACACATAGCTGCCCTCTCCCTCTCTCTCAACACACTTCACCATACATCTTTATTCGGATCATTGGCTTTAACCCAGGCTGCGTTTTCTCGCGCTTCTAAATACAGCTGCAAACCATTGTATGAGGCAAATGCCGCCGCGCCGCCAAGGTGTTGGAAGTCATCAAAATAGTCATCTTCTAGCGGGCACAGTTCAGAGAGTGTGCTCGCCCCTTTTGCTATTGCCCACTGAATGGCAAAGCTCGGCGCAATCGTGCCTGAAACCGAGACATCTTCAATGGATAGCTCAAGATCACTTCGGGCCGCGGCTTCGCGTTTTTCAGCTTCTTCAATGGCAATGTCATCAATGATTTGGGTGCGGCGAGCGGGGGAAATTCGCTTATTCAATTTCGCGATTTTTAACGCGTAATCAAAACGCGCGGGGGTGACAATTTCAACCAGTTGAGTGAGCAGTTCTTTGTCGATATCGCTCGCTTTTTCAAAGAAATCGACACAATTTCTGAGTGACGCATAGCATGTGCCGTTGAATTCAAAACTGCTCGTATCGTCCATCGCATCAAAAGTCAGGCCGTCAACAATAAGTGGCCACCCTTGATACGCCACGCGCTGTTTGGCAATTTCATACATGTGCCAGGCACTTTCACCAAAGCCGCCCAAGATGGACCCTGAAAATTCACTTTCTTCGAGTTCTTCTTTGGTCCAGTTTTCACCGATGGCGAGGTGTTTGGTGTATTTGGAGATGAGCGCCTGTTTAACGTGGGCGCGAAACTGCCAAATGGAATTGATGTCGCGAGAGTGTTTGATGGAATCGCATTCTTTGCATGCCGGTAACGCCAACAATGCATGTTCGACGTTTTTTCGGGCAGTACGTGGAAAATGAAGAATTTCCGATGAGGGTTCACCACAGAACCAGCAAATGTGGCGCTGGTTGAACGGGATATCGATCAATGTATGAGAGTGAGTTTGCATGGCCGCTTTACGCTTATTCTGATGTCCGCAGTTTACTGGGTAAGTGCGTCAATGTATCTCTTCTTGCGACAACAAAATCCGCTTCTTTTTTCTGGCTTGTCTCAACGGATACCATTTGCAACAAAGTATCCCTTAATCAACCCATTGAAAGGTGTATGATTTCAGACAGGCCACGAACATTGGAAAACCCATGCAGTTAATCAAGATCGACAAAACGTTATACCGTTCACGTTTAAACAGGGTGATCGTTGCCTGTATTGCCATTTTGGCGATATCGAGCTTGGCGATTTCTCAGACATTGATACTGATTTTCCCGTCTCAAACGGGATCTCACTTTCATTGGAATTTGCTTGGCGTAGTGGTGAGCGCGATTGGGTTGGTGATGACGCTGATCAAGCTGAAAACTCACCCTAAAATGCGCGAAGTGGCGTATGTGTGGGATCTCAAGCAGGCGCTGAATTTAATCTATCGGAAAAATAGAAAGCTCGTAGCGGCTGCCAAACTGGGCAATCCTGATGCCATGCTGGCGCTTCAGTTCAGCTACGAAGGCTCTCGCCAGTTGTGGCAACTGGACGACAACACCATCACCATGAGCAGCCTCAATGAAGCACAAGCACAGCTTGATGAGTGGGTCCGCGAGTACAATGTGCAGTTAGACATTACACACTATCACTCAGCGTCACTTAAAGCGTTTTAATCCGCGATCCGATAGGGCGTCAGCTTTGTAGCTATGCGCCCTATTACTTCAACTATCAAAATCACTTCGACTTATTTATCACTTCAATTTATCCATCGCTTTCGGCTCTTGCTGAGTCGCACAGTGCACACTGCCACCACCGGCAGCAATCGCATCAAGGTTCAATGCTTCGATTTGACGGTCCGGGAACAACAGTTCGAGGGTTTCCTTGGCTTTTTTGTCTGCGGCTTTGTCGCCAAATTCTTGCATGATCACCGCGCCATTACAGACGTAAAAACCCACATATCCGGCGGCGAAATCGGGATCGTCATATTCCTCCCTTACGCTTGAAGGTGTTTCAAGCGGGTTAACCGTGAGCCTATTACCTTGTGCATCGGTCGCGTTAGCTAAGATATTTGCATGCTCTCGGGTTAAGGCGAACTCGTAAGAATTGGGGTCAGTATCTATGCCCACTACCACATTGCCCGGCGTGGTAAATCGCGCATAGAAATCGGTGTGACCATCGGTAATGTCACGCCCTTTGATACCGGGCAGCCAGATGATTTTCTCAAGCCCGAACAACGGCATGATCAGATCTTCAAACTGCGCTTTTGACATGTTCGGGTTTCGGTTGTTATTGAGGGTGCAACTTTCGGTAATGATCGCTGTGCCGATACCGTCCACTTCAATGCAGCCGCCCTCCATCACCAGAGGGGTATTGATAACAGGTACATTCGCCAACTTGGCAATCTGCGTCGCTACCGTCGCATCTTTCTGATGCATTTGTTTGTCGCCCCAACCATTAAAGTTGAAATCCACCGCGCCAGTATTTCCCACGTTGCTGAGTACAAACGTCGGGGCGGTATCACGCGCCCACAGATCGTCCATGTCACCGACAATCAGATCCACCTTGTCGCCCATCAGTGATTTTGCCAATGCCATGTCTTTTTGGCGCACCAACATCGACACAGGTTCATATTTGGCAATGGTCAGCGCAATATCAGCCAGATTTTCTTGCACGACAGGCAATAGGTCGCTTCCCCAGATCTGCTTGTTGGCGCCGAACGCCAGCCATGTTCGCACGTGCGGTGAGGCTTCATCTGGCATAAACCAACCTTGAGAGAAATTGGTCGCGCCTGTTGTTTTGGCACTAAGACGATGCGTCAGGGGCAGTGTCATGGCGAGCACACTGGCATGTTGGATAAATCGACGACGAGAAATCATGCTTCCCTCCTGAATTCAGGCTGATGATTTAACTATCAGAAAGATAGCAGACACATCATCATAGGGAGCCTTTGCATTATTGAGTGGTGCGTTTTTAAGAGAACAAAGATTGCGCATTACTTTCGACACTCTGCACATTTTCTACTTGAAAGCAGACTCACATGCCTCCATTTTGAGTGGCAGTGAACCTCTGTGCTGCAACGCGGTCTCAAACAGGTCATTTTTCCTTTGTTTTTGATTCACCAAGGACAAGAATTTTATGTTATCGGATACTTTTCAACACCTTAATGATTACCTGCAAAGTCAGGTTATCGGCCAACCACAACTGGTTAAGCAACTGCTGATCGCTTTATTGGCAGACGGTCACATCTTGGTGCAAGGGCCACCGGGTCTCGCGAAAACCCGCGCAGTCAAAATGTTAGCGGACTGTATTGAAGGGGATTTCCACCGCATTCAATTCACCCCTGACTTGCTGCCTGCCGATCTAACGGGTACCGACATTTTCCGTCCTGAAACGGGAGAGTTTACCTTTCAGCCGGGGCCAATTTTCAATTCACTGGTACTGGCGGATGAGATAAACCGCGCCCCCGCCAAAGTGCAGGCCGCCATGCTTGAAGCGATGGCAGAAAAGCAGATCACGGCAGGCAGAAAAACCTATCCGTTACCCGAGCTATTTCTGGTGATGGCGACGCAAAACCCGATCGAGCAAGAAGGCACGTATCCGCTGCCGGAAGCACAGCTCGACCGCTTCTTGCTGCAATTGAACGTTGAATACCCAGATGCCGACAGTGAACTTGAGATCCTTCGTCTTAATCGCGGCGAAGCGCAAGGTCTAGAGAAACAAGAGCCTGTGCATCTAAAACAAGAGAACATTTTTGAAGCGCGTCAGGCTGTGCTTGGCATTCACATGGCAGAAGATGTCGAGAAGTACATCATTCGTTTGATCATGGCTACACGCGATCCGCATCGTTACAGCGACAAATTGGCGGCGTGGCTACAAATGGGTGTGAGCCCTCGCGCCACGTTAGCGTTAGATCGCTGCGCCCGTGCACATGCATGGTTAGCAGGGCGAGATTTCGTGACCCCCGACGATGTGCAAGCCATGGCCTACCCTGTACTGCGCCACCGCCTGCTGTTGAGCTACGAAGCCCAAGCAGAAGGTATCGCGGCGGATAGCGTGGTGAAACACGTGATTGAGCAGGTCGCCAGCGTATGAGCCTGACAGACACCACCGCGGTTTTGCCACCACACAGTGACGGCGTCAACGTGGGTCTGGCTGAACTGCTGCACTACCAGAAACAGGCAGTGCGATGGCTGCCGCCGGCGTTGAGCATTTGGTCGCAATTAAGCGGCCAGCACGGCAGTCGCCAGAAAGGGCGCGGCATGAACTTCTCTGAAGTACGTCCGTATCAATCGGGCGATGACATTCGCGCTATTGATTGGCGGGTGACGGCACGCACCGGAAAAACCCACACCAAGCTGTTCACGGAAGAACGCGAACAGCCTGTGATGCTGATGGTCGATCTCAGTGCCAGCATGAAGTTTGGTTCGCAACTGATGTTGAAATCGGTTCAAGCCACTCACTTTGCCAGCCTGCTCAGTTGGTTGGTGGTGAGCCAACAAGATCGCATTGGTGCGGTGATCTACAACGGCATTCAACTGCGCGAGTGCAAACCGACCGCAAGACGCCAAGGTACCTTGCACATTATTCATGCCTTGATGGAATCGCACAAAGAAATGCTGACGGCAGAGAACCACACGGCCTCCACAGAAGGTTGGCAAGGCGCGCTTAGACACATGCACCATTTGTGTCCCAAGGGCAGTGAAATCGCCATCATCAGCGATTTTTACGCGCTGACCCAAGCGGACAAGCGCAGATTGAGCCAACTTCGCCAACATAACCGCATTCAGTTTGTTCAGATTTCAGACCCGCTTGAGCAGGGACAAACCGACTACCGCGGTCATGAATGGGTATCGGATGATAGCGACACGGCATGGCTGGATTTTTCTGCGCGTAAAACCCGCGAAAGTCTGGCCATTCAGTACCAACGCCACCAGCAATTTATTACCGATATGGCGCGGTCGTTGGCGATTCCCCTGCATACCATTAGCGCCGCACAACCGCTATTGCAGCAGATTGGCAGCACGCGTCGCGGCAGTGCTCACGCTACAAATACGAAATGAGGTCAAACACGATGAAGGCATTGTCATAACCATGACGAACACAGCATCAACAACATTACCACTGGCCGATATTCAGCTTCAGATCGCCCCCGGGATCTGGCCGCTGGCATGGGGCTGGTGGGCATTGATCGCAGCACTTTTGGCAGCCACATTACTTGCCATCTTTTTGCTGCGTCAACGTACTCAAAGCTTACAAGCGCGAAATGAAGCGCTCAATCAGCTAACTCAAGCCAATTCACTGGCTGCCATCAATGCATTGTTAAAGCGCGCGGCACTGAGCTATTTCGACCGCGATTTGGTTGCGGGACTGACTGGCTCAGCGTGGCTAGCATTTCTCGACAGCCAACTGCCTGCCATCAAACAAGGCTTTGTCGCCCAAGACGAGCTTTGGCAGAAAGGGATATTTGCCAACGTCGCACTGTCAGACGCCGAGCTGAATTCCTGTAAAGCATTAGCAGAAACGTGGTTAAAACAAGCATTGCCGCCCAACAGCAAACCCATAGACAGCAACGCTACCAAGGAGGCAAACCATGTTTGAGTTTGTCTGGTGGTGGGCGTTTATTTTACTGCCGTTACCCTTGCTGGTATACAAATTCGCCAAGCCCGTGCCAACCCCAGCGGCTATCCACTTGCCCCGCATTCCAAAAGGCTTGGGTGGTAAACAACAACGCAGCCGTTTACGACAGCTGCTGATGGCGCTGCTGTGGGTGAGCGTAGTGCTCGCCGCTGCCCGTCCGATTTGGTATGGCGACCCTATTCAGATCCAGCCAGAACACAGAGACATGATGCTGGCCGTCGATTTGTCAGGCTCCATGGCGATGGAAGACATGGTGATGACCAATGGCAGCACCACCGATCGCTTATCTGCCGTCAAAGATGTGCTGGCGGATTTCATCACAAAACGCGAAGGCGATCGCGTGGGCTTGGTGCTATTTGCCGATCACGGCTATCTGCAAACGCCGCTCACACTGGATCGCAACACCGTGGCGCAACAGCTTGAACGCGCCGTTCTCGGGCTGATCGGTGAAAGCACCGCCATTGGTGAAGGGCTAGGTGTTGCCACCAAAACCTTTATTGATAGCAAAGCCCCGCAGCGCGTGATCATCTTACTCAGTGACGGTGCGAATACGGCAGGTGTTATCGACCCATTAGAAGCGGCAGAGCTTGCCAAAGAAAACGACGTGACCATTTATACCATTGGCGTCGGTGCAGACAGCATGCTGCAACGCAGCTTGTTTGGCACAAGACGGGTTAACCCTTCGCAAGATTTGGACGAAAGAACCCTGACCAACATCGCCAAAATGACCGGTGGGGAATACTTCCGCGCTCGGGACAGAAAAGAGCTTGAAACCATTTACCAACTCATCGACCAGCTAGAGCCGATCTCAACCGTTCAGCAAACATGGCGGCCACGAGACGAGCTTTTCCGCTTCCCGCTTGGATTCGCGCTGGCGTTGTCTGTCGTCATCGTTGTTTTAAGGAGACGTCATGGCTGATTTTACCTTTATGCACCCCACATGGCTGTTGGCCTTATTGCCACTCGCCGTGCTTCTTCCTTGGGTTCAAGGAAAGGCGCAAAAATCGGGCTTGATCGCACCGCATCTCACCGCGTTACTTTCGAGCAACCAAACAGCTAACCGCAAACCCAAGCGTTGGCCTGTTGCTGTGCTTGCTAGCGCATGGCTAATGTCAGTGATTGCCTTGGCTGGACCAAGCTGGCAGAAAACTGAATTACCTGCGGTTAACCTTGCAGGCGCACGCGTGTTGGTGATGGACATGTCCCGGTCTATGTACGCCACAGACATTGCGCCCAACCGCCTTGCACAAGCGCGATTCAAAGCGCTCGACATGTTACCGGGCTGGAAAGAAGGCAGCACAGGCTTGGTGACGTATGCGGGCGATGGTTATATCGTCAGCCCGTTAACCGAAGATGCCGCAACCCTAAAAACCCTGATCCCGAATTTGTCTCCCGCCATTATGCCAATCCCCGGTAGCAACGCCGCTGCAGGGATAAACCAAGCGATGGATTTGTTGAAACAAGCTGGGTTTGCGCAAGGAGACATCGTGTTAATCACCGATGGATTGAGCAATAGCGAGTCCAACGCCGCGCTTAACGTGCTGGGGGGCAGCGATTATCGCGTCTCTGTTTTGGCGGTCGGCACACAACAAGGTGCGCCAATCAAACTGCCAGACGGCAAATTGCTGGAACAAAATGGCATGCCAGTGATAGCGAAACTTAACCTTAATACCTTGGCGTCTATCACCCAGAAAACAGGCGGCATGCTCCAACAGTGGCAGCCGACCAACCGAGACGTGAATAACCTCGTCGCGTTTACCGCCAAGCCGCTCGACGGCAACGCCGATGGGAAGAGTAAAACCATTGAAGAACGCATCAACGATGGTTTCTGGCTGCTCCTGCCTATCATGTTACTCGCGCTGTTTGGTTTTCGAAAAGGCGTGGTATTAGCCGCCCTGATTGTTGTCATGCCGATTAACCCAGCTTCAGCTGCGGCTTTTAAGACCGACGATCAACAAGCCTACGAGCAGTTTGAATCGGGCAACTATCAAGATGCGGCGAGCGCTTTTGAATCGCCTTCATGGAAAGGAATAGCGCAGTACAAAGCCAAAGATTATCAGGGCGCGATAGAGACCTTGTCGCAATTGGACGATCCAGTTTCTCAATACAACCTCGGCAATGCGTACGCCCAGGCTGGCGATTTAGAGGCTGCTCAGAAAACCTATGAATCTTTGCTGGCGAAAACGCCGGATAACGCCGATGCCAAGCACAATCTGGATGTGGTGAAAAAAGCCCTCGAACAGCAGAAACAGCAACAACAAGAACAGAAAGATCAGCAAAGCAACGACCAACAGCAGGGTGAGGGTGACGAGTCACAGGACAAGTCTCAAAGCCAGCAAGGCAGTCAAGATCAGTCATCGCAGGATCAACAAGGCGATCAGCAACAGCAAAATCCGTCTAAGCAAGAGGGCTCTGGGCAAGAGAGTTCTGAGCAAGAACGTTCGGGCCAAGAAAGCGCAGATCAACAACAAGAGCAATCCTCTGAACAGAGTCAGCCGCAAAGCGCCGACGCCAACAAGCAAGACGGTGCCGAGCAGCAGAGCGAAGCCAAATCTGAGCAAGAGCAAACCAAAGAACAAGACGGACAGCAGAATGAACAAGGTCAGGATGGCGAACAAAATCAGGACGGAGAACAAGGCGAACAGCCAGCGGCAATGGCCTCTGAATCCGGTGAGCCTGCCAACGACAGCGATGCCCTGACCGCCAGCAATCCGGTACTTAAAAAGCTCGAGCAAGTGCAGGATGATACCGCCGCCTTGCTTCGCGCTCAGTTAATCCTTCAGGCGAGGCAAAAAGAGATGCCGCAGCCTACTGAAAATTCATGGTGAACAAAGAATGAACGATCAGAGATTTTCGCTGATGTCACTGTCACAACAGGCCAAAGCCGCCCTGCTAATCGTTGCGATGGTGATGGCGTCTCTACCCAGCGTGGCATTTGCGGCAACCGCCGAAGCCACGGTGTCCAAAAACGTGGTCGCGCTGGGTGACGCATTACAACTGACCATTTCTGTCGATGAAAGCGTGAGTAATGACGCTCTGGATCTCTCGCCACTCGACAAAGATTTCATCTATGGCAGACCGAGCGTCAGCAGCAACACGTCTTACATCAATGGCACATTAACGCGCAGCACCATATGGCGCGTGGCAATCGCAGGCAAACAGGTCGGCAGTTACACGGTTCCAATGTTAACCATTGATGGCATGAGCACTGATCCCATCACCATCAAGGTAGAAGAAGCAGGTCAGGCGACAGCACAAGCTGATACGCAAGCGGTGGACGTGATCGCCACACTTGATCGCCACGATGGCTATGTTGGCGAAACCTTCAACTATCGCGTTCGCTTGATGATCGGCACACGGTTAGATTCCCCTGCCCTGCAAGCGCCGTTCGGTGAAGGCTTTGACGTCACGCAAGTGGGCGAAGATGTGCAAGCCGAGGCCGTGGTGAAAGGTCGTCGATATGTAGTGATCAGTCGTCAATATCAAATCACCCCGACTCAAGCCGGCGAACTCACGATTGAAGGCGCGGTATTCAGTGGCACTGAAGTCAAAGGGAATAGCTGGGGCGCATCGCTGGGGGTACCTCTCAGCCGTCAAGCCAACGGCTTAACCCTGAACATTGAAAACAAACCCGTGGATTTCCAAGGCTTGTGGCTACCAACGCCAAGCCTTGAACTAACTCAAAGCTGGCAACCGGACACGCTAAGTCAACGACTCAGCACCGAGGTGGGTGAGCCGATTAACCGCGTGATCACCCTGAAAATCAAAAACATTGCCCAAAGCGCCATGCCAAATCTCAATCTGGATTATCCCACCAGCGTGAATGTGTATTCTGACAAACCGGAGTACAGCGAGGACGGTGATTACACCGTGATGACCGTGAAACAAGTCATTATTCCTCGTCAGGAAGGGAAAATCACACTGCCGGCTCTGTCGATTAATTGGTTTAATACAAAAGATAAACAACAACAGACTAGCGAGATCGAAGGTCTTTCCTTAACTGTAACGCCGGGAGAAAACACGCCTGATGTTCAGCCCGAGCTATCCGATACAAGCACGAATCAAACACCGTCTTCGCCTTTACAAACCAGTGATACTAAGGTGATCACGCAAGCGGGTTATTGGCCGTGGGCGACAGGTTTCTTTGCCACTTTATGGATCGGCACATTGGGCTTATATTTACGCAGACCAAAGGCTAACCGAGCCTCAACGGCAGAAACGCAGACGTCAAAATCGCCTCACGCTGACAATGTCCTGCTGATGCTGAAAACCGCGGTTAGTGCCAATGATGCCGTCGCGGTTGCGACTCACTATCGCAACTGGCAAACCGGTCATCTACCGCACGATTTACGCGAGAAAATTGGTGCAGAGATTAACGCCATGATGGAAAGCCGATACAGTTCGCACGCCCAAGGTTGGCGCAATAACGAATTGCTTGCGCTGCTCAAACAAGCAGAGAAAGTGAAGCGCCACAAAACCAAAGGCCAATCACTCAGCGAGCTAACCCCTTAGGCTCAGTGAAGCGTTAACAGCCTAGAAACGACAGCATAGATAAACAAAAAAACCGGAGGTCGCCTTCCGGTTTTTTTGTGAATTTAAGGTAGGTGCAGACATCAACGATGCCAGCTAGCTGTATCTATTGCAGTGCCATAAGAACATACTAAAGCTAGTTATGTGATTGCTCGACGATTGAAACAATATACCCGAGCATTACCTAACAAGGTCCTCAGGCAGGCACAAGCTTGCTTTTGGCTTAAGAAGTTACCTCTAAGGAAAGCATCATGAGCAAAGGACAAAACAGCAAAAAGAACCAAAAGAAAAAGCCCCTTCTCACCGCAAAAGAAAAGAAAGCTGAGAAGGTATCCAAGAAAGCTATCACAAACGTTTTCAGTAAATAAGGTTAAGCAGGCCATCGATGTCATTTGATGGCCTCTGTGTGTGCAAGGGCACTGGCTTGTTAGAACGGAATCCACGAACTTAAACATTTAGCGCGATGACCGTTGTAGTTTTGGCGATTTCTCTCTGCTGCGTAGCCACTGTGAAAGCTGAACATAGCTGGAATCGCCAATAGACTGGCCAACCACAAGATCAATTCATTCACGGAATAGAAAAGGCAAAAAAACAGTGATGTGATGCTGATAATGAATACGCCCACATCACACCACATCAGGACTTTCTTGTTCTTCACAAACCCCTCCCAGTCATAGACATACCAATCCATTGAAAACTGGTCACATTGTGGACAAACGCCACTTTGGGGAAGGGTCTTGGTGATCTCTTGGCAATTGGGGCAGCGGGCTTTCATCGTAACCTTTTATTTCACATCAGTAAGTTGCATCAGAGACACAACACGCCTTGATGATTTTGTTACGTGAACACTACTCATTGAAGTCTTTACGCATAGGCTGACCACGGTTTTGATCAGCGTCAGCTGATTTATACCAACCATTTTTTAGATAGAATCTCTCAGCCTGAAAATTACCCGGAATATAGCGCAGCATGGCGCCAACACATTGGTCTTCAATCAGTTTATCTACAACATAGCTATGGATGACTTGGCCCAAGCCCTTACCCCTATAAGCAGGCGCAAGATAAAACAAATTCACGTAGCCAGCTCTCTGGTTATCCGATGTTTCTATTCCGGATTTAAACTCAAGCTGGCCGATAATTTTCTTCTCATGCCATATGTGGAAAAAACCGTCTGGGCTTTCTTCTGACAATGAATAGAACCACCGAATCGCATCGTCCTCCGAGAACCCTTTATCAGAACCGTGGCTGATAAACCACGCATCCCTTCGGAAGGTGACACAGGTACTCAAATCACGCTCTAGGTTTACAGGAATAAATACTATATCCATTGTTAACTCTTCATTGAAACGACATTGATATGTGGTTAGTCCACACTGGGTTGCACTAAAAGGCATTCACCAAACAGCCAGTTAGTACTCAATTCCATTTTTTATCATCGTAACATTTTGCCTAAAAAGCAGTTTTTGAAGTGTCCCGTTTTGAGAGTGAGTAAATATCTCTGAATGTTTCTTCACAGCTCAGGTGGAAAGAATCAGTGCTGCTGGTCATAAGAACGCTGCGGCAAAACGATGGCTCTCATCCCACCAAACTACTGGCACTGATGTAACCATTTCATACGGATTGTTGCGCCCTTGTTACCCCTTAATATTTGAATACAATTCGAGGTAGATCCTCACGTAAACCTCCTATCGTATAAACCCATATATTGATATAGATCAATACATGACACCTTTGCAGACAGTCAGAGCGTCGACTTCACCCGATCACAACTCGCGTTTTTATTTGTACGTGTTCGCACGATACCCCCATTTTCGAGTTGTTCATGATTGAGGTGCCAAAATGTTAGAAACCCTTATGTTGTCGCGGATACAGTTCGCGGCGAACATCAGCTTCCATATCCTTTTCCCGACGATCACCATTGCGTTGGGCTGGATGCTGGTGTTCTTCAAACTCCGTTTTAACCGAACGCAAGATTCAGTCTGGCTGGATCTCTATTACTTTTGGGTAAAGGTGTTCGCGTTAACCTTCGCGCTGGGCGTGGTGTCTGGCATTACCATGAGTTTCCAATTTGGCACCAACTGGCCGGGCTTTATGGAACGCGTGGGCAATGTCGCGGGCCCGTTGCTGGGTTATGAAGTCATGACCGCGTTCTTCATGGAAGCCACCTTCCTTGGTGTCATGTTGTTTGGTCGTGGCAGAGTGGCGGATTGGGTACATACGCTCGCAACAATATTGGTGGCGGTGGGCACAAGCCTCTCGGCATTTTGGATCTTGGTGCTCAACAGCTGGATGCACACGCCCGCGGGTTATGAACTGATTGACGGCATTGTTCACGTTACCAGTTGGAAAGAGGTGATATTGAACCCGTCACTGCCGTATCGACTGGCACACACCTTGTTGGCATCTGGCCTAACTGCCAGTTTCTTGATTGCAGGTATTAGCGCCTATCAATACCTTAAAAAGCCCGATTATCGCGTGGCAAAAACAGGGCTGAAAGTCTCGATACTTGCCGCAGCAGGACTCATTCCGGTGCAGATTTTTGTCGGTGACTTACATGGTTTGAACACCCTTGAGCATCAACCCGAGAAAATCGCCGCAATGGAAGGAGTGTGGGAAACCCAAAATGGCGCGCCGCTTCTGCTGTTTGCGATCCCTGATGAAGATACTCGTAGCAATGCGCTGGAAATTGGTATCCCAAAGTTGGCGAGCCTGATCCTCACCCATGACTTACATGGTGAATTGGTTGGCTTAAATGATTTTGAAGATCACCCGCCTGTGTCACCGCTGTTCTATGGTTTTCGCATCATGGTTGGTATGGGTGTGCTGATGCTTTTGGTCGCCAGCTATGGCGCAGTTAGGATCATTCGTAAGCGCGAATTGCCAAAGCCATATCTATACGGGCTAGTGGCGATGACCTTCTCCGGCTGGATAGCCACTTTGGCTGGCTGGTATGTGACGGAAATTGGTCGTCAGCCTTGGTTGGTGAACGGTGTGCTACGCACTTCAGAGGCTGTCACCACTGTGCCAAGTGGCCATGTCATGATTTCACTGACGATGTATTTGGTGGTCTATGTGGTGTTGCTGGTGGCCTATATTCGCACCTTGTTCTACTTGGCGAGAAAGGCCATCCATGCCGAGCATAACACGCCGACTCCATCCACTCAGGAGGCAATCGTATGATGGATTACTTGCCGGAAATCTACTTGCTGCTATTGGGTTTTTCTGCCTTCATGTACGCCATTCTTGATGGCTACGATCTTGGTGTGGGTATCTTATTGCCCGCTAATCACCAAGCGCAGCGCGACAGAATGATTGCCTCTATTGGCCCGTTCTGGGATGCCAATGAAACCTGGTTGGTACTGGCGATTGGCATCTTGCTGATTGCATTTCCGCCTGCGCACAGCTTGATCCTGACAGAGCTTTATCTGCCTACCGCCGTCATGCTGGTTGCCCTTATCATGCGAGGCGTCGCATTTGATTTTCGCGCCAAAGCGAAAGCCGAGCGCAAAGACACGTGGGATCGCTGTTTTAAAGCTGGCTCGCTGATAGCGTCATTGTCGCAAGGCTACATGATGGGTCGCTACATAATGGGCTTTGAGTCGTCACCGTCTGCATACAGTTTCGCTCTATTAAGTGCGCTATGTGTCACCGCGGCATATGTCTATATTGGCGGGGCATGGCTGGTGCTAAAAACCGAAGGGGAATTGCAAATTCGCGCTGCGAGATGGTCTCGTCGTGCGGGTTGGCTGGCGGCGATTGGCATTGCTTCAGTGAGCATTGTGAACCCTATTGTTAACGAGCAAGTCGCCGATCGATGGTTCAGCTTCCCTGAAATGCTGTTGCTCGCCCCTGTACCATTGGTCGTGATGTCCATCATTTATCTGGTTGACCACTATCTGCGTCAAGTCCCGATGAAAGATGATTTGGGTGCAAGATGGCCTTTCTTCGGCGTAAGCATGATCTTTGCGCTCAGTTTCTTAGGGTTGGCCTATAGCTTCTTCCCGTATGTGGTGCCGGGTATCATGACGGCACAGGATGCCGCTAGCTCTCCCGCCACACTGAAGATTGTCGGTGTCGGCGCAGCGTTCGTCATGCCCATGATCTTACTTTATACCTTTGTGGTTTATCGAATATTCAGAGGGAAGGCAACAGAGCTTAGCTATCAGTAGGTTCTGGCATCAATAGAGCCAATTAACCGTTGATTTAGTTGGAAATAGATAAGAGAAAGGCGCACCGATTGGGGTGCGCCTTTGTGTTTGGATGTTGGCATTTATTTACTTAACAATATTATTTTCTTGAGCATATTGCGCGTAAAGAATGTCCGCAAAGTCGCTTTCTGAAATCTCTTCAAGGACCAAATCTCTCACCGCATCAGCTAATTTGTCATTGTCACTGGTCAGTTCAAAGTCATTCAATGACAAATACTCAAGGGCAACGATTAAACCCGTTCTTTTGTTTGCGTCAGGTAAGGCGTGAGCGACAGCTATGCTAGCAGTGTATTTTGCTGCTATATCAAAGATGTCATCCAAACCATCATAAACAATAGCATTGTCTATTCTCCCCAGAGCACCTTGTAACTTAGGTATATCAACAGAACCCTGCATACCCGGCTCTGTCGCTAATATGAACATATTTATTTCTACAACGCGCTCGAAAGGAAAACAGATAATATCCATTACATATCAGCTAATTTTTCAAACGTTTTACGATGCGTTCTCAAAGCCAACTTAGTTTCAGATTTTACAATTTGCTGCCCATGAACACCTGAAAGATCGAGTTTTTTAGTGGCTTTAATCTTTGGCCTCTCAATAGCACCTACACCATATGATTCGATTTTTTTGTTCATATTTATTACCTCAAAAAACCTAACACTCAAAGTATACTACCAAAAGAAAAAGCAAGTCGAATATGAGAAATACGGCTGACTCTTAAAAGACGTAGCGCCCCCATTACCACATCAAATCGTCAGGGATTTTGAAGTCTGCATATGGGTCATCTTCGTCAATCTCTTGCTCGTTAACAGTGTTGTTAACGATGATCGTCTCTTCGTCTCGTTGGCTAATTTTGTCTGCCACCACGCCGGGTACAATGGAGTAGCCATCAAGGTAGCGTGCAATCGCCAAACGGCCATTTACCAACTGAGCTTGGATGTCTCTATTGACGTAAAGTTTTTTCACCAACGTACCATCGGTGAAGTTGTAACCAATGTCGCCATCTCTACGGTCAATTTTGTTCATTTCGACAAGCTGTTTCACCTGTGCGGCAATCGCTTTCTTCTCAGCTTCAATCTGCTTCTGACGATTAAGCTCTTGGTCTTGTGCGATTTGCGCTGAGCGATTTTCTTCAACAGCGGCTTTAGCTTCTTTCGCCAAGGTACGGGATTTTTTAGACGTCTTCCCGGCTTTCTTCATTGCCTTTTTGTCGATAAGACCAGCTTTCAGCATCTGTTCTTGTAGTGTTAGTTTTGCCATTTTGACTCCGCCACGGGCACAGTATTATTAGTGATGGTTTTAAAAACGAGTATGCCCCGATGATACCATCGCTCACGCCACTTAAAAGAGCGAATAATCAAAGGTGGCTCATCTAAACTCACCATTACGCGTTTGCCAATCTCCCATTTTCGACTTCTCCCCGCCCACATAACGAAAAAGCCTCGGTATTTACCGAGGCCAATGCTTGTTTAAGCACAGAAATATTGACCGCTATTACGGCTGTTGACGTGTCGCCGTTAGCACTATTTCACGTACACATACATTCTGTGGCTGGTTGTATGCGTAGGTCACTGCGTTAGCGATGTCATCCGCCGCTAGAATGCCGCCCATGTCTTCTTTCCAGCTTTCGTAGCCAGCTTTTATTTCATCGCTCGTCGTGTGAGACAAGAGTTCGGTTTCTACCGCGCCAGGAGCGATGGTGATAACACGAACGTTTGCGGCTGCCACTTCTTCACGTACATTTTCAGAGATGGCATGAACTGCGAACTTGGTGCCGCAGTACGCTGCGTGGTTCGGGAATGTTTTACGGCCAGCGACGGAACTGATGTTAATGATGGTGCCACTATTACGCGCAATCATTGGTGCAAGGACGGCTTGCATGCCATTCATCAAACCGACCACGTTCACGTTGAACATGGTTTGCCATTCAGCAGCATCTTGGGTTGCCATGTCGCCCAGCAACATCACACCCGCGTTGTTAACCAGCAGATCGGCTTCGCCGTAAATGGCTTGTGCAGCAGCAACGGCATCATCGAAAGAGGCTTTGTCTGTCACATCCACTTGCTTACACAGGGTGTTTGGTAAGTTCAATGCTTCAAGGCGCTCTACACGACGTGCAAGCAGCAACAGTGGATGACCTTGCGCTGAGAATTGTTTTGCGATGGCTTCACCAATGCCTGAACTTGCACCTGTGATAACAACTAACTTTTTCATGCTCTACCTCGATCGGATTGTTTGTTTTTGTTATTGGGTGTTTCTTATTGAGGCTGCATTCTAAATAAGTCATGATTGTTGATATATATATCACAATAAAACTCAGTGTTACCTTATGAGCACCAATAGAGATCCATTGAACGACAATCTGCACGACATTCGTGCCTTCGTGGCCATTGCCGAATCAGGCAGTTTTTCAAAAGCGGCTGACAAACTCGGGGCTTCACGCGCGCATATGTCACGTCAGCTTAGTCAGCTTGAATCCCGTCTAGGCGTGCAACTCATTATTCGTACGACTCGATCTCAACGATTAACCACAGCAGGCGAAGCATTCTTTACACGTTGCCAAGCAGCACTGATGCAAATTGATGATGCGATCGCTCACGCAAGTGATGATGCCGATCAGATGAAAGGCGCTATCGCGGTGAATTGTGTTGGTGGGATCATTGGAGAATCGCTGATTGGCGACGCTATTCATCAGTTCTGCGCGGCCCACCGCGATATCCATGTTGAACTCGATTTCAGCTCAGAGCGTGTTGATCTGATCCAATCACGGTTTGATCTCGTCCTGCGCATGGGCACACTGCCGGACTCTCTGTTAATTGGCCGTGAAATGGGGAACATAAGAATTGGTACATATGCATCGCCTCGTTATTTGGCACTAAGCGGAAAACCGACACACCCACGCGACCTGCAACAACACGATTGCCTAACTGGCTCTGTGACGAAGTGGAAATACGTGAGTACCAATTCGCCAGTGCAGCACGTCGAGGTAGATGTCACCGGTAATTTACAATGTAAAAATGGACATGTGCTATTAAACGCGGCCTTACAAGGTAACGGGATATGTCGCTTGCCCGATTTGTACTGCAATGAGGCTGTCGCGGAAGGGAAATTAGAAACGGTGTTTACGGATTGGCAAGTTGATAAAGTGCCCCTTTATCTTCTCTATCACAAAGACCGCCACCAGCCTGCAAGGCTTAAAGCCCTGATCTCACATTTGATGGTAACTGTGCCACCGCAACTGCGTGCGAGCACATAAAAAACCACGCCACTCGATTAGCGCTTGGCGTGGTTTTTTGTGCAGTTTGGTGTTTACGCGGGTTCGATAGCTTCTTCTGTCACTTTTTGATTTGCCGCCAATGTTGCCGCTAAACTTGCCGCTTTTTTGGCTTTGCGTGCTTTGTGTTTCTCGCGCCCTGCCAACCAAATCAATGGCACCACGATCAAGGTCGTACCCACGATCATGATCATGTCGGGCACTTCGCCAAACAGCACCAAACCTACACCCACCGCACAGACTAAGCCGCTGTATTCCGCACTGGCGATTTTGTTGCTTTCCGCCGCGCGATACGCAATCACACAGGTGGCGGCATAGACCAAGATGAATGCGGTCGAACCGGCCGCGCGCCAGAATAGATCCAAGCTAAATGGCATGCCTTCATACAAAGCCAGCGCAAACGCGATGGGAATACCAATCAGGTTATGCAGCATCAAGGTCTGAGACACCGTTTGCTCACGTGGGATTTTAGGGATCAACAAGTTGTTGACCGCCAGCGTCACCGCCACAATCAGCGCAGAGGACGCCCCCCAATCAAGTTCTGTCGGACGCACCAAAATGAGCACGCCGATAAACCCAACCACCGCAGCAATAATTGACGGCGCGGACAATTTCTCTCGCAAAAAAATTGCAGCCAATGGCAACATGATCAGTGGTGCCGCATAGAAAATGGCGTTCGCGGTTGCCAGCGGCATGGTCGTCAGCGCAATCACTGAAAAGAACACGCCAAGTAGCCATATATGGGCACGCAATGCATGCCATTTTAAGCCTTTTTTCAGGTTTTTTACGGGCGCCGTCAAACAGAAAGGAAGCAAAATGAGAACGGCAGACACCTGACGAAATAGGGCAAACTGGAAGATGGCCCCATCTGGTCCACCCTCCATGGTTTTCACAAGCGCGTCGGAAAACGTCGCGCTGAGATTGCCAAGAACCAACAATGTCATGGCCAACCCAACAGAAATAGTACGCACGATAAAGGCTCCGGTTCGTGATGGAGGATCAAACATTGATCACAAAAACACATACTAGCGCCGCTTTAGCATGACGTATAATGATGAAAATTCTTCTTTCATGAGTTATTTAGATAATGAAGTTTCCACCACTACGTGCCGTACAATATTTTGAGGTGGTTGCCCGTCTAAATAGCTTCTCTAAAGCGGCTGAACGCTTGAGCGTGACACAAAGCGCGGTGAGTCATCAGATCCGCTTATTGGAAGATTTTTTGGGTGAATCTTTGTTTGATCGCCAAGGTCGTTTACTGCAACTCACTGCTGTCGGTCAGCGCTATTACGATGACGTTGCTGACCCATTGCAAGCCATCGCTCGCGCCAGCCATCAAGTCAGAGAAGGCGTGTCTGGCCAACTTCGACTAGCCGTATTCAGCTCACTGGCGGTGAAATGGCTGATGCCGCAATTATCTGATTTTCGACAAAAACACCCTGAAATCGACCTCGCACTGGAAATGTTTGCCGACCACCCTCACCTCTCTGATAAGCTGGCAGACTGCTTTATTATCGATTTCGAGCCAGGGCGAAACTACCAGTACGATTTGCTTTACAAAGAATATTTATACCCCGTCTGTAGCCACAAAATTTGGCAACAAATCAAAGACAAGCCGTTGCCAGAAGCACTATGGGATTACCCATTATTATCTGTCACTTCATTAATGGAAAACGACTGGGCGCAGTGGTGTAAGTTGGGCGGATTTTCATTGCCAAAAAGCGTAAAAATTCATTCGTTCAGCCACATGCTGCTTGCGACCGAGGCGGCGCGCTATGAACATGGTATTACCTTTTTAAATTACTATTTCATGAACGAAATAGACCGCGAGCAGCTGGTGCGGATCCCCATGCATGAAATGCCCACCGGTGACAGCCTGTACTTTGTGTATAAAAAGCACCGCGCGCGTCAACCTGAAATTCTGCAACTCGGTCGCTGGTTGCAGCAAATTTCCTCCCAAGATGACGTGAATACCTAAACTCAACCACATCCAACAGCCTCAATATTCACCGCTTTTTACTTAACCTGTCTATTTCCTTGCCCCCTTGTTCTGATGGCGTGTTGAAACACGCGTTTACGTGAATTACGTCTAAACTCAAATGTGAGCCAAGGCTAATTTTTGAATCATGTTTCTTATTGTTAATAAAAGATAAGGCAAGGAATGAAGCAATCCATGTTGAATCAACATCACTCAAGTCCGCAATTTACGCTGCGAGGCACGGTAATTAACGGAATGTTGCTTTTCTGTTTTATCTCTTCTTATGGTCTAGCCGCAGAAAGTAATACGACGACAAACCAAACTGAATATGGTTACTCTGACCTATATGGCGAGCTAACTCCGACACAAGTCTATTCCTTGGTCAAAAACATTGATTCAATGGTGATGCACTATGCCTATCGATACAAACCCAAGATCTCAAGCTCTTTGCCACGAAATGTTATCCCGGTAAAAAACTACCGGCCAGAGCAAGTCTTTCTTGCATTGGCAAAATTGGGCGACGATATCGATCTGTTTGCTAAACAAGTGGGCACACCCGTTATCAAGCGTGTGAAACGACAAGGAAGCGAAGCCATTCCCGCAGAAGTCTTTTTGTTAGCGGGTGCCTGTTTAGATTCGTTGTCAACGATCCTCGCAACACTTGAACCACATAACAGTTTTGGTGACTTTTACTCTCATCGTCATTATGAGCGCACCAGAACCCCCTCCGATGTCTACGCCCTTGTCGACTTGATCCACAGAAAACTGACAGTGTTGGTCGGTGAACAGAGCAAACTGGATGAGTGAACAATCAATGAATTATAAACACTTTCGCTACACGATTGGAAAGCGCCTCGCATTAGGCTTTGGTTTGGTCCTCGCCATTTTGGTTGCTGCTGTCACCTTATCCAGCACTCGGCTAACGGACGTTCAACATGTTGAACAAGAGCTCGTCGGATCGACATTTTCGGCCTCCTTGGCGAGCCATCAACTCGTTGCAGAGGTGAATAAATCACTGGCCATCTTGCGTGGGTACTTGGTTTTGGGAAACCCTGAATTCAAGGAGGAACGCCAAGCAGTATGGGAAAGCATAGATAAACAATTAAAAGTGCTTGATTCGGAAATCGAAAGCGAACATCAACAAATGAATGGCTACAAAGAGAAGCTCGCCACGTTGACAGAAAGTCTAAGACAATATCGCGCAGCACAAGATGACGCGGAACGCATTGCCCACACGGTTGACGAACAACCGGCCATGAAAATCTACGCCCAGCAAGGCGAACCGATTGTTGTAGAGCTGATTGACTCGATTAATCGCCTAACTTCGATTGAACGAGGATTACCTGCAACGCCAAAAAGAAAAGAATTGCTCGGGCTGTTCGCCGAGTCCAGTGCTTCATTTTCTCTCGGTCTCGCCTCTATTCAATCCTATTTACTCAGTGGTGACCCAGCCTTTAAATCGACGTTTTCACAACAGTGGACCACAAATACGATCCTCTTCGATACACTCGAAGAACATAAGCACCTGCTAACACGTGAACAAGTGCGATATTACAATGACTATGCTGGTTATCGAGACCAGTTTTCACCCGTCGTAATGCAACTGTTTGCGGTACGAGATTCCGACCAATGGAACATGTCGCAATACCTATTGGGAACCAAGGCCTCCCCGCTTGCCACCCTATCTCTCGTGCTCATCGGCGAAATTGTAGAACTACAAAACGAGGCGTTAAAAAATGAGGTAGAAAAACTCAACTCGCTCAATAAAGAGATTGGAACGGTTCTCAAGCTAACGGGATTTTTTGGTATTATTTTAGGCATATTGGTAGCGTTTTTAATTACGCGATCAGTCACTTCTCCGTTGATCCGTATGACAAAAAGCCTCAAGACCGTATCAAGATGCGGGGATTACTCTCTTCGGCTGGACGTCAAAGGAAACGATGAAATTAGCCAGTCCTCTGAGGCATTTAATTCACTCATGACCGCCACACAAAGTGCCTTGAGTGAAATCAATACCGTGATGGCGAAGATTTCTGAAGGTGATCTTAGCATTCGAATCCAAGGCGATTATCGCGGCGATCTGCTTTCAATCAAAGAAGCAACAAACCGCTCCTTAAACAACGCCGAACTTGCAGAACATGCTAAACGAGAAGCCGAAGAAGCATCAAAAGACATTGCTGAAGAGAATGCGCAGGTCCGTCAGGCACTAGATTGCGTATCAAATAACATCATGCTGGCCAACAGCAGCAATCAAATCATCTATCTCAATGATGCCGCTAAAAATATGCTCATCGATGCCCAGGATGATTTTGGTAAAGAGATAAAGAACTTTAATCCGTCAAAAATTATCGGTGAACATATTGATGTATTCCATCGCGTCCCCTCCAAGCAGCAGAACATTCTTGCGAAACTAACCACGCCATTCAGGAGTGAATTTTTTGTTGGCGATAGAGTCATGTCAATCAATGCGATGCCCATGATTGGTTTAGCCGGTGATCGTATTGGTACTGTGATTGAGTGGAAAGATCGCACCGCCGAAGTCGCCATTGAGCGCGAAATCGCAGAGGTGATTTCGGGCGCCACCCGAGGAGATTTTAGTGGCCGCATCGAAATGGCTGGAAAAGAGGGCTTTTTCTACAACTTGGCGGAAGGTCTCAACGCACTGACAGAGAACGTCGAACTTTCGTTGGCTGACATGCAGCACATTCTCGCTGCCATGGCAAAAGGTGACCTCACTCAGCGCATGCAGAGATCCTACAGCGGCCGACTTGCTCAGCTCAAAAAAGACACCAACCAGACCATCGATAAACTCACGGAGGTTATCCAAAGCATTCGTGACACCGCCTCTACAGTTTCTATCTCCTCGCGCGAGATAGTTGCTGGCAATCAGGATTTAAGCATGCGGACTGAATTGCAGGCCTCTTCTTTGCAGTCAACCGCGGCGAGCATGGAGCAAATGACAGGCACGGTGAAACAAAGTGCCGAGAATGCCTTTTCCACCAAAATGGTGAGCATGAAAGCACGGGCTAAGGCGCGAGAAGGTGGCAATGCGGTTTCAAGAACGATTGCCGCCATGGATGAAATTAGAGATGCAAGCAACGAAATTGCTGAGATCATCGGCGTGATTGATGAAATCGCCTTCCAGACTAATTTATTGGCACTCAATGCAGCGGTTGAGGCGGCAAGAGCCGGTGAACAAGGACGCGGTTTTGCGGTGGTTGCAGGGGAGGTTCGTAACCTGGCACAGCGTTCCGCCAGTGCCGCGAAGGAGATAAAAGAGCTGATTGAAGCGAGTAAAAAGAAAGTCGCCACTGGCTCAGATTTAGTGAGTGAATCTGGAAAAACACTGACGGAAATCGTTTCAATGGTCGAGGATGTTGGCAGTAAAATGGAAGAGATTTCAGATGCGGCGCAAGAACAAAGCGTCGGCATTGAGCAAGTCAATTTGTCCATCACCAAAATGGACAATATGACGCAGCAAAATGCCTCCTTAGTAGAGGAAGCTACCACCGCCAGTGAAGGCATGTGGAATCTTTCTCAGGACATGACTGAAATGGTGGCGTTCTTTAATCTGCCAGAAAACGAAATGCCAACACGCAAAAACAACACCGCCCTCTCTGGCGGCAGCGCTGACCACCTGATCTTCGATGAAGATGAAGGCGACACGGTTTGTATTGACGGCGATAATCAAAGGGAAGAAGTCGAAGAAGACAATAACGGTGAAGACGACGAATAATAGGCGTAGCTAGCCTATCAAGTCTTCACGGAGGGTGTTTCAATACCTCAGCCTTGTCATCAAGCAAACAAAAAGCGGGCTTTCGCCCGCTTCTTTATTTTTCATATGCAGCTTACTAACTTGCACGAGTTTTAAAGAAGGTAACCAGTTCAAGCAAACTTTCCGCCTCAGCGAGTAAGTTCTCACTGGCTGCCGTGGTTTCCTCAGCCAAACCCGCGTTTTGCTGCGTCATATTATCCATTTCAGTCACCGCGCGGTTAATCTCGCCAATGCCTTGTGATTGCTCCTGAGTGGCCGTGCTCATGTCGCCAATCAACTTAGATACACTCTTAATGGCATCAACAATTTCGACCAAATTATTACCCGACTCTCTCACCAAATGTGTGCCGTCTTTGGTTTTATTGACACTGGCATTGATCAGCTCTTTGATTTCAATCGAGGCTTTGGCGCTTCGTTGAGCGAGGTTACGCACCTCTCCAGCAACCACCGCAAAACCGCGTCCTTGCTCGCCGGCACGCGCAGCTTCCACCGCCGCATTCAGCGCCAAAAGGTTTGTCTGGAAGGCGATTTCATTGATAACGCCAATGATGTCAGAAATCTGCTTACTGGATTTTTCGATCTCAGCCATCGCACCGACTGCCTCAAGCACCACTTTACCGCCGCGTTCTGCTTTTTGCGTGGCTTCATTGGCCAACATCACAGCACTTTGAGACGTATCTGCGTTCTGCTGAACCGTAGCAGTGATTTCTTGCATACTCGCTGCCGTTTCCTCCAAGCTGGCTGCTTGAGATTCAGTGCGGTCGCTTAAGTCAGTTGTACCTAACTTTATCTCGCGCGCGCCACTGCCCACAGAGTTAGATCCTCGGACAATATCTGTAACCAACTTGTTGAGGTGGTCAATGGTTGAATTAAGCGCATTACGAACAGGTTCAAATTCTGCATCCAACGTCTCCCCCACCGTGTGATTAAGATCCCCCTTGGAGAGCGACAATAGACAATCACTGATCAAGGACACTGCGCGTTTTTTCGACGTGATATCGGTCGCGTATTTGACGACTTTAATTGGTTTTCCATTCATATCGCGAATGGGGTTGTACGAGGCCTGAATCCACACTTCGCGGCCGCCTTTAGCAATACGTCGAAACTCGGCACTTTCAAATTCACCGCGATTGAGTTTTTCCCAAAAGGCTTTGTATTCACGCGAACCACTTTCCTGTTGATCAACGAAAAGAGAGTGATGACGCCCTTGAACTTCTTTCAGCGTATATCCCATCGCGTTTAAGAAATTATCATTGGCATGGCGAATCGTGCCGTCCATGTCAAATTCAATGACCGCTTGGGATTTTCCAATGGCTTCAATTTGACCTTCAAAGTCTGAGTTTTTTAATTTTTGTGCCGTCACATCAGAGGCATACTTAACAACTTTGAAGGGTCGACCCGATGCATCCAGGATGGGATTGTAAGAGGCTTGTATCCATATTTCTTTGCCTCCTTTACCAATTCGCTTGTACTCGCCAGCCTGAAATTCGCCGCTACCAAGCTTTTTCCAAAAATTCTTATATTCTTGGGAGTCTCGTTGCTCACGGCCAACAAACATAGAATGATGTTTACCTTCGATTTCTTCTAATCGATAACCCACAGCATTAAGGAAATTGTCGTTTGCCTGGCGAATAGTGCCGTCGAGATTAAATTCAATCACCGCCTGTGACTTACCAATTGCTGCAACTTGACCCGCAAAATCAGCGTTTCGCAACTTGTGCACAGTAATGTCAGTGGCGAACTTAACAACTTTAAACGGTTTACCATCCTCATCCAGAATAGGGTTGTAAGATGCGCTAATCCACACCTCTTTACCGCCTTTTCCTAGACGCTTATATTGCGCACTCTGAAACTCACCAGTCGCCAGAAGTTCCCAAAACTGTCGGTATTCTGTTGAACGAGCATAGTCAGACTCCACAAACATCGAATGATGCTTACCAACGATTTCCTCTCGCGTATATCCCACCACACCAAGGAAATTATCATTGGCGTTGAGGATGTTTCCTTTCATATCAAATTCGATGACACCTTGACTACGATTTATGGCATTGATTTGGCCTGAGTAATCAAGATTTTTGTTTTTATCTTGCGTGATATCAGTGACAAATTTCACCACTTTCCTCACGCTACCCTCAGCAGAATAAACCGGCGTATACGATGCCTGAATCCAGACATTCACCCCATTATTCCCCACGCGTTTGTACTCGGAGGAAAACGATTTACCATTCGCCAATTTGGCCCAAAAATCACGATATTCCATGGATTTTGCATAAGCGGGGTCAACGAACATCGAATGATGCTTCCCGACGATTTGCTCAAGGCCGTAACCCATGACTTTGAGAAAATTCTCGTTCGCAAATAGAATATGGCCCGAAGGGTCGAATTCAATGATCGCAATCGACTTATCAAGCGCAGCGATCTTGGCATTGGCATCGCTTCCAACGTCAGTGTGAGAGCCAATCACACTACCCATGGCTCGCTTCAAGTTTGATAAAAATGACTTTTGCATTAATGAGACTCCCGTATCCTCTTATAGAATACTAGTCGACGTCCTACATTCTTCCTCCCTTTACTCGTTTTAAATCAATCTTATTTGCCGACTATCCAAGCAACATCAAAATGCTTGCTCAACAAGAATGTGTGGCGGGTCAAAAAAGCCAGCATTTCGCTGGCTTTTTGTCTCGCGGGCACGTGGTGGCGGAGATTAAATCAGGCCAAGTTCGCGCAGGCGCTCCATCAAATAACGGTGAGCAGTATAGCGCTCAGAAAGCACCACTTCAGGCTTTGGATGCAGGAACAAAGGCAATGAAATGCGAGACTTGCTCATGTCCGCACCTTCTGGGTTCACCACACGGTGTGTGGTTGATGGAAAGTAACCGCCTGATGCTTCCTGCAACATATCGCCAATATTAATAATGATGTTGCCAAAATCACATGGGACATCTAACCATTCCCCTTCTTTACCGAGCACTTGCAGGCCAGGCTCATTGGCGGCAGGCAAGATAGTGAGCAAGTTAATATCTTCATGCGCGGCAGCACGAATTGCGTCAGGTTCTTCATTCCCGAGCATTGGCGGATAGTGCAACACACGGAGCAAGGTTTTATCGCTGCCGTCTATCATGCTCGACAGCGACTGCGAATATCGTACGGATACCTCTTCAGGAGAGTGGGTTTCAACCCACGCAAGTAGCTGTTGTGCAAGCCCATTGGCCTGTTCATAGTAATCTTGCAGCTCGTCCTTAAGTGTTTCAGGACACTGACCCCAAGGGTAATAATGAAAGAACTCTTTGATGTCTTTTTTCTTTTGACCTTTTGCCACTTCAGACACATCTGATGGGAAAAAACCATCTTGGCTTTCAGGTTTAAAACGAAAGTTCGCTTTGTCTTCACTGTCAAAAAATTGCTGCCAATGCTCATAGATTGAAGCCACTAAATCTTGGCTGATAGGGTGGTTTTTGAGTACGCCAAATCCTGTCTCACGGAGGGATTCAACGAAACGCGCAGCGGCATCAGGCGCGTTGAAATCGACGGCTTCCAATTTCATGGTGATTCACTTTCTTTTGAATTGTTATTGTAAGCCGTGATTCTAGCAGTTGGCCTCTCTAGGGCAACATAACGAACATAGAATATTTCTCTGGATTGCCTGTGTAACGGTTATCGGTGAGGGGATTGAGCCAGTACAAGGGAGCAAAAGGTTACTCCCTTTTACAGTGTAAAATCACCCCACACTTCGAAGCCCACAGGCTGATTGTTGCAGAGACTGCCATTCGTCACGCAGTACGCCATAACGCAGTGAATCAAAATACTCCCCTTGGTAGAAACGCACTTTGCGAATGCGCCCTTCTTCTTGCATACCTAATGCACTGGCACATTTCATCATGCGGGGGTTGCCAGACCAAGTGGTGAGGCCGATGCGCTCTACGTCGTAGTATTCAAAAAGATGAGAGATCCACAAGGTCAGTGCTTTACGGCCAATTTGTTTACCCCAATGTGTAGATGCAAAAATGGTAATGCCTACTTCTAACCAACGCGTGGATTGCTCTTCCCAATAGCAAGAAAGATATCCGACCGCCTCTCCTTGATAATCAATCACCATGGCGGTTTTCGCTTCTTTGAGGCGCTTAAACAGATGGCGGCGAAATTGAAATTTTGATTGATGCTCTAAGGGAAAGTAAGGCGCGTCGTGCGCTTTCCACTCATTGTCCACATAGATAAAGTGCCAGAGATGATCCCGCTCTTCGGTTTTGGCGGGACGCAAACGAATGTCGTCAAATGTAAACATGCTGCTCCTTGTCATGTCGCCGCTATCGCGGTCTTTTTTATCAATGTAACGCGAAGCTAGCGCCGATCAGGACAAACCCGTTATTTCCCCCAATGCGCTATTACCGTTAAAACTACTCCCAGTGAATGATACCCGAGCAACCTCAAGAAGCAGGATTCAGAGCCACTGTGTTTTTAAATCAGTAGCGTGCGCAAGCCTACAAACTATCGCTCAACAAACATCTTGAGGTTAGTTGGATATATATAGCTAATAGGAAATTCAATCATCCTACTGAGATCTGATTCTCAATTTTGATTACATGACGTTTGCAATATGGATGAGTCGTTGACGACATGGCTAACAAGTTATTGGACAAAGCGAAATGATTTCCTACCCTTTTGATAGAGCAAGCCACAATTCGCATAATAATTTTATACACAATGCACCATATTTGGGGATATCCGCTATGGCGTTAACAGCTCGGCAAGTCACGTTGATCACGAACAGTTTTCGCAAGGTAGAGCCTATCTCGCTTCAAGCTGCTGAAATATTCTACGACACACTGTTTTCATATGACCCGACACTAAAACCTCTTTTTAAGGGTGACATGAAGCAACAAGGTCGTAAATTGATGGCGATTTTGCATGCAGCAGTGAGCAGCTTGAACGCACCAGAGCAACTGCTTCCTGTATTACAGCAGTTAGCAAAACGCCACGAAGGGTATGGGGTAAAAAAAGCGCACTTTACGCCCGTAGGCAATGCATTGCTGCACACCCTCAAAGTAGGATTAGGTGATGATTTCACGCGAGAAACACGAGATGCTTGGGTCGAACTGATTCACTTTGTCGCAGACACGATGAAAGCAGAGATGGCGGCCTAAATCGCCACACTTGGTTGTTTTTTGCAAAAAAATAGCCGCTAAGCGGCTATTTTTTATGGATTATACACTTATGGCGCCACAACAATAGGACCACTAAACGCGTTCACCGCTGGAGCCTCACCTTTGAATTTCTCGTACTCCACAAGACAAGTATACGCACTGCACGCTTGTGCCAATTCTGACGTACCAATATCCAATGTCATGGTGTTTGGGTCACCATAGGTATCGATAGCACCAATTTCCGAACCTGTTGGACCATACCAAGCGCCCTCTTGTATACGAATCACACCTGATGGGTAATCATCCGACACCACAGCCCCAGCGATAAGCTGACCACGGTCGTTATAGACCCTAATCAAATCACCGTCTTTAATGCCTTTTGCTTTGGCATCAGAAGGGTTGATATAGGCAGGTTCACGTCCCTGCACCGTGTAGGTTTCACGAATGGCTGGCGACTCACACATTTGAGAGTGAAGACGTTTATCTGGATGGCAAGATTGCAGCCAAAATGGGAAGGACTCTGAACCGGGGCCGCCATGTGAACGCTCCGCTTTTTCAAACCACATGGGATGCTCTTGGCAGTATTCATAACCATAACTACCGATCTTCCGACTGGTTATCTCAATGAATCCGGATGGCGTACCCAGAGGGTTCAGTTCGGGATCTTCACGGAATAACGCATGACGAACAAAGGTATGACCTTCACCAAAACTCACGTAGCCATCTTTCCAGAACGTTTTAAAATCTGGCATCTCGAAGTTGCCTTTATTGGCCACCGCGCATTCATTGTAGAGTTTTTCCACCCACTGCATTTCGGTCATGTCTTGTGCAAATTCTTTCTCTTTACCAATGCCAAAGCGCTGAGTCAGCCCTTTGAAAATATCGAAGTCTGAACGAGATTGATAAAGTGGATCCACCAGCTTGTGCATAGCAAGCAATCCTGTGGCGGAATACGCGCCATAGAGATCAATATCGTTGCGTTCAAACTGGGTACAAGCAGGCAACACAATGTCAGAAAAACGGCAGGTGGCTGTCCACGCAAAATCAATGGTTACCGCTGTTTCAATGTTGTAGTAAGCCTTCTTCATTCGGTTGTGATCTTGGTGGTGATGCCAAGGGTTATTACCACTAACGACCACCATCTTGATCGGCGGCAATTTCACTTTACTGCCGTTGTAGTTGATCTCTTTACCCGGCTCTTCAATGGCTTCTATCCAACGCGCCACTGGAATGGTGCTTGAATAGCCTTTGAAGTCACTATTGTTATGAAGCGGCGTCATACCCGGATCAAGGTTCCGAGGGAAGCCACCCGGCCCAGCTGCGCCTGTGGCAGGCTCACCAATACCGCTATAGTGGTGAGCGTATGATACGCCACCACCAGGAAGGCCAATACCGCCCAGCATACTGGCGATAACCGCGCCCATCCAATATGGCTGCTCACCATGTTGCTGGCGCTGCACACACCAGCCAAACATAATCTGTGTGCGTTCGCTGGCAAGCATGCGTGCAAATTCACGGATCTTATCAGCAGGCACACCACAAATTGCAGATGCCCATTCTGGCGTTTTCTCGACTTTGTCTTTGGTTTTACCCGTCACGTAATCAACAAAGGGTTCAAAGCCTAGGCAATACAGTTTAATGAAGTCTTTGTCGTAAAGATCTTCGGTGTAAAGGGTATGTGCGATCCCCAACATGAACGGCACATCGGTTTGCGGATTGATATAGAGATGATCACAGCCGAGATAGTTCTGTGTTTTGCTCACCACAGGATCCACGGAGATCACCTTAATTTCACCTTTCGCGACTTTGTCTTTCAGCTCCGCAAAATAGCCGTACACATCATGGGTAGGACATTGCCATCCCACCTGTGCGTTTTTGACGGGATCGTTCGCCCAGATAATGATCTGTTTGGCGTTTTCCAACACCAACGGCCAAGAGGTTTGCTGTGCATACACTTCGGTAGAACCCAGCACGTAAGGCAAAATGGTTTGCCCTGCACCTGTTGAATAGTCACCGATTTTCTTCACGAAAAAGCCATGCATGGCAATGGCACGTTGCATGTGTGTGGTGCAACTATGGAATTGCCCAGTCTGACGCCAGCCGGTTTGGCCCGCTAATAGCCCTGATGGCCCATAGGTTTTCTGTACCCGCTCTAGTTCGCCATAAAATAGATCCAGTGCTTGATCCCACGTGACACGGATAAAACGATTATCGCCTCGCGTGGTATTCCAGCCCTCGGTTTTCTTCAACCAATCCAATCGTACCATCGGGTATCTAACCCGTGATGGGTTATAGATCAGCCCTTTAATCCCATCGAGCATTTCGGTTGGGTGTTTGTCATGGCTAAACGCCACCACTTCTGCCACTTCACCGCCAACAACGCGGGCACGGAATGCGCCCCAATGCGAGCCAGATGTGCGCCATGCTCCTTCTAACAATTCAGAGTTTGCTTCCGCATCTGTCGCGACAAGAAGGCTAGGTCCAATCGCGACCGTTGCACTGACAGATAACATGCGTTTTAAAAAAGAACGTCGATTCATCGCCATGCCGTTATCCCTCTTAGTGATCAGCAAAGGTGCTGGAATGTTTTTGCAAGTACTTGAGTACCAGCGCCTGGGTTGCTTGATCGAAATTCACAAAGCCCATCATGCCGTCAAACATACCCGGCCAAGTGTTAGCGTCAAAGTGCGCAACATCCGGTTGGGTGTGACACAAACTACAGTTCGTTTCATACGCTTGTTTGGCTTCGGTCCAAATAGGATCAACATTGTCGAGGAAGTTCGATTTTTTCGCCCACAGATCCACTTCTACACGCTGCCATGTTAGGCCGGTCAAATCGTCTTCTTTGGTTTCGAACGTTCTAATATCTGTTTGGCTCTGCGCAACGGCTTTAGACAATGCCGCCGAAGCGATATTCAAACCAAAGTCTTCATAAATTACGCGGCCAAAGCCTTTCATTTTGCGCCAACCTGTTATGGAAATTTTGATGGCGTCTTTGCTATCGTCAAGCACAGTCACTTTACTCGCAGGCTCAAGCACACCACCATCTTGGGTCAGGCCTTCATCGACATACATTTCTAAGAAATTGACGCTATAAACGGGTTTGTCTTTATCGAAACTGGTGCTGTGGGACATAGAAATAAGCTTGCCGAGCATGCCACCTGTTGAGTCCATTTCAGCAGGAAGTTCGTGGGCAATCCCTTTATGACAATCAATACAACTTTGATCCCGTTCGGCTGCTTGTGTCATTTGCAGACGCGCTGCGGGACGCATATTTTCTATCTGCATACTCTCGTACTTATGACATGTTTTACATTCAGCCGAGCCGTTGGCTGAAAATCGTGCCCACTCATGCTGAGCAAGTTCTAGTCGCTTATCGAGGAATTTTTCACGCGTGCCTATCACGCCAAATACTTGGGCGAACACTTCTTTACTTGCCTGCATTTTACGGGCGATTTTATCCGTCCAATTGTGAGGAACATGACAGTCCGGACAAGTCGCACGCACCCCCGATGTGTTAGACCAATGCACGGTGTGCTGCAATTCGGGATACACGTTTTCACGCATGGTGTGGCAGGAAATACAGAATTTTTCCGTGTTCGTCATTTCCAGTGCGGTGTTAAACCCGCCCCAGAAAATCACACCTGCAATAAACCCACCTAGTGTCAGGGCGCCTAAACTGATTTTTGTTGCTGGGCGCCGCATGGTTGCCCAAAGTTTTCTTATAAATTCTTTCATCGATATCTGCTCTTGCTCATCAGGTCACCGAGTAACGTTGGTGCGACGATCTGGGTGATTTTCTTGCGCACTTTCACGCGTCAATTGAATGCAACGTTTGGGTGGGATTTAACCGTGTCCCGGAGGACCAAAAAGAAATATCTGACTCATCCAGATAAGAAAGCCATAACCGCCAATCAATACGACACTTAGGATCGGAAACAAAAAAATGGCGATAAAACAGAACGCCCGCCACTCAAAGCTTCTTTTCTCCGGTTCCTGAACAATATTGTTTTCACTGTGTTCCATAACGATGCCTCGCTCATCTGATGACGTGATCACCCTTCGCCATCAAGGTTTATTGGTATTTATCCAACTAGTCTAGGAGAACCATTTCGATTATGTGTCTCTTTATTGATGCAAATATCAATGCGAAGTCGTTGATTACAGTACGCAAGCAGATAAATCTGAACGGAATATTCAGAGGAGGGAAAAACTGAGAACACATAAATTCTGTCCGCTATACGCCATTTTTTTAATGGACTGTCGCTTTGAGCCTTAAGCTAGGCTATTTGGCCCCTGCTTTGTCAATCAGATACCCTTACAAACCATCCACAATCGAATCTCTCGGCGTTAACCTTAAGATATTGAAAAAACGTGTTTATTTAGTGATATTTGCGTTTTTCGTAGGGCTAGTAGTCAACAACATCTAGGCTCTGCCAATTCCATCACGCATTTACACTGTAAACTTTGTGCTCATTAATGATTCACTGTGCTGGCGATATATTGGTCTATTATTTTTTCATGTAACTCTTTATTTAGTCTAAGAAAAACAATGAAACCAATTGCATCTCCGATTCTCTACCATGTGTATGTTCGCAGCTTCTTTGACAGCAATGGCGATGGCGTCGGCGATCTCGATGGGGTGCGAGAAAAACTAGACTATTTTGTATGGTTAGGCGTTGACGGCATCTTGCTATCCCCTATTTTTGAATCGCCACTGAGTGATTTTGGTTACGACATCACCAATCTTCGCTGTCTGAATGGGGAATATGGGGATATCGAAACATTCACACGACTGGTGAAAGAGGCAAGAGCACGCAATCTTCTGGTCTTCCTTGATTTTGTGGCTAACCACACGTCTAGTAAGCACCCCTGGTTTTTAGAAAGCAGTTCTGGCAACAATACCCCCAAGGCAGATTGGTATGTGTGGACACCAGCACGAAAAGATGGCACCCCACCCAACAATTGGCTCACCATTTTCGGGGAGTCCGCATGGCGCTGGCACCCTACCCGCGGCGAGTACTATTTACACAACACCCTGAGCAATCAACCCGACCTGAATTACCGAAATACCGAGGTGGTTCGACAATTAATGGGTAATGTCCGGTTTTGGCTCGACTTGGACATTGACGGGTTGCGCTTCGATTCGGTGAATCTGTTCCTGCACGACGACAAATTGCGCAGCAATCCTTCACGACATTTGGGGTGGCAAGACGAAGCAAGGGCCGACCCATATCGCTACCAGAGTCAACGCTATAACATCAGTCGGCCTGAGAATATTCATCTGCTTAAACAGCTTCGCGTGATTGCTGATAGCTACGATGAAAGGAAGTGGCTTCTAGGGTCATTGAGCGACCCGTCTCCTTATGCCGTGATTGACCGTTACACCAGCGAAGGCGATGCGCTGGATGCCGCCAATGTATTCGAATCACTTAGCATGTGTCATAACTTTCAGCAGGTTGGTGAGCAACTCAATGCTTTTTTCAATGCTGTGCATCCAGGGATGGGGTGCTGGAGCACGGGCAATCACGATATCGCCCGCACGGTGTCGCGCTGGCAAGACGCAAAAAACCAACCTGAGTCCGCCAAGCTCTTGCTGACCATGTTGTGCAGCTTGCAAGGTGTAATCAGCATTTACCAAGGGGAAGAGTTGGGTTTACCGGAAGCCAATGTGCCGCCTGCGGCACGGAAAGATTTCTTTGGTCAACAAGTCATCGCCAATTATGTTGGCCGCGATGGCTGCCGAACGCCGCTACCATGGTCTCAAACACATGCCCATCTAGGTTTTAGCGATCACACCCCGTGGCTTCCGGCTGCGCAAGAACATGCCCCTCTAGCAATAGACGCTCAAATGGCAAACACTGATTCAGCGCTCCATTTCACCCATGCCTTGTTGAAATGGCGAAAAAACCAACCAGCACTCGTTGAAGGGAGCTGTCGTGTGTTGGCATTCAATGATTCTCTGATGGTGTTGGAACGCCACCACGAATCCCAAACCCTCATCATTGCATTAAACGGTTCAGCCCAAGACGCCACCATTCGGCTAAATTTACCGAATACAGCGGCGACGATTGATGTGCCTCATATGAACAATGTCTCTGCAGAAGCTAACGGTGTATTGAACCTCAAACCTTGGCAAGCATGGGCTGGCGAACTAAATCGCTAATTTTAGTAAATGCTCATATATGAAAAAGAATTCAAGACGTTAACCGCCCATACTGTTGAAACAATGAACGGACAATGGTCGCGTTCTATTAGGGAAGCAACAAAGAAAATAACAAAAACAGCCATGTCGAATAAGGAGCAAGTAATGTCAGATCCCGTCGTGTCAGGTAATCAGCCGATCAAAGTCACCCTCGAGAAAGACAAGGAGTATTACTACTGCCAGTGTGGACGTTCGAAGAATCAACCTTTTTGTGATGGTGCCCATGCGGGTACGTCGTTTACCCCGCTCGCCTACAAGGCAGACAAAGACGGTGATTCATGGTTTTGTGCCTGCAAACACACAGGGAATTCCCCGTTTTGCGATGGTACACATACGCGCTATACAGCAGACGATGTAGGCAAAGAAATGCCTGAAGTACAACACACAGATGCAGCGCCTGCCGCTAAAGCAACACCAGAAGAACCGTTTGTTGAGCTTATCCACCAATTGGCGAAAGATGGCCTGAGCAAATTTGGGCATCATGGTCCAATGACATCGATGGGCGTGCCTCGTTACAAGTTACCTGAATGGGATCAAATCCAAGTCATGGTGGCGCAAATGGCAACCAAGCCGCTGCTTGATGATGTTCCCGTCTCGACAGAGTTGGTGATTGGTCCTCGGGCGAAAAAGCCGCTAACGCTCTCTACCCCACTGTTTGTGTCTGACATGAGCTTCGGCGCTTTGTCGGAAGAGGCCAAAGTGGCGCTGGCAATGGGCGCTGAAAAAGCGGGGACGGGCATTTGTTCAGGTGAAGGCGGCATGTTGCCGGAAGAGCATGCGGCGAACAGTCGCTATTTCTACGAGTTGGCGAGCGCCAAATTCGGTTACAAAGAAGATCTACTCAAAGGCGTTCAAGCGTTCCATTTTAAAGGCGGCCAAGGGGCAAAAACAGGGACTGGCGGGCATCTACCAGGGATCAAAAATCACGGTAAAATCTCTGAAGTTCGCGGCATTCCCGAAGGCACCGACGCTATTTCCCCGTCAACCTTTGTCGATTTGCACACCGCGGCTGATTTTGCCCGCTTTGCCGATGAAGTGCGCGCGGTGACAGGCGGTATTCCTATTGGGTTTAAGCTCAGTGCCAACCATGTGGAAGCGGATATTGGCTTTGCACTTGATGCAGGTGCAGATTACATCATCCTCGATGGTCGTGGCGGCGGCACTGGCGCTGCGCCTACCCTGTTTCGCGATCACATCAGTGTTCCCACCATTCCCGCTTTGGCGCGTGCTCGACGCTTCTTGGATTCACAAGGCGCTAGCGATGTCACCTTGATCATTACAGGTGGCCTTCGTTTGCCGAGTGATTTTGTTAAAGCGCTGGCGTTGGGGGCTGACGGCATTGCTATTTCTAACAGTGCGATGCAAGCCATTGGCTGTATTGGTGCGAGAATGTGTAATTCCAATATGTGTCCCGCGGGTATTGCGACCCAAGATCCAGCGCTGCGAAAACGCCTCAATGTTGAAAAGTCCGCAGAGCAGCTCTATAACTTTTTCACGGCTTCAACACACCTGATGCAAGTGATGGCGAGAGCATGTGGACATGATGATCTGAGTAAATTTAATATCAACGATATCGCCACTTTCCACAAAGAGATGGCAGAGCTTGCTGGTATTCACTACTCAGGCGCAGGCCCAGCTGGACATTAATCTTGTCTAAATACTGAATGCGCTCCACAAAAAAGAGGCAGGGTATTCCTGCCTCTTTGTCGTTTTAAGGTATCGCGGTAAAACGCTACGTCATGGCGTGACCACCAGCAATGGCGTAGTTTCACCCACCACAGAGCGTTTGAACGCCTTTCCGTCTCGATCGAACAAGTGACAATAGTCTTCAGGGAACTCAATACAGCGCTTGTCGCCCGCCCGAATCGTTGTTTGTCCTTCTATTCGGATAACAACAGGGTCAGCGCTTTGCGGCGTATTGAAATACATCAAGCATTCATTACCCAATTGCTCAACCACGCTCAGTTCTACCCCGCCTTCTTGAATTGCGTCTTTCTCGCCAAAGCGAATGTGTTCTGGGCGGATCCCCACCACACAAGGGTCACCAACACTGGCGCCAATCGAATTCGCCGCCACAGAGATTTCCTGCCCTCGGTGAATTTGAACCTGCGTGGTGAACTCACCCACTTCCACAATGTCTGCGGTCAGAAAGTTCATCTTCGGCGAACCAATAAAGCCCGCGACAAAGGTATTGGCGGGATGATTATAAAGCTCTAGCGGAGATCCCACTTGCTCCACTCGCCCAGCATCCAATACCACGATCTTGGTCGCCAATGTCATCGCTTCAACCTGATCATGGGTCACGTAGATCATTGTCGCGCCTAGGCGATCGTGCAATCTGGCAATTTCCATGCGCATTTGAACACGCAACGACGCATCCAAGTTCGACAATGGCTCATCGAACAAAAAGACTTTAGGTTCACGAACGATGGCGCGGCCGATAGCAACACGCTGGCGTTGGCCACCAGAGAGCTCCTTCGGTTTCCGTTCCAGTAGGGGATCTAATTGCAACGCGGCCGCAACTTCACGCACTTTCTCGTCCACAGTCTTAGGCGCTGTTTTTGCCAATTGCAGGCCAAATGCCATGTTGTCGTAAACAGTCATGTGCGGATACAGAGCGTAGGATTGGAACACCATGCCGATCCCACGCTCAGGCGGTGGCAGATCATTACAAACCTCCCCTTCGATCAGCAGTTCACCACTGGTAATATCTTCAAGGCCCGCGATCAAACGCAGTAACGTGGATTTACCGCATCCTGACGGCCCAACGAAAACCACAAAGTCACCGGATTGAATATTCAGATCAACATCTTTAGTGACATGGACTTTGCCAAACTTCTTATTAACTTTCTTTAAAATGACCTCAGCCATAATGCATCCTTACCCGTTTGATTCTGTTGCAAAGGCCGCCTGATAGGGCGGTAGGGTGACCGACCCATTCTCGATTTCAAAGGTGAAACCATGGCCTTCCAATGCTTGCCAACTTCCGGCTGGCAGCGTCATGGTCATCGAAGAATCGGTGAGATTAAACACCAACAGCACACGTTGATTGGCATCGGATCGCACGAAACGCAAGCCTTGAAGGGTTGATGCCAAATCGGTGAGATCACCACTCACCAATGCAGGGAATTGCTTACGCCAACGCAGATATCCACGATAATGAGCAAGCATGCTGTTTGTGTCGGATTCCTGTGTGTTCACGGCTAATGCACTGTGGCGGCGATCAACGGGCAACCAAGGCTCAGCTTGGCTAAATCCCGCATTCTGCTCGTTCGCAATCCAAGGCATCGGTGTTCGACAGCCATCTCGCCCTTTGTATTCAGGCCAGAATGGGATGCCATAGGGATCTTGGATTTTATGGAAAGGAATGTCGGCTTCTGGCAAGCCCAGCTCTTCACCTTGGTACAAACACACGCTGCCTCGCAGGGATGTGAGCAGCGCCAACAACACCTTGCCATACGCGCACGGATCCGATTCTTCCGATCCCCAGCGTGACACACATCGCACCACATCATGGTTGGACAGTGCCCAGCACGCCCAACCGTCACCAATCGCAGATTCAATGTTCTCGATCACCGACGCTAAATAAGCTGGGGAACGATGAACATTGAGCAAGTCGAAGGTATAGGCCATGTGCAGTTTGTCGTTACCACTGGTGTATTGCGCCATCAAAGCCAAGGGGTCATCGTCGCCGATCTCCCCTACAGTGGTAATGTCTTCGTATTGATCCAGTAACACCCGCAATTGCTCGAGAAAGCCAATGTTCTCAGGCTGTGAGATATCGTATTTGTGCTTTTGCATGGAATACGGATTCGTGCCTGGCACGCCCAATGATTTACTGTCTCCGGAAGACAACGGGGGATTGTCACGCAGTTGACGATCATGGGTGTAGAAATTGACGGTATCAAGGCGGAAACCATCGACGCCCAAATCGAGCCAAAACTTCACCGTATCCAGAAGATGCGTCACGACGTCAGGGTTGTGGAAGTTGAGATCCGGTTGACTAACAAGGAAGTTATGAAGGTAATATTGTTGACGACGGCTTTCCCATTGCCATGCGCAGCCACCAAAAATGGATAGCCAGTTATTCGGTGGCGTGCCATCGGGTTTGGGATCCGCCCAGACATACCAATCGGCTTTAGGGTTGTCACGGTTGACGCGACTTTCCTCAAACCACGCGTGCTCGTCAGAGGTATGACTAAGCACCAGATCGATCATCACTTTAAGCCCCAGATCGTGCGCGGTCATGACCAACTGTTTGAAATTATCCAATGAGCCAAACAATGGGTCGACATCGCAGTAATCCGATACGTCATAACCGAAGTCTTTCATGGGTGATTTAAAGAAAGGCGACAACCAAATAGCATCGACCCCTAACGCGGCGACATAAGGAAGCTGTTGGGTGATGCCGGGTAAATCACCGATACCGTCTTGGTTAGCATCATAAAAGCTACGAGGGTAAATTTGGTAAATCACCGCACCGCGCCACCAAGGCAATTGTTGTTGATTCATTTTGTGTGTTATCCCTTAACTGCGCCTGCGGTGAGGCCCGAAACAATGCGGCGCTGGAAGACCAGAACCATAACGATAAGCGGCACGGTAACGATGACCGAGGCGGCCATGATGGTGCCCCAGGGCAATTCGTATTGACCCGCTCCCGAGATCAAAGCAATGGCCACAGGGACCGTGCGCTCTTCGTTGGTGAGGGTGAAGGTCAAGGCGAACAAGAATTCATTCCATGCTGCAATGAACGCAAGCAATCCCGTGGTGACCAGTGCGGGCCAAAGCAAAGGCATCAACACCTTGGTAATGATTTGCCACGGCGTCGCGCCATCAACAATGGCCGCTTCTTCAAGCTCTAATGGCAATTGCTGCATAAAGGTCGTCAATACCCACACCGTGAACGGCAGTGTGAAGATCATGTATGCCAATGCCAGGCCGGGCATGGAGTTGTAAAGCCCAAGTGCACGGATAAGCTCAAACAGACCTGAAAGCACAGCCACCTGCGGGAACATAGAGACCCCAAGAATGGTGAGCAGCACGATGTTGCGACCACGAAAGCGGATACGCCCAAGTGCGTAGGAAGCGGTCACACCGAGCAATAACGAGATTGCCACCACCACGGTTGACACGCCCAGAGAGTTGAGCAAGTTTCGGCCAAACGTTCCACCAGAGAACACGGAGGCGTAGTTACTCCAGTCAAATACTCTTGGGAAATATTCCACTTCAAACAGGGCTGAGCCAGATTTGAATGAGGTGACGATGGCGTAATAGAACGGGAAGACCGAGAACACCACGATCACTGAAACCAAGAGAAAAAACCCGACTCGCCAATACCATTTTTTAGACATATTAGGTTCCCCCATTCATGTTTCTACGCCCGATATAGAGGTAGAAAATGGTGCACAGAGCAACGATCAAGAACAACAAGGTCGATGCCGCTGAGCCGTAGCCAACATCTTGGAAATCCACCAGATTTTGTCGCGCATAGATCGACATCGACATGGTGGCTTCGTTAGAGGGGGTAAGCACGTAGATAAGATCGAAGACCCGCAACGCATCGAGCGCTCGGAATACCACGGCGACCATTACCGCAGGCATGATCAAGGGCAAGGTGACTTTAAAAAATACCCTGACAGGATGGATACCGTCGATTCTCGCCGCTTCATAGCAATCGGATGGCAGCATTTGCAAAGCTGCAAGCACCAAAAGCGCCATAAAGGGCGTGGTTTTCCACACATCAACCGCAATAACCACATTGAGTGACATATCGCTGTCTGCTGTCCATGCCAGTGGCGCAGCGATCACCCCTATCGTCATCAAAAAATCATTCACAATCCCGAATTGATCGTGAAGCATCCAGCCCCACATTTTTGCCGACACAATAGTAGGGATAGCCCAAGGGACTAAAACGGCAGCACGCACCAAGCCCTGCCCTTTAAATTTGGTATTGAGAACCAAAGCCACAATGATGCCAAACACGGTTTCTAGGCTCACGGACACCACCGCGAAATACAGGGTATTCCAAACGGATTGCCACCAGGTGGGATCAAATAATATGCCGTAATATTCACCGTCTTCGTAGACAACGTAGTTATCGAACCCAATGAATTCAGTGACCCCACTGCCATCCAGGGTGGCGTTGGTCATGCTGAACCAGAGGGTTCTTAGCAATGGCCAACCTGCCACCATGATGAGAGTGATGATCATGGGCGCGAGAAACCACCAGGCGGCGCGTACGCGTTTTCGCGTTAAAGCGCTGGTCTGTTCCATAAGATTTCCTTTTGAATGCAACTGTCAGGCGCTGAGCGCGTCTGACAGTGATAGTGACAGCTTACCAACGACCACCGCGGCTAATGCGCTTGAGATCTTTTTGTAATTTCGCCAATGCCACATCGGCATTTTGACTGCCAGACAGCACACTGTGTGTGGCATTCCAAAACGCGTTAGATACTTGGTTGTATTTTGCGCCTGTCGCGGTTGATGGGCGCGGCGTACCATTGGCGAAAGTGTCATAAAGGCTGCCGAAGAACGGCACCGCCGTCAGCACTTCTTCATCTGAATAAAGGGATTCAATGGTGGGATTGTACGAGCCTACAATGGCGCGACGTTTCTGCTCTTCCAGTGAAGTGAGATACATCACGAGGCTTGCGGCAAGCTCAGGGTTCTTCGAGTATTTAGAGACGGCTAATTGCCAGCCACCAAGCGTGCCGGAATGGCTACCATCTTCGCCACCTTTGGGCAGTGCAACGACACCGATTTTGCCTTTGATGGGTGAATCTTCGCTGTTACCCAGTGACCACGCGTAAGGCCAGTTACGCATAAACACCGCGTTACCGGTTTGGAAAACACCGCGCGCTTCTTCTTCGCCATAGTTCAGAACACCAGGAGGGGAAATGGTATCGACCCAGCCTGCTGCGGTCGTCAGCGCTTGTTTCGCATTGTCATTGTTGATGGTGATCTTGCCATCTCCATCAACAATGGTGCCCCCGTTATAAGAGGCAACCCACTCTAACGCATCACAAGTTAAGCCTTCGTAAGCACGCCCCTGCCAAACAAAGCCCCACATTTTGTCATTGCCTGCTTCACGCTCAGCTTTCATGATCTTTTCAGCAGTCGCGGTGAGCGCTTCCCACGTTTCGGGGGCTTTCTCTCCATACTTTTCAAGCAGGTCAGAGCGATAATAAAGCACGCCAGCATCGGTAAACCATGGCATGGCAACCAAGCGATCTTTTACGGTGTTGTTGGAAACAATGGAGGGGAAGTGGCTTGATTCTTCACCGTTTGAGTACGGTTTCAAATCTATAAAATGATTGCCAAGTATACCTGGCCAAATAACATCAATCTGAAACACATCAATGTCGTCTGCACCCGCAGCCAATAGCTGTTGATACAGAGCAAGGCGTTCTGTGGTCGAGTTGGGGGTCGTGATGATTTTTACCGTATGGCCGGTCTCTTGTTCCCATGCAGCCACACCCTGCTGACAAAGCTCCAGCTCTTGGCCTACTGCACCACACGAAATAGAAAGGGTCTCAGCATAAGCGCTAACGCTTAATAAAGTTGAAGCAACGACGGCTGCGAAGATTGAACGTTTCATGAAGAACTCCCTGTCGCGTCATCCCGGTATTACGCCTTATTCTCTGTGTTCCACAATGATGATGGAACCTCAAGCTCAGAAGATGCTGAGCAAATGGGATCATCGCGGTGTACAGATAAATCAGGGTAGGATTTTCGACCGATCAGCCAGCCTATGGGGACAGAGGTGTAGAGTGCATTATCCAAAAGAACACGTTGTGTGTTTGATGCTTCATCTTGCAAGCGTGCTTTTGCGCACATCTCAGCAACTTTCAGCACCTGATGCCAACTGTCGAAACCTTCTAACCGCGCAATCGCCTCCAGCGCCTGCATGTGACTACATTGCAATAGGCGCTTTTGTTGTTTGGCTTGCCGTTTAAAGGCCTTGAGATCTGAGGCGTTCAGGATCTTGGATGTCACAGTGTTCCCTATGGATCATTGACCGGTGAAAATACGCGCACAGTGGCCCACTCACGGCATGCATCCCTTCCGGGTGACAACCAAATTCTAAGAGGTTATTAGGTGGTGGATATTGCGCTCGCTTTGCCTTCGTGGGCGGCAGGCCGATATCTGCGGCACTCACTAAACGCTATCATTGCGTTTACATTTTTGCAATATCTGGAACGTGATAAGAAGGCCACGACGATATATCCTATAGAAGATGCCGAAATATTAGGCAAAAAAAACGAGCCGTCAGGCTCGTTAAAGGGTTAGCAAATCAATGCATCGGGCGAACCCGAATGCCAATAGGACAAAGGTATCTATTCGTCTTTAATCCTAGTAGCTACAGAGGTTTCCAATGTCAGAGTTGTGTCAAAAAATCGTGAGTTTTGTTAACCACCTGCTGCTACCTCATCTAAAACACTCAGTACGGCGCTGTCTAAATGACCGTCATAAACTTGGCGACAGACTTTACGTCGAACAGCAAGACCCGAGATAAGGCGTTCAATGGACAGGTGTTTAACATCCTGTTGCTCGTTGTAGAACTCTATCGTACGACTTAAAGTTGCATAAGGCATGATTTCGCCATCAACACGCAGCCAATCGAGCTTCTCCATAAAGGCCTGGCACTCTTCAGCAATCGTGGTGGCAGGGTGACCTGTCATGGCAGACAAAGCAGTGATACTCCGCTGGAGCGCTTCCGCTGAGGTGTATTTTGACAAGGTAATGGTTAACTCATCAGCATTGATCTCAACCAAATGTTTACGCTGTTTAACACGACGACCTAAACGGCCTCCTCGCTTTTCCTTACGTTGGATCGGTTCAAATTCACCATCAATGATCCCGGAAAGCTGATCAAGGTCTTGCTTCGGCAAGATCTCGTTACGAAGGGGGTTGGGCATGGTAGGCGCAAGTGATCGTTTACCTTCGTTGTACGTTTTCGCACGTGAATAACGGATCACTTCATCCACATTGCACTTGATGTCGATCCTAAAATCCGAATGCTTCTTATCATCATCCATACGAGACACGGTCAGATGATAGCCATACAAGTTAAGCGCAAACACATCTTCCGTTTGCGTTTCCTTTTTTGCCATTTTCCGAAGCTCTCGGATCAGATCACTCGAAAAACGTCGCCATTCGATGTTTCTAGCGATTTTCTGGTTAAGGTCACTCAGGGACATAGAATCTTCCAGTCGACGCGACATACGGCTTCTGAAGAGGCTATAGAGCTGAAATACCAAAGTATGTTGACGTAAGATCTCTGGTGGGAACAAGAAGAAGTAGTCGCGAGTCATTAGCTCTTCAAAAAATGAAGGCTCCCACACCAAAATGTACAGGTTCGGTTTGATACGAATTTCGCCATCTTCACCTTCACGCGGCGCTTCTTCTGAGGCCGTGATCGTTCGAGCAATAAATCGGAAACGATCACTTTTGAAGCCTTCTGGCATGTTTTCACTCAACCATCGACCAGTGAGTTCGTGCAATTGGAAGTCTGTAAATTCAATGCGATCAATGCTTTCGCGAATTGAATCCCGTGCAGGGCCACTGTCTTTCTTACCGCGTAGCGAGAGAATATCAGTGATGTATACAGGGGTTTTATTACCCACCTTCTGTGTTTGCAGTTCATAACTTGGCAAATGATGATCATGATATTGAACAGTCAGCGTAAATAACGCAAACAACGTCATCAGATCGTCAACGGTCATGATCGACTTCGAGGATCGAGTTTCAATGATCGCCTTACTACCACTGATCGCAACCATCGATTTTTGATAGCTTTTCTTGGTCCGAGGTGGTGCCAACGCTTGATCAATAATACCTGCCCAGCTGGTGGGTGATATTAGGATTTGATCTTTCTCATCAGGCATCAACGGCGGCGTGCCTAAACCATGCTCGCTCAACAGTTGTTTGTTTACATGGTTTTGAGCCAAGGCTTTGGAGCGTTTTTGCTTCTCCATGACTTTGGTTCTTTCTGACTGAAGTCCCGACGCTCCCAGTACCGAAATCAATTGGCTTGGATTAACAAAACGATGCAGCATGGTTTTTCCTGCGAGACCTTCCTCGAAACGAACGCCTTGCTGGGTAAATAATCCAATTTGTACCGCAGCACGTAAACGCTGTTGAATAGCAGCACGTGTAAGGTGACCATCTGTGGCTTCAATCAATTCTGTGGTTGATACGTACCCATCTTTTGATGCGAACCCTCGCAATGAAATTAAGTTCAGCAGCTCAAGAATGCTTTTCGTCACGCCTTTGAAATGTTCATACTGCGGTAACCAATCAATCAATTGGCCATGAACTTGAAAAAGGTGCCCATCTTTGTGGGATCGTGGCGCTGTGATCAGTATTTTTTCCGGGGGACTTGAGGCCATTTCGCCACAGCTCCTTGTTAAGCCAATTCGTTATCAGAATACAGATGACCGTAATTAAGCCATCTTTCCGAAAAGATTAATAGAAAAAAAACAAGAAAGAAAGATCTTTTTTTGAAGAGGCTTTTTAACTGATCTTATTGATTAATACTGATCTTATTGATTATATGATCTTATGATCAGGGCGAGAATGTCCCTGTAATCATTTGATATGTAAAGGTAAAAAATATCAACAGATCGTAACGATGATCATGGGAAAGCCGGAACAATGATCATTACTTACTTGAAAGCATGATCATTAATGACATGAAACGATGATCATCGTGATATCGAAAACGTGATCATCAATAGAGCAAAAGAATGATCATGGTATTGTCACAGCTTATCCACAGACGTTTTTATCAAATGTGTGTATAAAGACGTCGTTTGAAGTATTCGTCATGAATCGTCATCAAAATACATCCGGAAAGATGATCATGAATGTGCGCTTTTGAGTCGTTTTATTATGCTTTCCGACCCCTACTCTGCTTTCCAGTTCGATATATCCTCTCTTTAGTATGTTCATTATCGGAATTGAAATGGCAACAAGCGTATTTTAGTCAGCCATGCATATGTGTCCGACGCCCGAAACAATGATCAAGCTGAGTAGCCTGTATTTCAATTGAATCATGCTATCAAGGCTATAATGCTCAAGACGAGTGTGTTTAGTGCCTGATTTTACGTTCGATTCAGTGTTGAAAAGGCATCAGCCGTAATTTAGACGCTATCCACCATCGTTCCGAGTGTTCATTAACATGATCTATCGCTTCACTTTTACTTGATCATTTTTTCGTGAAGCAAAGATCCATCGACACGTAAATATGTTGTTTTGTTGCCCTTAAACACACCTTGATCATCGTTCCTTCACCGTGATTATGGCTTCGGAATGATGATCAAGGATACCGAAGTCATTCATCCCTAAAATGGCATGTATTGTCCACTATCTTGATCATCGTTCCGAAAAGATGATCAAGATAACGGGTTTCGGATGATTTTTGGCATGAGGCTCAGCGTTTTTAGGATATTTATGGATGAAATTACAGGCTTTGATATTCAAAATGCGCTTGCCGTAATCTAGCCACCCTTTTACACCGTTCCGGAAGATGCTTTGTACTAGCCGTTTTAGCTAATGGTTTACAATGTAAAAAGGTGACGCCGTAACACTTTTAAAGTGCGAATATTCTACCGTTGATTAGTCACATTTTTTTGCGCAGTTTTTCATTGATTTTCCATAGAGTGACCATGATCTTAATTATTTAGCAGCCCGTTCAGCTTTTTATTGTAAGTGCTGTAATTTGCTGTACACTTTATTTCAATTCTCTTTTATGGCGAAAAGAAAAATGAATAGGGAAAAGACGATAGAAAACCTGCAGTCGATTGCAGAACAAACTAAGCAAGTGCAGGCGGACAGAATTGAAATCGTGATGGAAGAGCGTCACGACCAATTGTTCCCTCCAATGTCAAAAGCCTTAATGGAAACTCGGTCAGGATTGACGCGTCGTAAACTTGATGAAGCGATCACTCGAATGGAAGAGGCGGGGCATCAGTTTACCAAGAACAACGCCAATCATTATTCTATTACTTTAGATGAAGCACACCAGATCATGGAATCGGCAAAGATGCCGGCTTTCTATCAAGGTAAAGGTGCAAACCACAAGCCTTGGGTGATCAATATTCAGAACCAAAAAGGCGGCACCGGTAAATCAATGAGTGCGGTGCATTTGGCAGCGTGTCTGGCGTTGAATCTGGAAAAGCGATACCGTATTTGCTTGATTGACCTTGACCCACAGGGGTCGCTACGTCTTTTCCTTAATCCGCAGATCAGCGTGACAGAGCAGGAGGGTATCTATTCTGCTGTCGATGTCATGTTGGAGAACACACCACAAGAAGCCGATAAAGAGTTCATGATGAAGAACGTACTGTTATCGACACAGTACCCGAACTTGAAAACGATCGCTGCTTTTCCTGAAGATGCCATGTTCAATGCAGAAGCTTGGCAAAATCTGGCAACCAATGGTTCTTTGGACATTGTCAGACTCCTGCAAGAGAAAGTGATTGATAAGATTGCAGATGAATTTGATGTGATCATGGTAGATACCGGACCACACATTGATCCTCTAGTATGGAATGCAATGTATGCTTCAAATGCATTGCTTATTCCTTGCGCCGCGAAGCGCCTTGACTGGGCATCGACAGTGAATTTCTTCCAGCATTTGCCGACCGTTTACGAGATGTTCCCAGAAGACTGGCCTGGATTGGAGTTTGTTCGACTGGTACCAACCATGTTTGAAGACGACAATAAGAAACAGGTATCGGTATTAACAGAAATGAATTATCTGTTGGGTGATCAAGTGATGATGGCAACGATTCCGCGTAGCCGTGCATTTGAAACCTGTGCAGACACCTACAGCACGGTGTTTGATCTAACTTCACAAGATTTTGAAGGTGGTAAAAAAACGCTGTCTACCGCGCAAGAAGCGGTTCATCGTGCAGGACTGGAGCTTGAGCGTGTGCTTCACAGTCACTGGTCGCAACGCAATCAGGAGTGATTAAATGGCCATTAAAACCTCTGAACTAAATGCTCGTTTGTTTGGCAAGGCTGACAAGCGACGCGCAACCACTGCGCAAGAAGCTCAAAAAGCAGCGTCAGAAAAAGCGACTGTTATTGAATTGTCTGTGGCGGGTGAAGCGACCGTAGAATTTGAATTGGTGCGTGTTGCATCGGCTGACGTGGTATCACGTACATCAGTGTTTGCAGAAAATGCACGCGAACAATCGTTTTTGAACGAACTTGCCCTGTCAGACATTTTGGTGACGCTGAAAGATCGTGGGCAGCAATACCCTGCTGTTGGTCGCTGGCTTGAAGGTAACAAGATTGAAGTCCTCGACGGTAGCCGCCGTCGTATGTCTTGTATTTTGGCGAACCAAGATTTTCTTGTTTATGTCGCCAAAGGCATCAACAGCAAGCATGCGAAGTTCTTGTCTGATGTTGCGAATGCACATAAACCGTTGTCTCTTTTCGAACGTGGTAAAGAAATGCAAACCATGCTTGACCGAGGCGAAGTGCTGGATCAAAAAGAACTCGCTAAGGTCTGTCAATGTAGTGAGGCTTTGGTGAGTGGTGCATTGAAAGCGGCGGCATTGCCTCTTCCGCTTTTGCAGGCCTACCCGAGTGTTGGTGAGCTAGGTCGACCAACCATTGTGAAACTTCACCGTCTGTTTTTCTCGCTAACAGATGAAGAACAAGCAGCGTTCCTAGCGAAACTTGCTGAGTCGCCTGTTTGGCAGACTGTCGATGCAGCAGGTGTTAGTCGTATTACGCGCGAAGTGACGCTGATTCTGGAACAATGGTCTGATGCATTGAAACCTAAAGCCGCTAAGCCAGAAGCGCCATCTACAGAGCTCGTCAAAGGCCGAGCGAGTTACCGCCGTAAAGGTGATTCTCTGGCCATTAATCTCAAAAAGATGAGTGAAGAAGACGCTTCGGCGATACTCGACTTTATTCAATCTCGACTCGCGTAACGTCTTATACGTTTTGACAAAAACGTGCCTTTTGGCACGTTTTTTTTTGAATCCAGCAGTGTTCCGGTATCATGAAACCGTTATCGATGATGAATGGCGACACTGTGGCTTCTGATCCTATCTCTACTCTACTTTCCCTACATGCAATGGCTCAACGCGATTACGTGCGCATTCCTGTCTTTGTAAGTGGCGACCAAAATTTTTTGTCTTTGTTGCTTAACGCGTTGCCAAATATCACTTTGGTTAGCGATGATTGGGATTTTCCTGATCGCCTTTTTTGGCGACAAGCTAAGCAACTATTAGGGCAAGAAACCCACACGCTCGCGCTTGATGTTCGCCAGCACATTGATGTCGAAAAGATATGTGCGATTAGTGGTTGCATCAAAGGTGGGGAACTACTCCTGTTTCTTGTGGGTGATGGTGATGAACCACAAAAAAATGAATCACTTTTCCGCGATCGCTTTCTGTCATTTGCTTCTCATGCAAATGCAGCGACGATCTGCCAATCTGGCTTTATCTCTATGCCTACGTTAACTCTCTCAGACACTCGAGAGATCTTACCGCGATTGGACACCGTCACAACGCCTGATCAGGTTAAGGCAATTGATGCAATCGAACGTGTGTTGTCAGGACATCGGCGTCGTCCCGCGCTTTTGGTTGCTGATAGGGGACGAGGTAAGTCCTCTACAATGGGGATGGCGGCTGCCTCTATCATGCATTGCAGTAAAAAACGCATCGTGGTGACCTCTCCGTCTGTGGCTAACGTCGATACTTTGTTTCAACACGCAGAGCGTCAATCTTCATTGCAAAATACTCCGCTGCTACGCAAAAACAAATATGGCTATGTAGCTGAAAATGGCAGTGAGCTGCTGTTTGTTGCGCCAGACGCTCTACTTCAAGAAACGCCAGAATGCGATCTATTGATGATTGACGAAGCGGCTGCTATTCCCTTACCGATGCTTGGACAAATACTCAAATGTTACAGCCGAATTGTATTTTCGTCGACAGAACACGGCTACGAGGGAACAGGACGGGCGTTCAGTACCCGTTTTAGATCGATGCTGGATGCCAAAGCGAAAGGATGGAAAGAAATCAGGCTCAAAGCACCAGTGCGTTGGGCGGAAAATGATCCGCTTGAAGCGTGGTTATTTGCTACTTTTCTTTTCGATGCCGATCCGTATTTGCCTCTTGTGATTACTGACGTAGTCATTCGCGAAATCTCTAACAGTGAACTCTCTGCTGATGAAGGGCTGTTGCAGCAAGTGTTTTCATTGTTAGTGAGTGCGCATTACCAAACATCACCGAATGACCTGGTTCAATTACTGGATGGTGAGAACCAATCTGTGTTGGTCGCATTCCGAGGAGATGTTGCAGTTGGTGTGGCATTAGCGCAACGAGAAGGCGGCTTTGATGAAGCGTTGGCAAAAGAGGTCGTGAGCGGTAAGCGCCGTCTTCGTGGCCATCTTTTGGCGCAAAGTTTGGCGACACATACGGGAACACTCGATGCTCTTACCGATTCACTGCTTCGTATTACCCGCGTCGCTGTGCTTCCTTCCTGCCGTCAGCAAGGGATCGGACACGCGCTAATTGCTTCAGTAGAGCAGATTGCAAAAAGAAGTGACATTACTATTGTTGGCACCAGTTTTGGGGCGAATAGTGAACTTTGGCAGTTTTGGTCGTCAATGGGGTATCTGCCTGCTCGCTTGGGTGTGCAGAGGGATGCTGCCAGTGGCACATACTCGCTGCAATTGATTAAACCATTGGCTTGTTCGCTTGAATGGATTGGGGACCTGCACTCTTTGTTCAGCACGAATTTTCCGCACCAACTTAACGAGCAGTTTTCCACTATCGAACCTACGCTTGTCGCACAACTTTTGTTTTCTTCGATAGATATTAAGCCGCCCAGTGAGCAGATGCTCAAGCAGGTTGCCCTTTTTGCCAATGGTGCACTAGGTTATGATCTCGTCACTGGGAGCCTGTGGGTGTGGTTTGTTCATTGGTTAGCTACTCGAGATGAACCCGAAACTGATCAAATGCAATGTTGCGCACTCATTATGCGTGTCTTACAACGTCGCTCCTGGAAAGAAGTGGCTGAAGTTTTCGGCTACCAAGGACGGAAAGACACTGAAGCGTCCATTCGTCATTGGGTTGCAACACAACTACCAACTAACGAAAAGGAAATCGAATGAAATTTATCGCCGACACCCACACACATACGCTGGCAAGTGGACACGCTTATAGTACGGTGATAGAAAATGCGCAGGCTGCGGCTGAGGCAGGTTTGCTCTATATGTGTGTCACCGACCATGCGAGCAAAATGCCCGGCGCCCCGCATCATTGGCACTTTGTCAATCAACGCGTGTTACCAGATACGTTAAGTGGTGTGCGACTGTTACGTGGCGTTGAAGCTAACATTCTTAATGTTGATGGTGAGCTCGACATGCCAATCTATGTCTATGGCGAACTAGAGTGGGTAAATGCCAGTTTGCATGAGGCGGTGTTCCGCGCTACAGATTTGAAATCCCATACTCAAGCTATCATTAATGCGATAAAAACAGAGCGTGTTGATGCGATTGCGCATTCGGGAAATCCGTCTTATCCCATTGATGCTGAGGCTGTGGTCCGAGAAGCCGCCAATTCGGGTGTCGCGATTGAATTAAATAATTCGTCATTGAATGGTTCTCGAAAGGGCAGCGAACCAAATTGTCTAATTATCGCTGCGTTAGCAAAAGAATATGGCGCTTGGGTAACAACTGGTTCTGATGCCCATTTTGCTAACAACGTTGGCCAGCTGTCTAGCGTGGCAGAGATGATAAAAACAGTAGGTCTGTCCAAAGATCAGATTATCACTAGCGACGTTACCTTGTTTGAAGAGTACATTGCCAAGCGTCAATCGATCCGAAGAAAGCGTGTATTGGAAAATATGAATCGCTAAGCGATTTACACTGTAAAGCTGAAATTAGGGGGGATGATTTTAAGAACAGATACGTCTAGCTTTCAATACAAACGGTGTAACGAAACGCGAATATACTACAAGATTGCTACTATACGACTTGTTGGGTAGCAGGGTAGAGGCCAGTATGACAAAAGAATATGAAAAACTGTGTGATGTATTAATAGAAAAGTCTGGCGGTGAAAGTGAATGCAAGCGATTCCAAGAACGTGTTGAGTTGGGAAATGGCGGTATTCATGCGCGCTTGCATGTCGCCCCACATCATATAGATATCGAGCATGAAGAAAGTGAGTTTGGACATCGTGTCATCATTCGAGACGTTAGTCGAAGTGGTTTAGGCTTGGTCGCAGATCATGACATTGATTTAGATGCGGTATGTTTTCTCAAAGTCGCCGATGAGCCGCAACTGAAAGGTAGTCTCGTTTATCGTAAAAGTCATGAAGATGGAAAATACCGTTACGGGTTTAGTTTAGATGAGTGGTTATCGGATGAGACCCATCATACCTTGTCACCTTAGCAATAAAACGAAGTCGTTAATAATAAGTAACTTACTGATTTAAATGGCACACTTGAAGAGTGTGCTTTTTTTATGTCTGAATTGCGGCGATTAATGCGTATTCTGTTGCACCACAATGACTAAAACTCTCTATAATTCATTTATATGACATGCGTATCTTAAACGAGTTGTCTGTTATCTTTTTAATGCGATCTGATTCTAACTTGCCCTTAGAGGTGATTCTTTCTAGGTGTTTCATCTTGGTACAATGGGAATGTGATGTTAGTTCGTATTTTTAATGTTCTAATTTAGGGGATTACATGCTGCAGCAGCTTTTGCGGCTATCGAATGATGGTCGCAGGGTATATATGACCGTAGTGCCAAAGGCAGAGGAAGATGCGCCCCGCATAGAGAAGAAACATATTGTTGACTGGCTCAAAGAGAATAGTGTGGCCAGCTTTTTTCGTTTTGACGAAACAATAGATTCTGTTCTCGATAAGATGAATGCGTCTAATGAGGAATGGAAAGGGGAGCCTGATGATGTCGTTGTGGCTGAGCGTCGCGATGCGACGGTGAGTGCGCGCTTTGACGATCAGAAAATGACAGCTTTTTTGCGTGTTAGTGGTGCCTGCGGTGGTAACCCAATTAAAGGGAATGATTTGCTGACTTCTCTGAAGAAAGAGCAGATCGTTCGCGGTGTCAAAAAACAAACGCTGCAGAAGTTGCTGACAGCGTCATCACGCCTCAAACCAGGCGAATTCTTAGAAGTCCCCATTGCAGCAGGTAAATGGCCAACGCCAGGCGAGGATTCGAAGCTTGCTTACCTCGTGCAGGACAGTAAAGCTCGCGTACTGCGTCCGCAGCAGCGCGAGGATGGCACTGTTGATATGCGTGATCTCGGTAAGATGGTCACGGTACAAGAAGGTCAACCTCTTGCGAAGCGTATTCCTTCAACCAAAGGTATTGAAGGGTTCCGTGTCACGGGAGAAATTTTGGCTACAACGCCAGGTAAAAACATCCCCCTTAAGCTCTACCCTGGTAGTAATTACAGCCCAAATGATGAAAATGTGATTGTTTCTGATACCACCGGAATGCCAATATTGCATCCTGATGGTGTAGAAGTGGACAACGCGCTTTGCATGAAGTCGGTAACGGTTGCAACAGGTCACGTCGATTTTGAAGGTAGCGTTGTTATCAATGGCGACGTTAACTCAGGAATGAAAGTTCAAGCCACTGGCTCTATCACTGTGGGGGGTGTTGTAGAATCGGCGATACTTGAAGCGGGTGGTGACATTGTCATTCACAATGGCATTCTGGGAAGGCAAGTACAGTCAGACCAAGAAATCACAACCGTTATTAAGGCAAAAGGGTCAGTTGTAGCGAAATTTGCTCAGTACACAAAAATTGAAGCCAAAGAAGATATCACCATTAGTCAGCATGCGATGCATTGCACCACGATCACCGAGGGCAACCTTATCATTTGTGATCAGATGAAGCGCACGGGAACATTGACAGGCGGCAAGCACGTGGCGTTGGGCGGTGTACAAGTCGTTACGTTAGGCGCCGCTTCCGGTGTCCATACCTACATTCATGCTTTTACAGGATTGGGAGAACTCATGCAGGGAACACTTAACCTGTCAAAAGAGCTCGATCATGAACATGAGCAGTTGATGAAAGTGAAAGACGCTGAAATGAAGTTACTTCAGCAGCCAGCACACAAAAGACCGGATGAATTGATTGAGCGTCTCTCTTGGACTAAAACTCATCACTTTGAACGCATCGCTGAAATCAAAGCACTCATGGATAGCAGTGCGTCAGAGTTAAACACACTCTATCGCCGTTACTCTATTGAGGTGTTTAAAAACAGTTTCCCTGGCGCACATTGCCAAATTGGCGATACCTCTATTGATCTAACCAATGAATATGGTGCTTGCAAGATGGTGACTAACGGAAAAGAAATCAAACTCGAACCGCTATAGAAAATCTTCTTATACCGTCATTTACACTGTAAACAGTAAATGAATTTGTAATAGAGATAAAAAAAGCACCGAAAGGTGCTTTTTTTGATCGCGTGTCTTTTAAAGGAATAGCGTTATCCCGTTTTCTGAACTTTGCCTTCTTTGAGTGCTTGAAGAACGGCGGTCTTGGAGCCATCTGCCACAATGCTACCTTGTTCAATAACGATAATACGGTCAACGATATCGAGCATACCTGTTTTGTGTGTATTGATAATTAACGTTTCGTCTCTACGTAACGAGCCCAATTGCTGTTTGATGTATTGTTCTGAACGGTTATCCATCGCACTAGTGGGTTCATCCATCATTAATACAGGTGGCCGACCGAGCATTGCTCTTGCTAACGCGATAGCTTGACGCTGGCCGCCAGACAATTGATTGCCGCCTTCACCAACCTGACGTTCTAAGCCAGCGGGATCCCGTTGAGTAAAGGTGGTCACACCGGCACGATTGGCTGCATCCAAAATGTCTCTGTCATCAGCTAACGGGCGTCCAAGGGTGATGTTGTCGCGAATGGAACCAAAGAACAGAACTGGGTCTTGAGGAACACAGCCTATATTGCGTCGTATGTCGATATTGTGGATTTGGCTGATGTCTGTGTCATCTATCCTTACAGAACCCTCTGTGGGAAGATACAGACCCATTAACAAGCGGCTTAGCGTTGTCTTACCTGAGCCGATACGACCGATGATTGCGACTTTCTCACCAGGTAATATGCTTATTGAGATATCCCGCAGTGCAGCAACCTCTGAATTGGGATAATTGAAATTCACACGATCAAATTCAATCTTGCCTCTGATAATCGGACGGTGAATATAACGTTTTCCTTCTTCTTGCTCTGAGGGCATTTCCATCAACTGACTGATGATCGCCATTGCGGATCTTGCTTGGTTGTAACGGGTTGATAGCAAGGACAGCTGAACCAATGGACCTACAGCGCGTGAGCTCAGCATAGTCGCCGCAATCAAACCACCCATGGTGAGGTCACCATTGGCAATCAGATATACACCAAAAACAATCATGGCAACGCTGACAAACTGTTGAATAAAGCCTGCCGCATTCTGTATGGAGTCTGTCAGTCTTCGGGTTTTGATGCCCCAGTTAGCCATGTGTGCAACCGCTTCCTCCCAGCGGTATTGAAACTGGCTTTCAGCACCGAACAATTTGATGGTTTCGAGGCCAGCAAGGCTCTCAATCAAATTTGCGTTTTTTTGAGACGAAAGGCGAGACCCTTCTTCAATGGTATGACGCAGTGGTTTTTGAATGATCATGGCATGCACCATCAACACCAGTACTGCGAATATGGGTACAGCAACCAATGGTCCTGCCACTATCCAGATAATAAACAGAAAGAAGAATGCAAAGGGTAGGTCGATTAACGCCGACACGGACGCTGAGGTGAAGAAATCCCGTATCGATTCAAACTCCTGCATGTGTCGGGCAAATGCACCAACGGAAGGCGGACGCGCCTCCATACGAATCCCCATCACTTTTTGGAAAATGCGTGCAGAAATGAGCAGGTCCGATTTTTTACCAGAGATATCGATGAAGTAACTACGTAGCATCTTGAGTACTAAATCGAAGATGAATATGACGAACACACCGCTGGCTAAAACCCAGAGGGATTCAAATGCGAGATTAGGGACAATTTTGTCATAGACGATACGAGAGAAAAGCGGTGTCGCAATGGCAAAGGTGTTAATGAAAACCGACGCGATAAGAACGTCTCTGTATATCGATTTTGATTCCCAAAGCGTACTCCAAAACCAGTGCCCAGTGCGTTCTTTTAATATTTCAGGAGAGCGTTCGTCATATCTAAATCGCTTTTTGAGTAAGAATACTCGGCCAAGGTATTCTTCCTCAAGATCTGAAATTTGGACGACATTAGATGTGGTTTCAGTATGAGGGGCGACAATTTCGGCTTCCCCTTTTTTTTGGTCAATGCCGAGTAACACGCAAGCTTCGTTGCCTTTGAGCAATAAAACGCAAGGGCAAAGAAGTGATGATAAATCGGCAAGTTCCATTCTTGTTTCTTTGGCATCGATTCCAGCGCGCTCTGCCGCACGCGGAAACAAAAATGGCGACAAATAACCATCTGAAATCGGCAAGCCTGAAACTAAGGCATCAGGCGAGTTGGACTGACCGAAGTAACGGCTGACGTAAACCAAAGATTGCAAGAGCGGGTCTTTAACCATGATTCTCTACTTTCTTCTCGAAGATGAAGCCTTGGAAACCGCTAACAAACAGCTCTGAAAGCTTGTTGAGCTGCGCTTCTGTTTCCACACGAGTTGCAATGGTGGTTATGTTCAAGTTATGCGCAGTCCTGCAAATTGATGCTAGTACATGGCTTTGTGCTTCATCGTCAAGATTGCTGGTATAGGCAAAGTCTATCTTCACGTAAGAAGGCTTGAACTTGTTAAGGTAATCGAGTGACTGGAAATTCCGGCCGTAGTTATCGACACCAAATCCAAAATTGAAGCGATGCGCTTGCTCCGTTAGCAAGCTGACGTGATCAGGAAAGCGGACGAATACGCTTTCAGGAATTTCAAAAAACAGGCGACCCGCCAAATTACGGTGCTTTTGCATCGCCGTGCTCATCCAACGAATAAATGAGGCATTGGTGACACTGTTTTGGGTTAAGTTGATGGCGATCGGGCCAAGCGCTGGGTCATCAATTAGGCGCTCAATCATGTGATTCACAACATAGCGGTCAAATGATTCACCCAATTCTAATTGCTCGACGGCCCCCAAGAAGTGCGCTGCACCATAGTAATCTTGCCCTTTTTCTATCGCAGAAAAGACTTCCTGATGGATAACATTTTGGTCGCTTGTCGAAGCGGATTGAAATTTGAATACAAACCACTCGTGTGCGATGGCATCCAAAATCAGGGATTTCCATTGCTGTTTACCCATGGATGAATCGTTTGCAGTTTGATCTATCATCGAAATTGGATGATTCGGGGAATTTCGCGCTTGTGTAAGGGCGTTATCTGCTTGTGCAAGCAGGACACTTGGATCGCGGTTGACGGAGTTATTTACCGCAAGACCTATCGCCACCTTCGGAGGGCTGATACCCATTGGGTCGTGTTGCATGTCATTGACGATGGCCAAAAGACTTTCACCAATGATCATCAATTCTTCACTGCTGCAATTGGGTGCGAGAATAACAAATTCGTCTTTTGATATGCGTGACGCAGTGACATCTGCATCGCTAATCGTCGTATTCAGCTTTTTAGAAAACTGAGTCACGATCATATCACCTTGCTCAAATCCTTGGTTTTGATAGGTGTCACTGATTAAATCGACTTTGGCCATGACTAAGCCGCCCACTGCCGATTCCGTCAACCACGATTTCAACTGGCCCACGAAGAAGCTTCGGTTGCCTAGTCCTGAGACTGTATCTCGATAAGCATGCTCACGCAGCCTGTCCGCTTCTTTTGCCTGTTGGTCAAAATAGGCTTCTAACTGACTACTCATTTGGTTGATGGCTTTCACTACGGTTCTAAGTTCAGTGGTTGGAGGCAGTGGTATTGGGTCTCCGAACTTATTGCGAGCAATTTCTTTGGCACGGTCAGTGATCGTTGCGAGAGGCCGCAATGAACGACTGAGCTGGACAGCAATGATCAGCATCGCTGCGACAAATAATGCGCCAATCCATACACCAAGCTGGATAGTTGAATGCCACATCTCACGATAAGCATAGCCAGGGTGGGACACGACTTTTACCTCGGCAAGCTGAAGCCAACCGCTAGTAAATGTCCGCTCTTCGGTTATCACGGGGAAGAGGTCGAGAGCGATATACCAATTAGGTACCCCTTCAACAGTCACTGGATAGTTACGAATAATTTCGCTGCCGTCAGAGAGCATTTTGAGGCGAACTTCTTGATAGAAACCCCCATCAAACAAGGCATTAATGACGGACTCAGTGGCAACTTTGTCGTCGTCTTCTAGGTACGGTGCGAGCGCGAGCCCCATCGAATTGATTGTGTTGTTTACCTCAGCTGATTGCTGAGTCAGCAGGAAGTTACGAGTGGTGTTTAGTTCAATGCCCGTCACCGCTAAAATAAGCAGGAAGAAGATTGCCAACATCCATGTAAACAATTGCCGGTACAAAGTCATAGACGTTTATCCATCATAGTTTTTTATCGGTTTATTCAGCTTTACAGTACCCATTCGAGCTCTTAGATCGTTCCACAATCCCAAGCGTGATGATTTACCTGCAAGCTCACCTTTACCGCGTTCTTTCATAAGCCATAGCCTGCTACCGTTGAAACTGTAAACTGGGAGCAGATCTCGTCGTTTCGACGCCATTTTAATTTCAGGATCAATATTATCGAGCAAAACCGGCTCTGATGAGGCTGTCGGGTAATAAGCAACAACCATGTGAAATTGGTTGAGCTTAATGGCTTTTACGTAAACAAGCCTGAGCTTCTTGTCATCTATCCCAAGCTCTCTCAATGTAAAGTATTTAGCGATGCTAAAGTCTTCACAATCACCCGCCGCGCTACCCAAAAACTCGAGTGGCGTAGCCCAATAGTCCTTCTTTCCCCAGAGGTCGATATCGTTGACAAAATAGAGTTGGTTGAAAAAGTTGTTAACAGCAGCGAGCTTCTCTTTTTCTGAGAGGTTTGCTGAGTTAGCAACAACATTTCGCCACGCTGTCACACGTTTTCCAGCTCTATCGCCATAAAAATTTGCCACTTTCTCGATCCATTGAGAATCGGAGTCACTCAGCGCAAATGTCATGATCGACGGCAGAAGGAACAATAAAAATAGCGTCGCCCGCTTACGCATTAGGCGACCTCAAAAACTATTGTTCCCTTCGGGTAAAGATGGTCCATGCTTCTTTAATATCTCCTTTCAATCCTTTAACCCGGCCAACGACACGGCGATTAACGAGTTGCGTTGTTTCCGTATTGTCAGCGAGCATTAAGTCGCCTTCACCAAGACCAAGAATGGTGATGCGTTTGGCGTCTACGCCTCTTTCAATAAGTTGTGCTTGTACAGCTTCGGCACGCCGGACAGATAAAGCTGAATTGTAGTCATCCGACCCAATCGAGCTGGTATGTCCTTGAAGTTCAAGAGAGGTTTCAGGATAAAGCTTAAGGAATTCCGTCATTTTGTCCAGCGCTTCTAGGTAAGCAGTTTCGACAATTGCAGCGTCGTTAGCAAACTGAATTCTTAGCGAATTGTCACTTTCATGTAAAAGGTATGTTGGACAGCCGTCATTGTCGATAACAGCAATGTTTGGTGTGTCATCGCATAAGTCGCGAGCATTGATGACGCCATCGTTATCGGCATCAAGTAAATCTGAACGTTGCTCAGCGAGGGGAGGCGCGTCAGCGGATAAAGAGCAACCGCTGATGGCCAAAAGAATGCTGCTGAAAAGCAAAACGTGTTTCATGAATCAACCTTCTTTATCTATGACAGGTTCAAGCCATTCCTCGGGTACATCAATGCGTAGGGCGTCGAGTAAACTGCCCGTGCTGTTGAGTACGCGGTACTTGGCAGTGATATATGCGTAGTGAGCGTCTAGGTATGAGCGACGAGCCTCGAACAGTTCGTTCTCGGTGTTCAACAGATCGAGCAATGTTCTTCGGCCAATCCGAAACTGCTTTTCATAAGCGATCACGGTTTCAGATGCCGCATCAACATGTTGTGCTAGATACTTCTTCTGTTGCTCGGTAAGCTCATAGGCGCTCCACGCAAGACGGGTACTTTCGCCTAAAAGGCGAGACGCATTGTCGAATACGTCTTTGGACTTGTTAAGTTGGTAAGCGCTGCGACGAACATTTGAAAGGTCGCTACCGCCGTTGTAAATGTTAAAACGTAAACGCAACATTGCGCTGAATTCATTGACATCCTCTTCTACACCGTTGGCGTCGTTACTCCAATTTTGGCTAGCTTCAAAGGAGAGTGTCGGATAAAGGTTACCTTTGTTTTGTCTGTACTGTGCTCTTGCTGCATCGATATCGTAGGTTGCTAGTCTGATCACCGGATTTGTTGCATACGCAATCTCTAGGGCTTCAGCTTGGCTAGAAGGCATAAATAGGGTATCGACTTCCGGATCGACGGGTGATTCTAACGAAACACCAACGAGGCGGAAAAATTCAGTATGTGCGTCATCAAGATTACTTTTCGCCGCCAGCATGTTGGTAATTGAACGAGCAACACGGGCCTGTACCTGAGAGAGATCGGCGGTAGAGCCAATGCCTGATTCTGCACGTCGTTCGATATCCGACAGCATCTTCTCATGCACTACGACGTTAGCTTTAGACAGCGACAATAGTTGTTTAGCAAGCAATACGGCGACATAGGCTTCGGTGACTCTCAATGACTTATCTTGGGCATCGGAGAGAAGTTGATAGCGCTGCGCTTCAGCTTCAAACTCTGTGCGCTCTATATTATTGAGCGTTTTACTATCCCAAATGAGCTGCGTCAGGCTGATATTTGCATCTTTACGGTTGAAGTCTTTCTCTCCCGATGCTTGGGTGGAGCTGTTGTCGATGTGTTCGAAACCATAACCCGCATTGACATTGATATCGGGTAAGTATTCTCCTTGAGCGGAGTCAATGTCTTCACGATTACTCATAAAGTCATTAAAGGCACTTTTCAATTCCGGATCGGTGGCAATGGTCGTCGCTACGGCTTGTTCGACAGACATTGACCATGCAGGTGTACACAGCGCACTGATGGCTGAAGCGATAAGTAACTTTTTCCAATTCAAAACACATTCCCCTATAAATGACCGAAATATCAGTCCAACAGTTTTCTGATCAGCTTATTCTCGAAGTGCTGATTTCTGAGCTTGTAATATTGGTTTTAGTAGGTAGTCAAGAACGCTGCGCTTTCCTGTAATGATGTCTGTTGATGCCGTCATGCCAGGTATGATAGGCAGTTCTTTCCCATCTCCGATGTTGTTTGATTCGGTGCGAATTTTTACCAGATAAAAGCTGTTGCCTTCTTCATCCTGAATTGTATCTGCACTGATGGTTTCAAGGATGCCAGTGAGGCCACCATATACCGTGAAGTCATAAGCACTGAATTTTACGATGGCTTCTAACCCCGGACGCAGAAAAGCAATATCTTGCGGGGCAATTTTGGCTTCAATCAAAAGGTTGTCTTCACTGGGGACGATTTCCACTAAATCCATGCCAGGTTGAATAACGCCGCCAACGGTATTGACGTGGAGCTTTTTAATAGTGCCATCAACGGGACTTAGCACCACGGTGCGTTCCACTCTGTCAGCCAGCGTGACACGGGTTTCGGTCATCGCGAGTAACTTGTCTTCTACGTCGTTCAAGCGATCTTGCTGCTCACCACGGAATTTCAACGCGACGTCAATGTGCTTGAATACCATTTCCTGCAATGAAGATGATAAAGAGGGCACGGAAAGCTCTGCAGATGAAAGCTCTCTTTTGGTGTCATTCACTTGTCGTTGTAGTTTTAATAAATCGATTTGAGGAACGACCCCTTCATCGGCAAGCGGTTTGGTTATGTTGTATTCCTCTCGGGCGTAGCTATAGCTTTGTTTGAGGTTTTGAACCCGCGCTTTTACTTCAATCAGTTCTTGTTCTTTTTGTCGTATTTGTTGAGACGTCACTGAGAGCTGATTCTGCAAATTATTGAGTTTATCTCTGTATTCAGCGCGTTGACGAGACACCACTGAGCGGTGTTCTTCGATAAAAACTGGATCAAATTCGAGCGGCGTCCGGGGAAGGGTAACGGCTTGTAGCCAGTTGCCAATATCAGTATTGGGATCGACAACTACCGAATCAACCAGTGCTCGCAGTGTCACTGAATCGCCTCGCAAACTGGTTAACTCTTGGACACGCTCACGAAAATCTGAGCGGAACATAGTGTCATCAATCAACAGCAGCTGTTGCCCTTTGGTGACGACATCACCTTCTCGGATCAGTAACTCTTTGACTAAACCCCCTTCGAGGTTTTGAACCACTTGCAGTTGAGATGAAGGGATCACCTTACCCTGGCCGACAGTGACCTTGTCTAATTCAGCGAATGACGCCCAAAAGACACTGATGGAAAGAAATAGCACGATCACCCACAGCAGAACTCTTGCGCTTCTTGGTGTAGAGAGCAAAAGTGCGGCTGTTTTGTCGTCAATGTAATCAAGGTGTTCACTGGCTGGCAGTCTAGACCCAGACTGATCGCGTTTTGTCATTGTTTTACCAACTATAAAATCAACGAAACTTACTATGTAAGAGTAGTTTATCTATTAGATTCTCACTAATTTGAATCAGTCTACCGACTGTGACTCGTCTCAATACTCTTATGAATGAGAATATTGGAATCAATGTTGATCACAGTAAAAATGCGGGATGTAGAGGAATTGAAGGGGTGAACTCAACCCTTGAAGTTTTCTTTGTCTAGATGATGTTTTTTGAGCTTTTCGTATAGGGTTTTTCGCGCAAGTCCAAGTTCTGTTTGCACTTCTTTGAGCATGCCGTTGTGTCGATTGAGAGAATCAAAAAGTATTGCTCTTTCAACTTTTTGCATTCGCTCGCCCAGTGAGTCGTGTTCTTTTTCATGTTCGCTGCGGCTATCGTTTTCTAGTGATTGCTCACCCATCAATACCCAACGCTCTGCAAAGGTTCTGAGTTCGCGTACATTGCCATTCCAACGATGGTTCATGATCATGGTTTTGTGTTCTAGATCTAAATTCGGTGGGGCAATACCGAAACGCGAAGCTGTGGTTCGGAAAAAATTCTGGCAGAGCGTAATGATATCATCTCCTCGCTCTCTCAATGGTGGGAAGTGCAAAGTGGTCATGGATATAGAATCAAATAGAGGGGGAGAAAACATGTTTTGCTTTGTGCTATTAAGCAGATCAACCCTTGTTGATGCGATAATTCGAGGTCGAGATGACGAAGATAGTAAGGCGCTTATTTTGTCTTGCATACTTGGGGTGAGTGCCTCGATCCCATCGAGAAACAAGGTGCCTTTTCCTGCCGCGGCAATTTTACTGTTTTTGTAGGTGGATAAAGCAGTGAATGCGCTCTGCTCTGTGCCAAACAATTCGATTTCCATCAAGGCTTCGGGTATTTGTCGGCATTTGAATGAGAGGAAGGGTTCATCTTGTCGATTGCCATGATCGTGAAGAAATCGTGCAGCAAGCTCTTTTCCGGTGCCTCTTTCGCCTTGTAACAACACATCCCCTGATTGGTCTTTTAAATGGAATATTGAACGCCTAAGTTGTTTTATCAACTCGCAGTTACCAAGAATACGCGGGCCGGGTGCACTTTGGGTTTCGAGTTCACGTTTTAACTCGCGGTTTTCCATCACCAGGCGGCGTTTTTCGATACCACGGCGCAGCACATCTAGCAGGTGATCCGTTGAAAAAGGCTTTTCGAGGAAGTCATAAGCGCCCTTTCGCATGGCGGAAACGGCAGTAGAGATATCACCATGCCCCGTTAACATGACAACCGACAGTTCTGGATCGACGGACTGCGCTTTAGTTAGAAAGCTCATGCCATCCATGATAGGCATGTTGATGTCAGACACTATGACGCCTTCGAAGGAACTGTTGAGTTGGCTCAATGCCTCGGTGGCAGAGGAAAAGGTACGCGATTGGAACCCTTCAATTTCCAAGGTTTGACTCAATGCTTCTCGGATAGATCGTTCGTCATCGATAATCCATATTTCGTGCGTCATATTGGCGTATCCCCATCGTAAAGCCGTTGCAGGTTGACAATAAACTCAGCGCCACCAGAAGTATGGTCTCGCACTTGTAAACTGCCGCCAAATCCTTCGACGATTCGACGACAAATGGTGAGACCTAAGCCCAGCCCTTCTTTTTTGGTGGTATAGAAGGGCGCAAATATCTGCTTCTTCGTGTTGTTATCCATCCCCGGGCCATTGTCCCAAACGTGCAGTGACACGCGATCGAGGTGAGTTTCGACGGTAATGCCAATCTGCGCAGAAGCTGTGCTGGCGACCGATTGGGACGCATTACTTAGTAGGTTAAGAACCACTTGTTCAAGCTGGACGGTATCGGCATTCACTCGAAGACCTTCTTCTGGCACATTGCATTTGATGTGAATACCATTTTTATTGAAGCTCGCTTCTGAAAGTTGGATTGATGCCATCACCACATCGTCTATAGAGGCTCGAGATTTGCTGCTTTCGTTTTGTTTGCGGGCAAAGATTTTAAATCGCGCCACAATCTCCGCAACGAGCCCTATCAGATCATTTAACGTGGTTAAATTACTATTGACGGCGTCATAGCGTTCTTTTTGCATCAACTTGAGGCTGTTTTCAGTGTAAGTACGCATGGCTGCCAGAGGTTGGTTGATTTCGTGATTAATGCTGGCGGACATTTCTCCCAGCATGGCAAGCTTGGCGGCTTGAATGAGTTCTGACTCGGTTTGGCGCAACGCTTGTTGCGTCTCTTCGTATTGTTGAATACTCAGACGAAGCGCAGAGTTGGTTTCTTCGAGAGTTGCTGTGCGAGAAGCCACTTTTTGCTCTAGTTCATCATTGAGAATAGCGAGTTTTCTTTGTGTTTTAAGCGTTTGCAGCCAAGCGGTGATCACCAATATCAGCAGCGCATAGAAAGTCGCAAAAAGCAGCGTTGCTTGAATGACCACCGGCCAAATATTGCTAGTAGGGATAAAACCATAGATCCGCCATCCTGCGCTTCCCAGGTCGGTACTTGAGAGCAAAACGCTTTCTCTGTCTTGGGCCATAATGCCTAAAGACAGGTCTGACAAAGGCTTGGTTTCTTCTATGTCTTGATAGTCAGTTAGGTTACTGAGCGCCGAGTCGCCGTAGCGACGCGATGCGCGAATTGCATTTTTTTGATTTTCAGTGAGTATCGACAAGGATTGATAGAGCCATTCGTCACGAGAGCTATAAAACACAACACCTAGAGGGTCTGCGATCAGGTAATCAAACTTCTGTTGATCCCAGATACGATCAATGATTGAGAGATCGACTTTGAGCGTCAGTACGCCAGTGATTGTGACGCCATCCCATATTGGGTATGAAAAGTAATAGCCACGCTTATCTGATACCACGCCCAAAGCGTAGTATCGCCCTTTATTACCTTCAATAGCTTGCTGATAGTAAGGACGATAATTGTAGTTGTGACCGACGAAGCTTCCTTCTTCTTGATAATTACTTGAGGCGATGGTTAGCCCGTTACGATCCATCACATAGATGACATCGCTATTTAGGCGTGCATTCCAATCAGCCAGTAATTGGTTCGTGTTGGTGAGAAGACGTGTGCTTTTCGGGACTCGCAACATGCGTTTCAACCGTGGATCGGCAGAGAGAACAACGGGAATTTCACTGTATCTAGCCAATTCCGCCGCGAGTTTCTCTTGCAACTGATACACATCTGTTTTGATGTCGCTATCAAAACGCTTTTCGATGGAATAGTAAGTGAGAACAGCGACGAGAGAAGTCAAAAGCACACCAATGACAGTCACTATTGAAATAAAGAAACGTCGGCGCATAGCATCCCTGATAAATGACGGTTATAAATGGGCGAGTGGACCAGCGTGGCGTTTATGGACCTTACAAACGCGACCAAGACTTAAAGCCATGAAATTCGCTTGAGAAAAGCGTCCAGCCACCTCAAAATGACGAAAACAGAACTCGGAGCACCACAATGGATTTGTATGATATTCGAAGAGAATATAACCAAGGCGGATTGAGACGCAAAGACCTGCCTGAAAACCCTGTTCAATTCTTTGAACATTGGCTCAAACAAGCCATTGAAGCGAAGCTTCCTGACCCTACAGCAATGACGGTTGCCACGGTTGATGAAAACGGTCAGCCTTTTCAACGTATTGTGCTGCTAAAGCATGTGGATGATGGCGGCTTTGTGTTTTATACCAACCTTGGTAGCCGTAAAGCGAAGCAGTTGGCTGATAACGCGCGTATCAGCTTACATTTTCCATGGCACCCGTTGGAGCGTCAGGTACACATTACCGGAACGGCAGAAAAGTTGAGCAAGCTTGAGGTGATGAAGTACTTTCTTGCTCGCCCAAAAGAGAGCCAGCTTGCTGCATGGGCGAGCCGTCAGAGTGAACGCATTACTGCGCGTACCGCACTTGAAAGCAAATACATGGAGCTGAAACAGCAGTTTGAGAAGGGTGAAGTACCGGTACCCACTTTTTGGGGCGGTTTTCGCGTTAAGCCTTCTTCGGTTGAATTTTGGCAAGGCGGTGAGCACCGCCTGCATGACAGGTTTATCTACCAAGAAGAAAATGAGGGTGATTGGGAGATAGAGCGTCTTGCTCCGTAATTGCCTTGCCGTTTAGAAACCTATTTTGAAAAAGCAGCGTAAGCTGCTTTTTTGTCACTGTCTCTCTATTTTCCCTTTTATGCTCTCCTATTCAGAAGTGGTTCATTCTGATATCACCAATGCCATTTGCTGCCTCAGCAAGGTGTCAGGAATACAGGATCCAATGCCTAATTCAAGGGCTTTATCGACTAACTCGGTTTTACTCGAAGCGCCCAGTTTGATCCTGAGATTTGCAAAGTGATTTTCGACCGTTTTTACTGATACGCCCAATATCTTGGCAATGGACTGCGGTTTCTTGCCATAAAGGTGAAGAAAAAGCACCTCTGATTCTCGGGGCGTGAGCGGAGGTTGATGACAATGTTCACTCTCCTTCGTCGGTGGGCAGGGTGGCTCATGCCCTATCGCTTTACATATCCATTGCCCAACTTCCAACATCGCGCTGTTATTCACTGCTTGTCCATGAAATAGAATGCCTTTGATCTGTCCGTTATCGCTATACCACGGCACTTTGGTAAAGATATGGGCTCGCCATTGACCGTCTGGATAAGGATGAACGTTAAGGACACGCATGCAACGCCCTGATTTCATTACCTGTATGTCTTGTTGTTGGAAGATCTTTGCATAAGCAGATAACGGCTGAGACATATCGAAATCTGTTTTTCCGACGAGTGCCTCCGGTGATATCGCGCCGACAAGCTCGGAAAATTCTTTGTTAACGTGCACAAACGTAGAGTCGGTGTTTTTACATCCCCAGCAGCCAGGCATTTGTTCGAAGATGGCATTAAGAGGAGGGAGAGGAGATATTTTCATAACACGATTAGGTGGATACCTTAACTTGCAGTGTATTGTAAGTGTTTACAATTTTTTGTGACTGTATCATATTTTGGACGATTTAGGCGAAAAAAAACCGGCTCGTAGGGAGCCGGTAAAGACAAGAGTTTTGCTCATAAGAGCATCGTCCTGTTCGACGTGTAGAAGAGACCATCAACTCTCGAGTATCTGGGTAAATGTATCGAGAATAAATGGGTCACCGAGGTAAATTCAGTGATGAAACAGCATCATACTGCAATATGTGCTGTTCAGTTATTACTATACGCAGATGCTAGAAAGTCGGGCAGGGGGGGAATGTACTAGTTTTCGATTTATTGACGAGATTGTTTTTTATTGGGGATGTAGATCCCGGTTTGTATGTCTTGTGTTCTATGCATTTTCTGTGATTTTAAATTACCAAAGAAAAAGCCCGTCACGTGATGTGACGGGCTTTAAAAGAACTGAGCAGGAAAACGGTGGTTAAACTAGATGTTTCTTACCACACGGAACCCTAAATAGTTGGCACTTAAATCAGATTTCAGCTCTAAACGTTCAGCAACACGAGCACTGCTTGGTGAAAAGCTCCAAGCTCCGCCGCGTGCAACGGGGGCCTGACTTTCCGCCCATTCCCAAACGTTACCTGCGGTATCGTAAATACCGAAAGGATTAGCAGGAAAACTGGCTACTGGTGACGTACTTTTGTTTGACCAAGTGGTTCCGCTCCAGCCCGTATTGGCATTACCAACACCGATGTCGTTACCCCACCAAAAGTCTGACGCACTGCCTGCACGAGCAGCGACTTCCCACTGTACTTCTGAAGGCAATGTATAGTCGAAACCTGTTTGCTTGCTTAACCATTTTGAATAAGCCAGTGCATCGTCTCGGGTAATGCAAACCACAGGCGCGTTATCAGCTTGTTCAAAGCCTGGCTTGCGCCAGTTATGGTTCAATAGTTGTTTCGGTTCGCCGTTTACTAGGGATGTACAGCCCTGACCTTCTTCAGCTTCTGTCACATAGCCGGTTGTAGCAACAAACTCACCAAATTGTTTCACTGTTACAGGCGTAGCAGCAATGGAGAAAGGTTGGTCGACAAGCACAGGTTGTTTCGCTTCAAAACCTACGTTGTATTGGCCTGCACCAATAACCACCATTTTCGGTGCTTGACGATTGTTCGAGAGTTTGTCAGCGAATTGCTTTCCCGGTTTAGGACGGTTCTCCTGCTCTCTTAAGCTCGCCCAAACGACAGAATCTTTGTTCATGTACATTTGACGGCTATACGCTTCGAACCCTGGCTTTTCGACAGTCAGCTGGTGCTGGCCTGCTGGAAGCATGATTTCTACCGGAGTAGAACCATAAGTGACGCCATTGATCGTAACGTTATCTTCAAAGCGATTTGAGCGGATTTTTACGTTCACCCAGCGTTTAGCTTGCTGCTTTGGCGAAGCCTTGGCAGAAGTGAATGATTTCTCAACACAATAGCGCTCAGCAAAATCGAGTAGCTTACAGGAAGCATTCTCGTCAGGCTGGCTACGCATTTCAGCTTGCATACGGGTGATATAACGGTTGTTTCCACTAAAGCCGCTATCTACCACGTTACTGTTCATCACATGAATGTTGAACGAGACACGGTTGGCATTGAGCTTGGCGGTAGAAGATTCCGTTACTTTATCTAAGACGTGTGATTGGAAAGTGTTGACCGCTTTTTGCATCGTCAGGGTTTTGCCCTGATTCGAACATGCTGCCAGCGTCATCGACTCGCTACACGTAATGGTATGCACGACTTCGATAGTATCGGCAAACGTCAATTCTTGACGAAGACGTTTCACGCGCGCTTCTTTTTTCGATTCTTGCAAATTGTCGAGTGCGCTTACCAACAGTTGTTTCTGGCGGTTTTCACCTTCAACAATACGTGTTTGTTCAGCGACAACTTGATCATTTTGAAGCGTCGATGTTTGATTTTCTTTTACAGCTTTCCATGCTGATTGATAATCATTTTTATACTGCGTGAGGTCAGTATCCGGATTTTCGATTAGGCGACGGAATTGTTCATCAAGACGCTCTTGCGCCATTGTCCGTCTCTTCTCTAGTTCAATCGCTTTACTTGCTAATGACTCTCGTTCTGCGAGCAAAGCATCCAGTTTATCTCTTTGCGTCTGGAGGTTTTCAGCGTGTAAGCCTATTTCACTTCTTTTATCAGCTAGCTTCTGCTCCAGAGCAACGACCGGATCATTGGTTGCTACATTGGTGTCATTGGCAAGCGATTGACCACTAAGAAGTATCGGCGATAACGCGAATACCAACGCGGTGATGCGATTACTTTTCATATGTCCCTTGCTTATTCTCAGAATTTCAATAGAAAAGCTTTGTCCCAAATAGCTAGATTAACACGTATGTGCTATTTAGCTCGTCCATGTTACTCATTATTTGATGCTTATCGTTATTAATCAATCTCTATCTTTTGATTAATAGCTCAGTAATTTTTACCCTTATTTAGATTAAGCCATAAATAGAGGGTGATGCTCACTTAATGATGGATAGAATAAGGTAATTATTGACGCATAATTATTATTTGGCGTCATAATTTTGACGTTTTGGGAAATAATGTTAATTCCGCGGGATGCTTAACGTGAATATGAAAAACGAAGGATCTTTTTCATCGGAACGATGATCATGGATTGATCATGACAAGAAAGTATCGAAAGCATGATCAAGCGATGTATTTACCCCTAAATTCAATTTTAATTAATTTAAGTTGTTGTTTTTAAAGTTATTGTTGGTTTTTCCCTATTTGGTCTTTGATTCGTGAACTTGAATGCCACTGAGATCTACAGCCAAATTTTGTTGAGATCATGCACAAAATCACAATCCAAATGACATTGCCCGTAGTTTGACCATCTCTTGATCATCTTTCCGTAGCGATTTTACTTCTTGTTTTCAGGGATAGCGTGGCAGAATAGAAGCAGTTAAGTCATCTATCATTATCCTATGGCATCTGAATTGAAGCACTCGCAAGTCATGGCATTACCCAACCATCCGTCGTTGCATGCGCACGACTACCGTCAGGTAGTGATTGGGTTGCAAGGCCAAACAGAGTTTGAGCTTTCTGGGCGCGGCAGTCTTGTCGGGCCGGGTCAAGGTTGCCTGGTGTCTGAGTCCGAGCTTCATGCGTTCTCTGGGCGTGGTCACAACGAGATTTTGGTGATCAACTTGCCAGATGCGGTGCTGATGGGTGAGCTGAGCATGAAACAGAAGGTCGATACCTTGTTTCAGCGCGACGCGTATTTTCAACTGGATAGCCAAGCGCAGGTATTAGTGAAAGCGTTGACAGCTGAAATGGTCGCCAATCCCGATGACCTTATATTGGGTAGAGCCTGCGCGGATACCTTACTTTGCGTCATGGAGCGACACTTTCGTGACCAGCTTGCACCGCGCCGCCAGGGTCATCGGCTTAACATGGATATTATCGACCTTTATATCCGTCAACATATCAGCCGTAAGATCAGTGTGGCGCAAATGGCAGGCTCGGTATTCCTGGCAGAAAGTCAGTTCCATCAGCTATTTAAAGCCCAAGTGGGCATGACGCCGCATCAGTACGTGCTGAAAAAACGCTTTGACCTTGCACAAGAACTGCTTTGTACCAGCGAACTCAATCTTACCCAGATATCAGACAGCTGTGGGTTCTCCTCCCAGAGCGGCTTTACCTCTGCATTCTCCCGATACTTTGGCACATCGCCATCTCGCTTCCGCCAACAACACTGATCTAAATCATTAGATATGAAATAAATTGTTATGCCTTGATAAAGGCAGTGGTTCTCTGTTTGTTAATCATCGGAGTTTTTTGCAATAATGCCGCAGAATTTTGAAAGACTCCCCGTCATATCACACCTAGAATCGGTCGCTAATCTAACATATTAGTAACATTTACCACTGCCTCGTGGTTTCAAGGAGAGAGGAATCTGCTTATGTTGAAAGCGACCGATGTGTTGGTGCCAAGCTATCTTGAGCAACCATCGAAAGATCTGTGGCCGGCTATTTCTGCCCACTACTGCGTGGACGAAAGTACGCTACTTGAATCATTGATTCCGTTGGCAACGCCATCGGCGCAGGAACGCAGTGAAGCAGAAGCACGTGCCACTGAGCTTATTGAGCGGGTGCGTGCAGATAAAAAAGCGGTGCAGATGATTGATGCGCTGCTCCTAGAATACAGTCTGGACACCCGAGAAGGCATTTTGCTGATGTGTTTGGCCGAAGCCTTGATGCGAGTGCCGGATAAGAAAACCGCAGATGCATTGATCCGTGACAAGTTAGGCGTGGCGGATTGGAAGGCCCATCTTAAAGGCTCTGACTCGTTATTTGTTAATGCCTCAACGTGGGGTCTGATGTTGACGGGGAAAGTCGTCAATTTGGATGAACGCGAGGAAGGCGGTCCCAGTAAGGTGATAAACCGCTTTGTGAACAAGATGTCTGAGCCAGTGATCCGCCAGGCTATGCATCAAGCAATGAAAGTGATGGGACACCAGTTTGTGCTGGGTCGTAACATCAATGAAGCGCTGGATAATGGCAAGCCACTGCGTCAAAAAGGTTTTTCATACTCTTTTGACATGCTTGGCGAAGCTGCGCTGACCACGCAAGATGCGCAGAAATATCTGAATGACTACATGCAGGCGATTGAAACAGTCGCACAGCATCTTCAAGTGGGTGGCGCACCGACGCCATCGGTTTCGATTAAACTCTCTGCGCTCCACCCGCGTTATGAAGTGGCCAATGAAGATCGCGTTCTGAGCGAGATGTTTGACACTGTGCTGGGGTTGCTCAAACGCGCTCGTGAGCTAAATGTTGCGATCACGATTGATGCAGAAGAAGCGGATCGCCTTGAGCTGTCGCTAAAACTGTTCGAAAAACTGTTCACCCATGAAGACATCAAAGGGTGGGGACAGTTTGGTCTGGTTGTTCAGGCGTACTCAAAACGTGCTCTCCCTGTCATCGTTTGGCTTGCCGCTCTAGCTCGCGAAAACAACACCAAGATCCCGATGCGCTTGGTCAAAGGGGCGTATTGGGACAGCGAAATTAAGCTGTCACAGCAAAACGGCTTACCGGGCTACCCGGTCTACACCCGCAAAGAGGGTACGGATGTTGCGTATCTTGCTTGTGCCCGGTTTCTCCTGTCTCAGCACGTTAGTGGCCTAATTTTCCCGCAATTTGCTAGCCATAACGCCCAAACCGTTGCAGCGATTCATGCCATGGCTTGCCATGATGATTATGAATTCCAGCGTCTTCATGGCATGGGCGATGCGCTTTATGCCCATGCACACGCCATGTTTGGCCAATCTGTCCGTATCTACGCACCTGTAGGCAGTCACAAAGACCTTCTGCCGTATCTCGTTCGTCGCTTGCTCGAAAATGGCGCTAACAGTTCGTTTGTTCACCGTTTGGTCGATGCACGTTGCCCAGTCAGTGACTTGACGTCGCATCCTGTCGACATGCTGGCATCACGCCCAACGCTTCATAACCCACGTATTCCTATGCCGAATGAGATTTTCGGTGAATCGCGCAGGAACTCAAAGGGCGTCGCTATCGACATTGAAAGCGAATGGCAAACGTTTGATGCCAGTGTTCAACGCTTCATGGCCACGCAATGGCAGGCCGGCCCTATTATCAATGGCGAACGCTTGTTAGGTGGTGAGCACAACGTGGTCGCGCCTTATGATCATCGCATTGACGTCGGCGTTATTCGTTGGGCGAATGCCCATGATGTTGATACTGCACTTTCTGTTGCTGCTGACAACACAGAAGCTTGGCGTACCTTGCCGACGGCAGAAAGAGGTAAGTACCTACTTCTACTTGCGGACAAGCTGGAAGAGAACTTGGGCGAGTTGGTCGCGCTTTGTCACCGTGAAGCGGGTAAAACCATTCATGACAGCATTGATGAAGTGCGCGAAGCGGTCGATTTTCTCCGTTACTACCCAGTGCAAGCCGAGCAAGTGATAAGCGATCTCCAAACCTTTACGCGCTTTGATGGCAAGACGGCGATACTCCGTCGTGAAGGCCGAGGTGTTTTTACCTGCATTAGCCCTTGGAACTTTCCGCTAGCCATATTTATCGGTCAAATTTCAGCGGCCTTGGTAACGGGGAATACCGTCGTGGCCAAGCCCGCAGAGCAAACGTCGTTGATTGCATTCCGCACCATTGAATTACTGCTGGAAACGGGCATACCGAAAGGCGTGATCCACCTGCTTCCGGGCAGTGGCGCAGTGGTAGGTAGTGCATTGACGGGTGATGATCGCATTGCGGGGGTTGCTTTCACGGGCTCAACGCCAACCGCGCAGCGCATTAACCAAACGCTGGCTTCTCGTCACGCGCTTCCGGTGCCATTTATCGCAGAGACGGGCGGGCAAAATGCCATGATCGTGGACAGCACTGCATTGCCAGAGCAGGTGACTCGAGATGTGATTCGTTCAGCATTTGCTTCTGCAGGGCAGCGTTGCTCCGCCCTTCGTGTGTTGTATGTCCAACAAGACGTCGCTGATCGCGTGATTGGTTTGATTAAGGGCGCGATGGCAGAAATGCGGGTAGGTTTACCTTATCTGCATTCCACCGATGTCGGTCCAGTGATTGACGAATTAGCGCAGCAAAAGCTGCAAAATCACGTTAATGAGCTATTTAAAACCAGCAACTTCATCGCTAAAGCGCCGATGGGCAGTGAAACGCGTATAGGCACTTACATTGCTCCCGTGGCCTTTGAAATCAACAGTATTACACAGCTGACTCAAGAGCACTTTGGCCCGATTCTCCATGTGGTGCGTTATCACGCTGATCATCTTGATCGTGTGATTGATGACATTAATCATGCAGGCTTTGGGTTGACGCTGGGTGTGCACAGCCGCAACGAAAACACCTATCGGCATATTGAATCACGCGCAAAAGTGGGTAACTGCTACATCAACCGTGACCAAGTTGGCGCGGTGGTTGGCGTGCAACCCTTTGGTGGACAAGGCCTATCAGGCACGGGTCCGAAAGCGGGTGGTCCGCACTATCTCTACCGCTTCACCAAAGAGGAGGTTGTGGCATGAGCAAGGTTCAAGGAATACAGAATATGACAGAAACAACGCGCTTGGCGGCACAGAGTCTAGCTGTCTGGGAAGAGTGGAATGGCATGGGTGTGGCAGATCGTCGAGTGTTACTGACTGCTTGGGCTGACAATGTAGAGCAGCGTGGAGGTGTTTTTGAAACCGCCGCACAAATGATTCGTTTTCATTTGCAACACGCCGAAGCTTTGTTAGAGCCAGTACACGATATGCCAGGCCCGACAGGGGAAACCAATGAACTGTATACCGCAGGTCGAGGCTTATTCCTGATCACGGGTGACGACAGCTTGTCACTGACTGCACTTGCCGGACAGCTGACGGCAACCTTGGTTGCAGGAAACTGTGCGTTGGTGGCTGTACCTGCTGCATTGCGTCACGACACAGATGCCCTGCTCGCTGATTTAGTCAAAGCGAGTGTATCGCATCGATTAGTGCTCACGATCGAACTAAATGACGTCGATAGTGCGTTAGCCGACGCGCCACTTTGCGGTGTAGCTGCAGTGGCCAGTGATGCACTTTTGATTGAAATGAACCGAACCTTGGCTGCCCGAGACGGTGTGTTGGTCCAATTTGTCGCTGAGAACAATGCCGACCTGCTGCCTATCGTGGCCTCGCCAACCTATTTGCTTCGCTTTATTACAGAGCGAACGCGAACCATAAATATCACTGCTGTAGGGGGCAATGCCACCTTGTTAGAACTCGGCAGTGGTGAACATTAAAACCAACAAAAATTGGGCGTCTCATTTTGGCGCCCGCGCATTGAGGGAAATAGAATGATTGAAAACAGCGTTGCAATCAGCGCCACGTTTATCGTGTACCTGGTTCTTATGCTTGGCATTGGTATTTATGCCTACAAACGTACATCAAGCTCGGAAGATTACTTCCTTGGTGGTCGATCGCTGGGCCCTTGGCCTGCGGCTATTTCTGCCGGCGCATCTGACATGAGTGGCTGGTTGCTGCTTGGTTTACCGGGTTATGCATATGCCGCTGGCATCGAATCCTTGTGGCTGGCGGCGGGTTTGTTAGCAGGCACTTACTTAAACTGGCTGATATGCGCCAAGCGACTTCGTACCTACAGTATTGAAGTTGATAATGCGCTGACCATTCCAGAGTTTTTATCGCGTCGCTTTGAAGACAAATCCAAGTTACTGCAAACCATTTCCGCGTTCTTCATTTTGCTGTTCTTCCTTTTCTACACCAGCTCAGGTCTGGTTGCTGGTGGCAAGCTGTTTGAAACTGTGTTCGGTCTTGATTACTCCACGGCCGTGATTGTTGGCACCGTGTGCGTGGTGTCTTACACCTTGTTCGGTGGTTTCTTGGCGGTATCGTGGACCGATCTGGTTCAGGGCTTGTTGATGGCTGCGGCCCTGATGATTGTTCCAATTGCGACCATGGACGGTGCGTTTACTGACCTGCCTGGGGCATTGGAAGCGAAAAATCCAGAATTGCTAACGCTTTGGAATGACATTAACGGTGAGCCTCTGTCTGCGATTGCAATCATCTCTTTGGTTGCGTGGGGGCTGGGTTACTTCGGACAACCACACATTTTGGCGCGTTTTCAGGCTACCCGTACCAACAAAGACATCACGACAGCGCGTCATATCGCAGTGGTTTGGAGTGCCATCTCTATGGTGGGTGCTGTGCTGATCGGTCTTGTGGGAATCTTGTATGTTGACCAACACCTTGGTGGTGAACTGGCTGACGGCGAAACCATTTTCATGTATCTGGTGAATGCGGCATTCCACCCTGTGATCGCTGGCATTCTTTTAGCGGCTATCTTGGCTGCGGTGATGAGTACAGCAGATTCACAATTGTTAGTTTCCTCTTCGGCATTGGCCGAAGACTTCTACAAACAAGTATTCCGTCCGCAAGCATCAACGAAAGAAGTCGTCATGGTGGGTCGTTTCGCCGTGGTTGTTCTTTCTGTTGTGGCATTGGCGCTGGCGATGAACCCAGAAAGTTCAGTGCTTGGCTTAGTGTCTTATGCATGGGCAGGATTTGGTGCAGCCTTTGGTCCTGCGCTGCTGTTGAGCTTGTTCTGGAAAGATATGAACCGCAACGGCGCACTCGCTGGGGTTATCATCGGTGGCGTGACTGTGGTTGTTTGGAAACAAATCTCGGGCGGCATTTTCGATATCTACGAAATCGTACCTGGATTTATTTTTGCTTCTGTTGCCATTATCTCGATAAGTAAAATGACAGGCGGTGCAGCGGATGCAGTCATGCAAAAATTTGATGATTATGAACAGAGCCTAAAGACACTGCCATAACTCAACATTGAATTGAATTCTTCAAAAAGAATTCATGAAGCAGAAAAGGGGGGATGCGAAAGCATCCCCCCTTTTTTATTTCAATCATAGGGTTAGTGTGAGTGGACTGATTTACTCATACTTTTCTCATGCCTAGCATGAGTATTGAATTATTAACAGATAACTCAAAAGCGAGATTCATGGGCTACAGTTACTAATGGGCAAATGCGTCTAGCGACCTATTTTTTTGTTGCACCGTTTAACCCGTGAGTTAAGAAAAGGCTGAGGGCGTTGATATGGCAAGCAAATTAATCATTACACAACTTGAAGGCAATGCACTGATTTTTGCCGCAGATGGAAGTGTGAGGGCGGCAGAGCAATATGCAGAGCTGAAGCCCGATGAAGTGCTTGTGACCGAAAATGGCGGTGCCGTGCTAAAAGAAAACGGCGACCGTGAGATACGACTTGGCCCAAATAGCGGCTTTCTTTTCGAACCTCCCCCAGAGTCTGACAACGATGTAAATGCCCTGAAGCGTGGTGTCGAAGAAGGTGATGACCCAACAGAAGGCGCGGATCCTGCAGCGGGAGAGCAAAGCAGTTCGTCCGTGTTTTTTGGCGCTGGCAATGTGATCGTGCAAGCTGCAGGCAGTGGCCGCCCTGGTTTGGGAGAGCTATTGCAAGAGGCTAAAGGGGAGGAGAACCAAAGCGTCGAGCCCCTGTCTATTAACAATTTCACGACGCAGCAACTAGGCTCTTTGTCTACCTTACAACGATTTTTTCTTGATCGTCTGAATCAAAGCGAGGCAAACGAAGAGTCTACTGCTTCCACTACAACGCCAGACATTACCACCTCTGCGTCCCCAGCGCCTGTGCCCACAAACCCAGAGCCATCTCCGTCATCAGAACCCACTGATCCTTCAGATTCTGACTCTGGCAATAATGCACCCGCAGTGACGCTCGCATTGAATAACGTCACTGAAGAGTCGGTATCTGAAGGGCAGTCAGTTGCAACGATCACGGCGACGGATGCCAATAATGATGCTGTTACGGTTAACTTGCTTAACAATGAAGCCGGTTATTTCCGCATTGAAGGCGGGCAGGTCGTTCTAACGCAAATCGGGGTGGACGCCATCAATGATGATGCGCTCGGACTTGATGCGTTGGAAATCGTCGTTGAAGCCAGCGATGGTGATTTGGTTGAACAAATAAGCGGTACGATTACCGTGAATAAAGTGAACGATAACGTGCCTACTCTCACAGTGGACGCAGTCAATGTGACGGAAGAAGCGGTCACCGAAGGCATGGTATTGGCAACCTACACGGCCAATGACGCAGATGGAAATACGCTCACCTTTACCCTCACTGACAATGATGATGGCTATCTGTCAATACAGGACGGTAACGTGACGCTGACTGCGGAAGGTGTTGCTGCCATTAATAACGACGCTTTGTCTATCGAGGCGATTGCCGTCAATATTACGGTGAGTGACGGAGACTTTCAGACCAGTGCTTCCGATCTTGTGGTGGTAACGCGCGTGAACGACAGCTCTCCTGAGATATCAGTGATTGCGAGCGATGTGACGGAAGATAGTGTATCAGTCGGTCAAACGATCGCGACGTTTACGGCATCAGATGCCGATGGCGGCGATTTGACGTTCTCACTGTTGAATAATGACAGCGGCTACTTTGTCATTTCCGGTAGCAATGTTCAGCTGACAGAAGCAGGTGTAAACGCGATTCAAGATGATGAGCTGGATATTCGCAGCTTGTCGATATCTGTCACCGCTTCTGATGGTGAAAATCAGACCACCGCCGCAGATACGATTTTGGTTGGTCGCGCCAATGACAACTTACCTAATGTATCAATATCGGTGAATTCACTGCTGGAAGAAGACGTGTCGGAATCGACGTTAGTCGCCACGGTGTTAGCGACCGATGCAGATAATGACCCAATAACCCTTACGTTGGCAAATAACGAAAGTGACTACTTCGTTTTAACCGGCAACGAAGTGTATCTCACTGAGACAGGCGTTGCTGCTATCAATCAAGATGGCGTAGATCCTCTCACGGCGATGTCGTTATCAGTACAAGCGTCTGACGGCACTTATTCCGTGGTAGCGACAGAATCAGTGAGCATTGATCGGGTCAACGACAACGACCCAACCATCACGTTGAATGTCTCCGACGCGATGGAAGAATCTGTCAGTGAAGGCCAAGTGCTGGCAACGATTGTTGCATCAGATCTAGATTCAGATTCGCTGGAATACAGCCTGATGACTGCCAATGCTGATTGGCTGGAAATCGTTGGGGATGAAGTGCGATTGACTGCTGATGGCGTCGCCGCCATCAATGATGATGTGGCAGAGCTGAACAGCATCAGTTTCAGCGTGACGGCAGATGATGGTGACCGTCAAACCAGCGTGGACGCCGATGTAACAGTGAATCGCGTCAACGACAATGCCCCTGTGATTAGCCTCACGGTGAACGATCTGACCGAAGAGTCCGTGTCAGAAAACGATGTGGTGGCGACCTTCACCGTCTCTGATGCGGATGAAGATGAGCTATCGATTACGCTCATTAACAACGATAGCAATTACTTTGTGTTGAGTGGCACGCAAGTGTTGCTTACTGCGACAGGCGTTGCTGCGATTAACAGCGACAGTGCAGACCCCTTGCTTACCTCAATGTCTTTCTCTGTGACAGCAAACGATGGTACAACGACCACAGAAGCGTCTGCCACTGTGTCCGTGACACGTATTGAAGATATTGTGGCGGCAGATGACCAAAATGAGATTACAGCACTAGGTACTATTACTGGCAATGTGATCTCAGGGCTAAATGGCGATGGCAGCGATACTGTGCACGATGGTGTTACCGTGACGCAGGTAAGCTATCTGGGTGATGATTACGTGCTGTCGGAAGGCAGCGTGACAATTGCGACTGAGTCTGGTTCTTTCACCATGACGGACGACGGCAATTACACCTATATCTCATCCATTCAAACTCAATTCTATGCGAGCGAGCTTATCGCGGCATTTGATAGCTCAAATGGCGTGACTTTCTATGGCGCCGGCTTAGACCAAAACATCTTCCTTGGTGGCAATGCCGCTGCAGGGCTAGATTTGGACACCCTCTTAAACCAAGAAATTCATGATGACAATCCTGCTCCAGCCAACACCAGCGACGATGTGATTGATGGCGGTAATGGTGATGACGTTCTCTACGGATATGGTGGCAACGATAACATCGAAGGAGGTAACGGGGTTGATGAGCTGCATGGCGGAGAAGGTAACGACATTCTCTCCGGTGGCAATGGCAAAGATGTGCTTTATGGTGATGCGGGGAACGATACTCTGGACGGCGGCAGAGGTGGAGACCGTCTTGTCGGTGGCGAAGGTGACGACACGCTAACATTGGGCAATGGCCCTGATGTGGTGGTGTTTGAGTCCGGCACTGACACTGTGAATGGTTTCAAAACCAGTAACGACAGCATCATCATCAAGAATGCCACCTCAATCGACACATTCGATGAACTCGTGATGGAGCAAGTCGGTGATGATACCCATATCACGCTCGACACTGGCAAACTGATTTTAAAAGACATCGATATAGATGATTTGGATACCGACAACTTTACCTTTGAAGGTGCTGTTGCTGGTGGAGATTACGCCGCATTAGTGTATGGGTTTCGTGATGAAATTGACCAGACTATCTTGACCCTGAGTGGACTCAATACCGACGACACCTTCGATTACTACTTGTATGGCGCTGATGGCGAGCAAGTGGGTAAGGGGTCTTCAACCTACACCGGAAGCGATGTGACTATCGAGGCGACAGAAAATACCTCGTTTCGCTACTTAGTGATAGACAATACCGATGTGCTAGTGGAAGCGCTTTATGGATCGTTAGAAACCCTGACCCTTACGGATGAAGCTTTCATTTACACGGTTGTTGATAGCGATTCAAACCTAGATCAAGCCACGCTGACGATAAGCTTTGACGACGCCACCAGTTTGGTTGCAACCGTTCAGACCGCTGGGCTCAGTGGTGAAGTCAGTGGTGCGCATATTGCCGAAGGAAATCTGGTTAATAATGATCACCTTACAGGCGATTGGTCTCTGTCTGCGGTCAGTTTTGACGGAGCGATCTATAACGCTGCAGAAGGCATCATGCTGATTGAAACACCCTATGGATCGCTGACCATTTATGGTGAAGATGAAGGCACTCATAAAAAAGGAGACTTCAGCTATCAATTGATGACAGATGTCACTGAAAACGACGTATTGGAATCGTTTAGCTATGAATTAGTGAATGATAGCAGCGGTCTGCGTTTTGAAAGCACGCTGGATATCCGCCTTGCAGACAACACCAATGAAGATTTGAGCGACCTTGTCAATACCACTGAGTTGACGGGTGACGACAACGCGAATTTGTTAGCGGGTCATCAAGGGGACGATACCATCAGCGGCGACGCGGGTGCTGACCATATTTACGGTGGCGCGGGTATTGATGTCATTGATGCTGGCTTAGGTGATGATCTGATTGTGGGTGGCAAGGGCAGCGATTCGCTAACAGGCGGGACGGGCGCAGATGTATTTGCGTTTCTTAAAGGCGATGCCGACACGTTTGCGACAGACGTAATTGCAGACTTTGATGTTGCGTTTGATAAATTGGATTTGTCTGATCTCCTCGAAGGTGCAAATGCAGATAACATTGATGATTACTTGGTATCTCTAAGTGACGAAAATGGTAAAGCGACACTATCAGTGGCGAGCGACGGTGAGAACACCGATCAAGTTATTGTGTTTAATGACAAATCGCTCACAGAGTTGAGCCAGGATGTACTGGGTATTGCGTCAGGATCGGGTTCAGAAATCTTGGGTCGAATGTTAGAAGATGGACTGCTGATCACGCATCAATAGTTTCAGATACGCCAGCTAAGCCCAGCTATTAGACAGAGGAAGACTCGCCATGAGAGATTTGAGCTCTTTGATAGAGCTTACACACGTTACTAACGGGTGATCAATTTGCATCTTCTTACCCTCATTCAGATACACCGTTCGCATACCTGCATTTACCCCTGCTTGTACCCCCAAAATTGTATCATCCACAAATAAACATTGGTCAGTGGGAGCCGCCATATTCATCGCTGCATAGTGAAGTAAATCGGGTGCAGGTTTCCAGCTGTTAGCATCAAACGCGCTGAATAGCCGACCTGTAAAGTGCGAAAGTAACCCTGTCATGCCGAGCGACAGTTCCATTTTTTCTACGGGGCCATTGGATGCCACGCACATATCGACTCCGGCTTCTTCAAGCATGTTGAGTAAATCAGGCACGCCATTAATGGGAGTGAGGTGTGTTTTAAACAAAGATTCGCACTTTTTCCGATACAGCGGCTCTAGCTCGTCTAAAGAGATTAATAGCCCATATCGCTCACAGGTCTGAAGCAAAATATCAGCGAGTTTCCCACCTTGGAAATTATCTAAACATTCTTGTAAATCAAGCACGATATCGTAGTGAGCGAATACATCGACCATGGCCATTTGACTGAGGACTTCACTGTCTACCAGCGTACCGTCACAGTCAAAAATAACGCAAGACAAAGGGGTGTCGTAGTCAAAAAGATTCATTCGATTTTAGTTAACCTGTTTACTGGGTTGAACAATCGGGCATACCGTAAGCCTTGACCTGACTAAGAAATTCGACAAGTGCTATTTAGTAAATTGCCAACTAGGTCTTGTCATTGGTGGTTAATCGGGGGAAAAATCAACGCCAGATCGGGTTTTATTATCAGTGAGTCAATGTGTTAGAAATGGGACGGGGAAAGGCGATCCTCGGCTCAGGAAGCCGAGGATCTAACAAGGGAAATGTGTGTCGTGAGTGTTAGTGGTCGAGGTATAGGTAGTTCTGCCAGCTCTTCATGCGGATAAGAATTTTACGCATGATGGAGACATGGTGGAAGCTGTCAGAATAAACGGCAATTTCAACGTTGGTGCCAAATGGAAGGTTGTACTCGCTCATATCATCGTTGATTTGAAGTACCACCAAAGCTCTGCCCTGCTTATTGAACATGGCATCACCAAGCAGTGCACCCTGCGCTTGAACTTGTCCTTCTCCAATAGCGGGTATGACTTCAACGACTTCTCCGCTGAATGTTTTGCCCGGCAAAGCACGGAAAATAAATTCAGCCTCAAAGCCCGTCTTCAAACGGAGCAAACTGTTTTGTCTGAATGCGCCTACAAAGCGCTCTTTTTCTTCATTCACGAACGTCATAACAGGACGCAAAGGCATAGGCACAGCCATCATGCCGGGGCGGAGTGTTACTTGTGTCACTAAGCCGTCAGTTGGCGCACGAACCACAGTGCTGTCGAGATCAAATTGAGCTTGTTCCAAGCTCGCCTGCGCTTGTGCAACCTGCGTGTTAACGCCATCAATAACAGATTCTAACGCAATAAGCTGGCGACTTTCTTCTGCTTCAGCAGCGGCTAACAAGGCTTGTGCAGCAAGATAAAATTGTCGTTTGTTGTCAACGTCAGACTTGGTGAATGCGCCTTTTTTTGCCCCTTTTTGGTAACGCTCAAATTCTAATTTGGTGCGATCGCGTTCTGCGACTGCTCGCAAGGTATTGGCTTTAGCCGTTTGATATGAGGCTTCCAAACCTAGAGCAGATTGTTTAGCTGCGGTGAGTGCTGCTTGAGCGTCAATCACGCGTGAGTTAAATCGCGTTGGATCAATCTTGAATAGCACGTCACCTTGCTTTAAAGGCTGGTTGGGTTGTACCGGTACTTCCACCACTTGTCCGCGTACATTGGGAATGATAGGGGTAGTGACATACACATTGCCACCTAGCGATGTGTGAGGGTGGTTATAGTTCATTAGCAAAATCAATGAGCCAATGAGCACCACGCCACCTAATACAGCGGTAGGCACTGTCCACTTGTTTAAAGGAATACGAAATATTTTGAAAATAGCGATACATAGCGCGGTATAGGTGAGAATAAGCAGTAAATCCATTAGATTTCTCCCTTTTTCGGCGCTAGGTCGTCTTGTGATGGAGGCGTTGATGAAGGTTGTTTTTCCAACTCTTGCACTCTTTTCTTGAGTGCGTTTAACTCCTCCTGTATCGACTCTTGATTGTGCTCAAGCGTACTCATGCCCCAACCTCTGTCGTGTTGCCACAGCGTTGCCCATATCCACAAAAAAGGCCAGAGGACGTGTAACGTGAACAAGCTGACCCATCCGGCATGATGAATTGCGTCCTGATGGGGGTGATTGCGCTTTTTAGCGATTTCATAGGGAATGTCATGAATCACTATCACGCCATAGAAGATGACCAGCGCGACAAAAATCAGCAGCGCCAGCGCGATGTAATCAAGGTTCATTTTTCATCCTTAAAATTTTGATATTGATATAAACCTACCTGTTTGCCTACATTTGAACACATGAATAGATGTGGGCACGGATAAGGCATTGTCAGTGTATAAGAATTTTCATTCCATCTCATTGTTTGTATGTCCAATAATTTTGAACCGACAAGCAGCGATGACAGTCATTCGCCATTTTTGTTTGAAGGCGCGGGATTGTTTGCTTGTGTGCGGAATCGAGTACACTGAGATTTCAATGCTAGGTGTTGTATCAAAGCATCTTGAGGTGGCTGAGGTGTATGTTTTCAATAAAAGGAGAAGGGATGTATTCGCACACATGGAAAGACGGCAAAGGCATTGCGTTACCGGCCGGAAAAGTGGTTTGTATTGGCCGGAATTACGTTGAACATGCCCAAGAGCTGAACAACCCAATTCCTGATGAGCCCGTGTTGTTTATCAAACCCTCCACAGCGCTGGTAGGCTCGTCTTCTTCTCTGGTGCTAAAAGAAACCCTAGCCCCTATACATTACGAAGCAGAACTGTCCGTGCTGATTGGTCAGCCGTTAACTCATGCAACGGAAGCCGAGGTGCGAGAAGCGATTATGGGTTTAGGTGTTGCACTCGACCTGACGCGACGAGAAGCGCAAAGTGCGCTAAAAGAAAAAGGGTTGCCGTGGGAGATTGCGAAAGCGTTCGATGGCAGTTGCGTACAATCCCCGTTTGTGGCGAATCACCAAATGGACTTAGCGTCGACCAAGTATGGGTTGGATATTAATGGCGAAGCGCGTCAGCGAGGCGATACACAATTAATGATAACGCCTGTGATCGCTTTGATTTGTCACCTTACTCAATACTTCACCCTATTGCCGGGGGACATTGTGCTGACAGGGACGCCAAAAGGTGTTGGCCAACTGCATGCGGGCGACGAGTTGGCGTTGTCATTGTCGGGTGACACTCTCGCGAATTTTCGCTGTGTGGCTGCGCCTTAAATAGCTCGTGCGCTAAACCGATGGAGCCCTGAACAAATACGGAAACAGGGCCTTTTTCTCTGAGTCGGAAAGCCCGCAAACGCGGTCGATGTTGATTTGTGGAATGTCTTCCGCGTTTCCACCGTAATACTTGAATGCCTTCTCGATACTCGCTTCGCGGATCAGATGAAACACAGGGAATGGCGACCGATTGGTCAAGTTGCTGTCGTCTTCAGGCTCGACATCAGCAAAGCAATAGTCAGGGTGAAAACTGGCGATTTGATAGATGCCACGCCAGCCAAATTGATCAATCAGCATGTCTGCCACATCCAAGAACTGGTTGTAGTCATCAAAGTCTTGAAAGAGATGGGGTGTGACGACCAAGGTTGTTTCCAAGTCCGCCACTTCACTGCTGTCTAACAACGATAATTCCGCCAGCAGACAATCCATCACTGTTTGATCATCTGTGCCTTCACACACTTCAATTTTGATTTGCTTGTTACGCTGTGGTTTAGCGGCAAAAGGGCAAAGATTGAGGCCAATGACGACCTTCTCTAACCATTCTGTGGTTTGTTGTTCGATGTCTAGAACAGACCATTGCGTCGTCATGGGAAATCCCCTTTGAATGCGAGGGAGTATAGTAGCGAGGGTCTGGTGAAATGCCTACGAACAAGGGTGATTTACAGTGCAAATCACCCTTGTTTGCTGATTAATTAGTCGTAACAGGGGCTTTCCACGCCTTGGTGCCCCAAAGTGGCACGGTAGACAGGCTGTGCTTGTGGCTGCCTTGTGTCTCTTTGGTGGAATAAGAGAGGTACATCAGAGTTTGATTATCAGAATCAAAAATTCGACGAATCTTCATCGATTTAAACAGAATGCTTTTCGATGCGGTAAAGACAACCTCGCCTGACTTTGATCTATCGACGTTTTCAATCATCTCTTCGGTGATTTCACCTGTTTGACGACAAGAAATGCCCATGTCTGACGGGTCAGAAAAATCCAGGTCGGCTTTCACGTGACTGATATGGCAAGTGACACCGGAGACTTCAGGGTCACTGAAAATTTGAATTTTAATGTCTTTGGTGGTGAAAAGACCCAGACTCACGTCTCCCACCTCATTGTCGGAACAACCTGTGACGGTCAGTGCAAGCAGAGAAGCGGCAACAAGAGGGCGCGAATAAGTTGAAAGTGAAGCTAGAGAGAAAAAGTTGGGTCGCATTGCGAGGTAACCTGCTAATCGTTGTTAAAAAAAGACGCTGACTCACTCTAACAGTGGCAAGCCTCGTTTGTCTAACAACGACTTGCCATGCCATCTATTGGTCACATATTACGCTGGTCTTGGCTGCGAAGTTACGGTGCATTCACGCGTGTACTTTGAGCGTTAAAAAGCGGCACTGTTGTTTTACGCGAAGATCACTTAATAATACAGGCGATCAGTTGAACTGAGCATCACCAGGCTTACGATCTAAGTTTTCAGGGTTGAACGATTTTAGCTCGTTATAGGCATCACAATAGCTGGCGGTGAGGTTGTACTTCTCACGCGCGGCTTCGATTTTTCGTTCTGCGATACGACGGTTGTCAGCGCCATTGCGCGTAGAGCTAAAAATTCGCTGCTGGGTAAATAATTCTTGGGTGAATTTATTTTTGCAGATCGACTCGTTTTTTTCTGTGACCACTTCACCGAAAGATTCTTGCTCTTCGGCGAAAACGGTGGGTGTGGCTAACAGTCCAATAACTAATGTTTTTACAAAGAGATAGCGCATCCGTGTTGCCTCTTGAGGTGATGTCATGATTAAAGATAGTTCACACTGGGCCGCCTCTCCAGTGGGACGAGTGATTGATTATTGATACAAGACGAGATTGTGTGCGTTGAATGGTTACTAAGCGGTTTTCCCGATATTTTCTGTCAGGTTGAAGAAAATGTGCGCTGATATCGGCGCGGGTTAACATTCCTGCAAAAAGGGAGATGAAGCAAACAGAGGTTTGGCGGTATCTTCTTCTTTTTCAAGGAACGACAGCGGCGTAGCAGATGCAAAAACAAGTGAACAGTTCATATCTACAACTCTTTATGCGTGAGTCAGGCACCGCAGCCATGCTGGATACAGAGCAACTGCCAGATGTGTCAGACGTTGATGCGATTGCCCTTTTTGATTGGATGGCCAGTAAGCGTTCATTTTCCACCTCCGAAGTGCGCGGTCAGCGTTGGATAAAATCGTGTAGTGCCGGTTACATCACCGAGCTGTTATTACATGCTGATGGTTCACTGGAAGAACATACGCTTTTCAATAGACTCCCGACCACGGGTTGTTGGAAGCTAGAACAAGGTGTACTTGATATCGAAATCACCAAAGGCAGTAATAAGTATCGTAGCCGTGTGATTGCGAATAAAGCAGTGAATATTCACTCAGCCATCGAATATAAAAACAACGAGTTGCATTCCTACCTCAAGCTTGCACAGGTTATGCCCGTGGCGAAAAGCGCCTAGTCCTCATTACCTGAAATTAAGCCGAACCTGAATCCAATTTGAAGGCCAGCACATGCTGGCCTTTTGCGTTTTATCATTAAGAAAAGTCCATCATTGAAAGGATTGATGTCTCGTCACGTTCTGTTCTCGACTATACCTTTAGAAAAAGGACGAAAACGTGCGAATAGGAATACCTACGTGGGCGGTTGTTGCCATTGGTTTGGTGTTAAACATTGTTGCTGCGTTGATGACCAACTTCGTGATCGATGGCTTGGGCGAGCAATCCGCGTCAGTTATCGAAACGCAAACCAACAATAATCAGCTTATTCAACTTAGCTGGCAGCAGCTCGATGCGCTCGAACGTCGTCGAGAAACCATCCTGGTCATTTTGGCTGTTAAACCTGATATGGGCTCTCTCCCCCTGCCGTTTAGTCGTCGATTGCTGCAGTCGTTCAATGATATGAGTGAGACTGCGGTTACACAGCACAATATGCCACTCATCATGGACGCCATTGACCAACAGCAGGATCTTCTGCGAAACAAAATTGATACGTTATATCTCGATAACCTACAGTTGGCTGACTCTCAACGAGATTTAGGCAGTAAAATCTCCGCTTACCGAAACCTCGCTCTCTTCCTCCAAGTACTTGGGCTGGCACTTATCATGGCCAGAGACCTTTCTAGAAAGCCAAGTTAGCCTGATATCCTCACCAATAAATCACAACTATACGAATGGTTATAAATTCTATTTTTATGTAAATTAATAGAATTTATAGCTGGATATTTTTGAAAATAAAGCACCTAAAATTGTAGGTGTTTTGGTCTAATAGCCGAACAATGTGTTGACGTTTTAAGACGTTTTAAGACGTTTTAAGACTTTTTTGCAGTGTTTTGCTGCTTTTGATTGATGCGATTTTTGGGGTGGGAAATGAAAGGCGCTAACCGCGTTCGTACTGTTGTGGCTGATATGTTTGCCATGGTCGTGTTCTGTTTTGTGACGGGCATGATGATTGAAATTTTTGTGTCGGGCATGTCGTTTGAACAATCGCTGGCATCAAGACTGCTATCGATACCGGTCAATATTTTGATCGCTTGGCCTTATGGCGTGTTTCGCGACAGCGTGCTGACATTTGCAACGCGTCGGTCGTCATCTCGGCTGGGCAAGCGCGCAGCAGATTTCTTTGCTTACGTGACGTTCCAATCTCCCGTGTACGCTGGCATATTGTTCAGTGTGGGTGCAGAGCCAAACCAAATTGTCACGGCAGTGGCGAGTAATGCGTTGCTTTCCGGCATGTTGGGCATGGTATATGGCGTGTTTTTAGAACGCTGCCGCAAGTTGTTTCGTGTTGGGGCAACTTTACCGAATCAGCTAAGTGCGTAATGCGAGATCGCATCAAATGAACATCGAAAAGGGGGCCAATGTGGCCCCCTTTTCGATCATGGCATCATGGCATCATGGCAACTTTCACATCATGCTATTGATTGCTCTTTATTTATCAGACCACACAGCAAATTCATTTCCGCTGGGTTCGGTAAAATGAAAACGTCGCCCGCCCGGAAATTCAAAAATGGGTTTCACGATTTTACCGCCAGTCTGGCGAACGTTGATTTCTGTTTGTTCCAGTGAGTCACTGAATAATACGATCAGAGCGGAACCATTGGCTGTGTCGGCGAACTGATCAGCACGAAAGAATCCACCATCTAAACCTTGGTCAGAAAATGCGGTGTAATCTGGGCCGTAATCGGTGAACGTCCAGCCGAACGCTTCAGAGAAAAAGGACTTGGTGGCGAGAAGATCACAGGCGGGAAATTCAACGTAATTTATCTTACCGTGTTGCGTCATTGGCGCACTCCAAAATAAGGGGCATGGACGGGTATAACATACGGTAACGTGTGTAGACATAACGTCCGTATTGGCTTAGAAACCCCGCACAGCCTCTGAAAGTTGATTGAGATGATGATAAATCAAGCCGTCTCCATTCATTGAGATCAAGGCCACTTTCTAAGCAATGCTAACGTCAGTGTAGGTAAACAAAATGCCGTGCGGTGACATTGCTTTCAATGTTATGGAACGCAGACTAGCGTTACATTTAAAAACAGGGAGATAAAGCGGCCTCAGAAGCACATTTCCCTCGCATCACCTAATTGCCATCTCACTGTCATGAGACTGTCACCGCAACAGGAAAAAGTAGCGCCATTATTCATGGTATTACAGGAGTTACCTCATGCGTACACAGCGCACTCTTCTACTTTCATTGTTAGCAGCATCTATCGCCACCGGTGTTCACGCCGCGGATAATCAAGCGTTCCAACGCATCAGTGCGTTCTCTACAGACAACAATATTCCGCCGGGCGTGGAAAGGACGCATGAAAGCTCGGCAGAAATTATTGCTGTTAGCGAAGATGGCAACACCTTGGTCTATTCAGACAGCCCTCTTCAAGGCGTCGGCCTTGTTGATATTCGTGACCCGAAAAAGCCAATGGGCAAGGGCTTCATCACGATGGGGGGGGAGCCAACCTCGATAGATGTGGTGGGTGAGACGTTTGTCACTGCGGTGAATACCTCGGAAAGCTATACCCAACCCTCCGGCTTTTTGGTGCAACGTAACCTAGAGTCGGGCAAACAAATCGCTAAGTGTGATCTAGGCGGTCAGCCTGACTCAGTCGCCGTGGCCAAAGATGGCAGCTTTGTTGCTGTCGCCATCGAGAACGAGCGCGATGAAGATCTTAATGATGGCGTAATGCCGCAATTCCCCGCTGGGCACTTGTCTCTTATCCCGCTTTCAAACGGCGTAATGGATTGCGACGCCCACAAGAAAGTCGCGATGACAGGGTTGTCTGACATTGCGCCTAACGACCCTGAACCCGAGTTTGTAGATATTAACGGTTTGGGTGAAGTGGTTGTTACCCTTCAAGAGAACAATCATCTTGTGCTGGTGGATGGCAGAAAAGGCACTGTGATCGCCGATTTTTCTGCGGGTGCGGTGGATCTTAATAACGTCGATTTGGATGAAGAGCGCGCCCTGACATTTGACGGTAAGCAAATGGCGAGAAAACGTGAACCCGACGCCGTGAAATGGATCGACGATGATCGCTTTGTGACCGCCAACGAAGGAGATTATGAAGGGGGATCTCGCAGTTTCACCATCTTCAACAAGCAAGGCAACGTGTTGTTTGAATCAGGGTTAGATTTTGAATATCGCGCGGCGTTGGCGGGTCACTACCCAGAAAAACGCTCAGGCAACAAAGGCGTTGAGCCTGAAGGACTTGAAATAGGCACCTTCAATGGTGAGCGCTTTATCTTTGTTACCTCAGAGCGCGGTTCATTGATCGGTGTCTATCGCGATACAGGCGCAGCGCCAGAATTTGTGCAACTGTTGCCATCCGGTATTTCGCCTGAGTCTGCGGTTGCAATCCCAAGCCGTGGCTTGCTGGCGACGGCCAATGAAACGGATTTGATTGAAGATGGCGGTGTGCGTTCGCACGTCATGCTTTATCAAGTAACGTCCGATGCGCCTGCTTACCCACAAATTGAATCAGTCATGATAGATGGCAAGCCACTAGGCTGGGGCGCATTGTCCGGTTTGGTTGCGGATCTGAATAACGAAAACACCTTGTATGCCGTCAACGACAGCTTCTATAAAGCACAGCCGTCAATTTTCGTCATAGATGCATCATCGACACCGGCCAAAATCACGCAGCGCATTGCTGTTACTGTCAACGGTAAGCCTGCGAAAAATGTGGACTTAGAAGGCATCACCACCGATGGCAACGGCGGATTCTGGCTTGCCTCTGAAGGGCGTACCGACAAGAACATTCCTCACGCGCTTTATCGCACCGATGCCAACGGCAAGATTGTCGAAACCGTTGCCTTTCCCGCCGAACTGCTTGCGGTTGAAAAGCGCTATGGCGCAGAAGGGATCACACGCGTAGGCGACAATCTGTGGATAGCGATTCAGCGAAGCTGGAAAGATGACCCTGAAAATACCGTCAAGCTGGTGCAATACAATACCCGTACTGGTGATTGGAAAGCGGTGCGTTACCCGACAGATATTGCCAAAAAAGGCTGGGTCGGATTATCTGAAATCACCGCTTACGAAGGCGCGTTGTACATCATCGAGCGTGACAACCAAATTGGTGATGCCGCGAAAGTGAAGCAATTGACGCGCGTTATCTTGGGTGATGTAACACCAGCCCCATTGAGTGGTGAACTGCCATTAGTCAACAAAGATGTGGTGTATGATTTTATCCCTGATCTACAAGCGACGGGTGGTTATGTGACCGATAAAATTGAAGGTTTTGCCATCACCAAAGATGGACGTGCATATGCAGTCACTGATAACGACGGCGTTGATGACAGCAGCGGTGAAACCTTATTCTTTGCGCTCAAGCATGATGGCAAGCCCGTCGACTTTGCAGCGCTGCGTCCATAACGCAACGGCGTTTTAACCATGGGTTAAATCCAAACCCATACGTTCAAAAACCCCCTCAAACGTCAGCAAATCGCTGGCGTTTTTACGTTCTGTTTTATTGATGTATTCACATTGTAAAACGCTGATTTATGAAATTGTTATTAAGAAGACACCTCGCCATCCATAACCTTACAAAAATGTATAGTTCAGGAAAGCCTCCTGACAACGACGGCGCGTAGAGTGGCTCCATCGACAGAGACATTCTGATTGAGCCAAAACTAATAACGAGGACACCACCATGAAAAAGAACATCAACTTTAAGCCTGCTGCTATTTCTGTACTTCTTGGTATGAGCGCCATGATGGCAATGGGTTCAGCAAATGCGAGTGATGCACCAACATCGCTAAATCAAGATGCGGTGTCACTGCTTCAAGCGGTTGAAATTGCGAAAAATGAAACGGGCGGTATTCCGCTTGAGGCAGAGCGCGACGTTAAACACGGTCAAGCGGTTTACGAAGTGGAGCTGTCTGCAACTGACGGCCAAGAAATCCACACCGTGATTAATGCTCAAACAGGCGAAGTGATTTTGATGCAAAAACGCCGCGACCATGACGACGATCAAGACGACCAAGTTGAAGATGCCATGTGGTTGTCAGGTTTGAACAACGGCACTTATCTGTCGCTCGAACAAGCCGTGATACAAGCCGAAACAGAATTTGGTGGTAAAGCGTGGAGCGTGGATGTAGACGATCACTTCGGCAAAATAACTTATGACGTGGAAATGCTTGATGCCAATGGCAAGCGCGTAGAAACACATATTGATGCCGTTGCGGTTGCAGCCAAGTAATTTGTTACAAGCAAAATAGAATCACACAAAAACGATTGTGATGACTGAGGCGATGTTGCCTAAGCAGAGACTAACAAACACAGAATAAGGGCGTCGTCGTTTGACGCCCTCAAGGAGTGAATAATGGTTAAATCTATACGTCAATCTATGTCAAAGCTATCGATGTCGAAGCTATGGCTACGGGCCAAAGCGCTGGCAAAGCAAGTTCGAGAGAATGGTGTCACTGCGGTTGTCGGTGTATTGAGCTTTTCCCTGCTTTTCATGCTAGGACTGGTTACACTAGGAATCACACTGTTAGCAGGTGTTACTGCGGTGATTATTGCCGCTTGGAAACAACGTCAGTTTAAAAATGACGTCGCTAACCCAACAGATCATAATATCAACAACGAGCCTATTGCTGCGGTATAAGCCGCCGCTTTCAAGAGAGAGTTCACATGCGAATATTACTGGTTGAAGACGATGTGAGTCTCAGCAGTTTTGTGGAAAAAGGGTTACGTGAAGCAGGTCATCAGGTCGAAGTGACCGACAACGGCAAATATGCGCTGACCCTTTGCATGGCAGAACAATACGATGTCGCGATTGTCGACCGAATGCTGCCCGGATTGGATGGCTTATCGCTGGTTAAAGCGCTCCGTGCTGCACAAATTGGCACTCCGATTTTATTTCTAACCTCCCTTGGCGGCGTTGATGACCGCGTGGAAGGGTTAGAGGCAGGGGGGGATGACTACCTGACCAAGCCCTTTGCCTTTTCTGAATTGTTGGCTCGTGTGACGGCGTTATCGCGCCGCTCTGTACTTAAATCCAACGAAACCAATCCTGAATTGAGCTTTGGCGATGTCGTGATCAATTTGTTTGAACACACGGCGATTCGACAAGGTATCTCGCTTGATTTGCAACCGAAAGAGTTTCGTATTCTGGAGCTCTTCCTGCGCCATCCTGGACGAGTGATCACACGTACCATGTTGCTAGAGCACGTGTGGGACATTCATTTCGACCCGCAAACCAGCGTAGTCGAAACCCACATCAGTCGATTGAGAAATAAGCTGGAAAAACCGTTCGGTGACACACTGATCCAAACTTTACGCGGTGTGGGCTACAAGTTAGAACATAAAGACGGCGGAGAGGTGAAATGATTGCAAAGTTTTCAGCCTCTGTTCGTCAGTACTTATCGTTCCGTCGCTTGCTTGATGCGCTTCCTAAATGGATGAAAACCTCTGCCACACAGCAGGGATTAATGTTTGGTGCCGTGTCATTGCTCAGCCTGTTTTTGATGGCGGCAGTGACATTTGTCTATGTCGAGCATGAACTGAGCGATCAAAATAGCGAGATAGTGAAAGAATCCCGCGCATTAATTGAAGGTCATGGTCAGCGGAAGGTTGATGATGACCCGATTGAAGATGATGAAATCCTCGCGGTATTAACATCAGGATTCATCTTAGCTGGCGTTTTGGTGTCATTACTCACCGCAGTACTGGTCGTGGCGATGGGGCGGATCAGCCAAAAGCGCATTAATCGTATTGAACGTGTGCTCAATGCGGCGGCAGATGGCGATTTGTCTGTGCGAACCGGAGAGCGATATACACACAACGATTTGGCGCGTATTTCGGTGTCAGTGGACGAAATGTTGTCGCGTCTTGAAGGTTCGGTCGCCGCCATGAGTGATATTTCATCCAACATTGCGCATGAGCTGAAAACGCCAATCACCCGTTTACGTCATAACCTTTTGACGCTGAGAGAAGAAGCGGAAACGCTGAAGGTGACGGAACAAGCCCCTTTTATGCAGGAATTGGATCATGCACTGGCAGACTCACAGCGGTTAGCCTCCATCTTTGATGCCTTACTGCGTATTTCACAAATTGAATCTGGCGCGAGACGTAGTCGTTTCTCGCAGATTGATTTGGTACACATTATCGATACGGTGGCCGAAATCTATGGCGATGTTGCGGAAGATGCTGGCATGTCGCTGGTGGTTGAAAAACCCATGCAGCCTCTGCTGTTTCAAGGCGACAGAGAACTGCTGATCCAACAAGTGGCAAACCTGATTGAAAACGCCCTGCGTTATTGCCCTGATGGTAGTCAGATCTCGCTTAGCTGCGGCCAAGCGCGAGAAAGTAATCAAGTCTGGTTGAAAGTGGAAGACAACGGCCCCGGTATTCCAGATGCTGAAAAAGAGCGCGTGTTTGAACGTCTGTATCGCGTCGACAAGAGCCGCACAGACGGCGGGCTGGGGTTAGGGCTTTCTCTTGCCAAAGCCGTAGCAGGGTTGCACCACGGCGTGATTACCCTGACTGATCGCAAGCCGGGGTTAGGTGTGATGGTTACTTTGCCGCGATAAGCTACCCACCCAATTTCATCCCCCCACACGAATTGACAAAACTGTCGCTAGTGGGGGGCAGGCTGCCTGAGCTAGATCTTCCCTTCCTTAAAATCTTTTTGGAAATAGAGCACTTTTTGCAGATAGCGTCTGGCTTCATCTTTAGGATGTTTCGTCGTGAGTGCATCGTACACCTGACTTGGCGAGCGCTGATTCAATGCAACCATCGCTTTTTTCCTGTCAGTGTGGAATGTCGCCAGTACACCGCCCGTTCCGCCGTTATATGCTGAAATCATACTGAAATGCCGTGAAGATGGGTTGGTGACGTCGCGTAAATATCGCGTTTTTAGAATGTATAAATACGCTGCGCCAGTATCGATATTGTTAGCAGGGTCAAACAGGTATTCTTTGGTTGGCATTCCTGGCTTTTTCTTTACCAGATTAAACACATCCGCCCCTGCTGTTTTTGGGATCACCTGCATCAAACCGTACGCACCCGCATGGCTTACTGCATAAGGGTTGAAGCTACTTTCGGTTTTGATCACCGCATAAATCAAGCCTTCAGGAATGTCATAGCGCTTTGATGCATCGCGCACCAAGTGGGCGTATTGATATTCACGTTGGGCAAGGTGGTCTTTTACCATGTCGATTTGGACGTAGTAAGCGTTACCTTTCTTGATGGTTTTGGATTGCAGCTTGTTTTCAAGCATGTAGGCGGCAAAGCGATTTGCCCGCCATTCCCACTCAATCGATTTCCCTTCCTGATCGACCACTTGCCCTAAGAAAAACGGTTTGCCTTTAAGCTGAATATCTTTGTCCGTGAACTGTTCAATATCTTTAGGATCGGCAGGCATGAGCACGGTTTGAACAATCGCTTTGTGCAATTTTTCCATCGGCTTATGCTGCGACACGGTTGAAACATAGATTTTACCCGCATCAAAGTCGATGTGTGCCCGAGTCTGATAACCGTCGAGATATTTCACATAGCGATGCTTGCTGGATTCGATGTATTCGTCTTCACCCCATTGTTTCTTCGCTTCTTTGGCGAGCAATGAAAACAGCGCAGCAATCGCTTTTTTGTTGCTATCGGAAATCGGCTCACCAGCAATCGACGGCGTATGATGATCATTGCTTTGAGGTGGTGTCGAACAGCCTGTCATTAGGGCTGTGCAGAGAAACAGAACGGTTTTTTTCATGATGAATTAAGTATCTCTTTTCTGAGTGAAGAGTGTTTTTTAATCAGATGGTTGGCGGGAGAATAATGGAGAACCTCCGCCTATTGAATAGAGGCGACGATGCTATGCCTAGGCTTAAGAAAAGAAAAGGAATTTGTGGGAGATCATGTGGTGCAGACATCATAAGTTTGGCGTGAATACCGACTTAAAACCACATTAAGCCGAACTGGGCGTTGCGAAATAACACGATTGACGATTATCCCTTACGCCGTCAGTTCGTTTCAGTTGAACACGACTTTCTGATAACAATGTAAACCATAACAATGGTTTGAAGATTCTGTCGCGAATTGCATAAAGAGAGTGGCTGTGTATCACTGCTGCTGTTTTTTGAGCGTGATGTTATATGCCAACTTAAAGCAATACAAACCAATACCAAGCCAGATCAGGATAAACACGAACGAAGGCAGGAAGGTTAGCTTACTTAAGGACACATGATCGCCCGTCTGATCATAAGACCATAAATAAGTGGGTGAGTAGATGGAGTTCAGCATGACGAAAATGCCGAGGAATCGGAGGAAATAACTGCCAGCTTTACCAAGGTACCAGCTAACGACAAATACGCCGATCACAAAGCTTAAAATCAGGCCCGTTGTCAGACTGTCAATATACAGGAAGAAAAAAGCGCTGAAAGCAATGAGAACAACTTTTATACCCTTACTGGCGTTAATGCTCGTGGCGTAGATAAGAAGCCCCCAAAGAGACGCACCCGCATAACCAGAGAAAGCAATAATAATCTGACCTATCCGTCCACTAACCGCGGAAATAACATGTCCTTCCCTCCACGCTAGATGCAGGCTTTGAAGGTGGTTTCCAGTCAGTAAAGTAGCAAGCGCGTGTGAGCCCTCATGGAGAAAAACCTCAACGGGTTTTAGTGAATAACTCAATATTGCCGAATGACTGAAATGATGCATCCATAACGCTAAAAAAGCGAAAAGAAGAAAGATAAACAGATCCCCTTTCGCGTGTTGTTGTATGCGTTTAAACATCGATAACCTCAACCGACTAAGAACAAAATTGCCTTTATTCAAGATATGGCAAGAAAAGCCTATTCTGGAATTTTACGAGTGTAACTTTTCACATGTGTAAATGGTAAACACTGTAAATGGTACTTGAGAAAAATCGCAGAAACGAAAAAGGCGTTATCAAACCCTAAGTTTCTAACGCCTTGAATAAATTGAACATCATGTTGTGTATGACGAACATGGGCAAACTGAATATTTGCGCTTGGTTTAACGATTAATCAATGTCGCAATCAGTACAACTTTGCAGCGCGATTTCATGTTCAAAGACGGCTGCTTCGCTACCCTCTGCCAGTAGCTCTGCTATTTCATCCGCGACCTCTTGCTCATCTTCCGCTTTCACTTGATTTGCGAGTTCTTCTTCTGAGTAGCCGTAGAAATTCAGCAATAAGTAGTCACGCGCTTCGTCTTTAGTGCAAGTAACGTGCACTGAAAGATCGGGTTCAACGTTGCCTTGCGCGATAATCGCAGCCATTTGCGCGACGACATCATCTTTCATCGCAGCCGTTAACCAACCAAGATCCGTGCTGACTTTGGTTTTTTTACAGTTAAAACAAGGAAGTTGATGAAAGTAGTATTGAAAATCAGTCATGGGTAATTTTTCTTTAAGTGTTTTGTAGCAAGATTATGAGCGTTTTCTAGCAAAATACTATCTCAATAGACATTGAAGACAAGATTGTCTTGGATGATTTTGAGTGCAAATTGATGACCGCTTACTTAATCTGAACGGTATAAAATATCTTGAGAGTCGAGGCCAACAAAATATTGTGCGCATAAGGTAAGAACAGCCGCTATGCGTCTAATTTATCGACAATGAAGTTCGCAATCGGAAAACATGACGTGGCGGCTGGCGATGGCGCATTGCATACCACCAAGGTGTGTGGGGTTTGATGGAATAAGAAATCATCCACCATGTCGCCGTTTTGATAGACCGCCTGCGCTCGGATACCAGAAGGATATGTGAGCAAATCCTCTTTGGTTAGCAACGGGCAGTATTTCTGCACTTCTTTGAGATATCCCGGCTTCCATACCCCGTTACGTAACTCTTTCATCGCTGAAGAAAAATTGCGTCGAATAACGTTGTAAAAGCCGACATATTGCAGCATTTCTGCGGTGTCTTTGAAAGAAAATGAAAACCGCGAGTACCCTTCGCGAGCAAGACTTAGCACTGCATTAGGGCCGACGGTGACCGAGCCATCAATCATCTTGGTGAGGTGAACGCCGAGAAAGGGCAGGTCGGGATCGGGGATGGGGTAAATTAGACTAGAAATAATCCCATTGTGTCGCTGTGGAAGCTGGAAATAATCGCCTCGGAAAGGCACGATTTGGAAATCTGGCGTTTTGCCGAGCATACGCACAATGCGATCTGACATGACACCGCCACAGGCAATCACCTTGTCGGCATGGAGGATCTGGGTGCCAGCAACAACCGTCACACCTTCCTCGGTTTCCTGTATGTATTCGACGCTGCTATTGAATATAACCTCGCCGCCGCTCTCCTTGATCAGTGTTCCGAGTTTTTCACAGATCTGGCGGTAATTGACAATGCCTGTTGATGGCACAAATATCGCGCCAACCCCTTCAATGTTTGGCTCTTTTTGGTGAAGTTGAGCCGCGTCTAAAACCTCGAATTCCAAGCCGTTTTCTTGGGCGCGGGTTTTTAATGCTTCCATGCGACCAAGTTCTATGTCATTCGTGGCAACTAGCAGTTTTCCGCATTCTTCAAAAGGAATGTCGTGCTCGCGGCAAAACGCTTTAATCGCTAGGTTCCCCTCGGTACAGAATTTGGCTTTCATGCTGCCCGGTGTGTAGTAGACACCTGCGTGAATCACACCGCTGTTACGGCCAGTTTGATGACTGGCGACTTGGTCTTCTTTATCCACCACCACGACGTGTGCATCGGGATAGCGAGTTTGCAGTTCATGCGCCACGCTAAGCCCAACAATGCCTGCGCCAATTACCAGATAGTCACAATTCTTCATTTGCCAGTCCTAGCGTGTTGTCCAACAAAGCGTTTCGCTCAACGTTAGCATTGAAGGCGAAAATGAACGAAATGAAAAGGAGGGATCGGCCAGTCTGTGATGCGAGTGTCCGAGAGTTGGGCGAGTTAGCTGGCGGATCTCGGGAATAAGAGGTGGTTGCTTAATCCCGCTTTTGCTGAGGATATGACACGCGATAGTGGGAGAGGCTCGCCGAACACATAACCTTGAGTGTAGTCGAGGCCGGCATCTTGTACTTGCTGATAGTCCTCTTCGTTGTTGACTTTCTGTGCCCCTGTTTTGATGTTGAGGGTGTCACCAATCTGTTTGATGGATTCAACGATACGTTTCTCCACTCGGCTCGATCGCATCAGAGAAATAATGCTGCCATCAATTTTGAGCATGGTGACATTTAGGGTTTTTAAATGGCTGAATGAGGTGAGTTCTGCTCCGAAGTTATCAACGGCTACTGAGCAGCCTAAAGCACGGAACGTTGAGACGACATCTCTGGCTTTCATTGGGTCTATCAGTAAGGTGTTTTCTTTGATTTCAATACACAGGCTTGAAGCCGGTAGCGCACTCTGTTTGATGAGTGTTGTGCAATGTTCAACAAAGGCGCTGTTGTAGAAAGCTTCAGATGAAAGGTTAACAGCGACAGAAAGATTCGCGTCATGTAATGCCTGTGCTTGTTTTTCCAGCACTTCACTAAACACCCAGCGTTCAATTTTTATCAGGCGTCCTGTTTGCTCCGCGGCACTAAAAAACGTATTTGGGAGCAGCAGCTGTCCATCTTCTGTGATCATTCTGATCAAAAGCTCATGCCATGTCGCAAGGCCGTTTCGTCGGGGAACAATCGGCATGCAAAGTAACGTGAATGAACCTTGCTCAATTGCTGTGTCGATTTGTTGTAGCAGATTATCTCTACTGAGTTGCATGCTTTGCTTTGGTGTTGATTCATCGAAGAGAGACACATGGGGAGCCTCACCATCAACAGCCAATGCCAAGGCGACTTGAGCGTGATAAAGCAATTGAAAAGGGGGAATCTCTAATGTGTTGGCTGCGGTAAGACCAATGGCACTTTCTATTGAAAACGCTTTGGCATCGTGGGTGTATTTGAGGTGATCCAGTTTAGTGGTGATTTCTTTGGCGATTTCGAACGCATGAGACGGCGCGCAGTGTTGGAGTAAAATGGCAAACCTGTCATCGCTGATCCGTGCAAGATATCCGGCTTTGTGTACGTTGGCTTTTAGAACAAGCGCAGCAGACTTGATCACTTGATCCCGTGCAGGTCGACCGAGTAAGTCCTTTAGCGCTCCTAGTCCTTCAAGTTGAACAACAGCGAGTGTGTGCTCCCCCGAATGTTGTTGCAACGTGTCGATATGATGTTGCAGCACATGGTCAAAATCGCGGCGATTGGGCAAGCCTGTTAATTTATCCAATCGCAAATCGTTATCTGTCTGATCCATCCAACTTGCTTTCGCCGTATGTTGCAGCGTGAGAATCCATCCTTCAAGTCCGCCTTCTTCTGAGAATACGGGTTTGGCAGACAGCGCGACTTGAACGTCAAGGCCTCGCGTGGTTTTCAACCAAAATACACTATCTAGCATGAAATCGTTGCTAGGTGTATTAACTAACATGCGCTCAAGCGAAAGTAGCGCTTCACCATCAAACAGTGAAAAACAAGCATCAATTCGGCTTCCAACGCTGTCTGCGCTGCAATGGGTAATATCACGGGCACTTTGGTTTATCACTTGAATATTGAGGTTTGTATCTAGCACGATAATGCCTTCACTCGAAGCATGGATAGCCGATGCTAGCTGTGTTTTTGCATTCTCTTGCGGGGTGTTCGCTGCTGAAACATGCGGCGTCACGGTGCACACGCCAACTAAGTGCGGATGGTTATCATCGAGAGTGATTTTTGCCATGAGTGAATGATGCGGGTTTTCTTTACCGTCAAGCACTCGGCGTACATGGGTGTGATAGTGAGCGCCGTTAATCGCCAATGCAAACATGGCATCAAACTGACGGCGATCGTGAGGGTGGAGTAGGTTGCGCCACATGCGTTTGTCAATGAACTCCCCCGATTTCATTCCAAACAGAGCGTACATTTCAGGGTTCCAATACAACACATCGTTTATGGGGCTGTACTCCCACACGCCAAACTGGGCAGCTTTGAGTGCTAATGCTGAGCGATCAATCAGTTCGATGTCTTTCGAGGCATCGCGTTCATGACTGATATCTGTCATCGTGCCAATGACTTTCTTGGTCGAGTCTTGATCTAACTGCTCAATAGGCTGACTGCAATCACGTATCCAGCGATAGCTTTGTTCATCGTCAATCACGCGGTATTCCATCGCCACGGGCTCTAGGCCAATTCTAGAGACAGAGTGTTGGTATTCTCTGAGATCATCAGGATGAATATGGGCCATCCATTCATACAGACGTTTAACTGTATACGCTTTGATGCCAATGGCTTGATAAGCATTGTCTGACAAATGCATGAATTTGGTATGACATTCCATTTCATAAACCGCGATGCGGTTTATGCCCAGCGCAAACTCAAATTTCTGAGACCACATGTTTCGCTCTGCATCAATGCGGCGCTCTTTATCAATATTTTGTATTTGGTAGACAAAATGAATTACATCGTCTGTCCATTGATCTCTGACGGCGGAAACGCCAATTTTCACCCATAAAACCCGTTTATTTTTGGTTAAAAAACGTAACGCGAGTTGGAAGCTATCCGTCTCTCCTGCCGCTAGCTTTTGGCATTGCTCGTTCACATCGTGTTTGTCTGAATGAAACACAAGCTGATTGAAATTCTTGCGTTGAAGGTCTTCGTCGCTCAGCCCGACAAGGGCTAAAAAACTGCGGTTGGCATTAATCATGCGACCTTCAGGCGACACCATGACCATTCCGATCACGGATGCATGCATGGCACCGGAAAATAGGGCGGCTTTCTCAGCACTCATTTTCTGTATTTGTCGCAACTTGGCGGATTTCACTGCCAACAAGATACCGATCAACATTGCGCCAGCGATGGGGGGCAATAAGCCCGCAGGATTAGCGGCAGCATCCGAAAATGCGAGGTTGGTTGACGGAGAAACCATTAAAATATCGAGAACCATGGACACGAGAAATGCAGTAATAAACGCAGAGAGTCGATCCAATACGGCACAGGCGAAAGTCAGTGCAAAGGCAATGGCAATGAAAGGGTATGACACATGCGAGAGGAGATAGCCCGACAGAGCCGTGATACCTAATATCAAACAGACTGTTTTCATATTAGAAAATGACGATGGCAGTTCGATAGGTCGCTTGAGCAAGATATAGGTCACGGGTGTCATCGCCAAAATGCCAATCACATCACCGAAATACCAAGCCAGGGCGACGTCGTTAAAGGGGATTGAAAGCGCTTTATGTAATGTATAGCCACCCGCGATAGCGCCAAGCAAAGGACTGAGTAAAACCGTTAGACCAATAAAAATGGAAAAGCTCTGCATTGATAAGAAGGGTGAAGCGTTTCGACTGGCATAAACGAGAGCCACGCAGCCAGCAGTAATCGTCGCGGTGTTGGACAAAGCGAGTTGTATGCTCTGAAGTGGACCATCGCCAAACAGTATATTAGCCAGCAATATGGCAATAAAGGCAGTGCCGGTCAGCGCGGCACGTTGAGAATTCGGTGCGAGTGATATCAGCGCGATGGCCAAACCATTCGCGTACCAAGTGAAGGCTGCACTGCCAGGTTGTCTGAGTAGATAGATGGCTACCAGCGATAAAGATAGACAGCCAATAAACACCAGCATGGCGCGCACGAGCAAGGCATCGTTAGAAAACAAGTCTTTTGATTGTACTTGCTCGTCAGAGAGTGCCATCTACTCATCCATTGTTTAGTCGCGAAAATTGATTAATGATTAAAAATTAATTACCTATCCTGACTGCTTACCGGATGGAGGAGATCAATGTGCCCAGTATCCGCCTAAAGGGGGATACTGAGCACACGTGTCCTTTATCAAAAGTTTAGCCCATGTCTCACTTGTGGGATGTGAATTTAGGCGCTTTCACCTGACGAAAAGGAGTGGAGAATCTATAGCTCGTTGTATTTAACGGCGCGACCATAACATTTTTCGACGGGATATTTTTCGTTGTTAAGCACGAGTTTCTTATCACAGGCCTCTTCAAGATCAATATTGCACTTCTCTGCAATACGCAGCAAATACAGCTGAATATCTGCCAGTTCATGAGCCAAGGCTTCTTTCTTTTCTTTCGGAAAATCAGCCGCTTGTTCTGGGGTTAACCACTGAAATAATTCAGCCAGCTCACCGACTTCGCCGCTTAGAGCCATCACGAGGTTTTTCGGGTTGTGGAATTGCTCCCAGTCACGTGCTTTGGCGAAACTCGCCAGTTCACTTTGTAAGCGTACAAAAGGAGATATCGCGGTGTTTTTCATGCTGTCACTGCCTGTTAACGGGTTTTGAACGCCAGTTTGTCACGTTAATCATGTGGTGAAAATAGCTTGCTCGCGATGGTCAATCAGAAAATTCTCAATGTCTCGTCATGGAACAAATTTGAAGAAAAGCGTGTCCTATTTTTGTGAATTTAAAGACTTTCTTAGTAATCTGAAAGCGAAACGTCGTTGAACCTGTCTATTCTCTAAGAGTTTAATAGCCACATGAGCGCGCCTTTTGAATGACGTGACAACAACCCTTTTACAGTATTCGCCGCTAACGCTTTTTTTTGCGGTGATTTTGCTGTCCTATCTCCTTGAAGATCTCGCCATCATTACGGCAAGTGTCGCCGCTTCTCAGGGCGTAATGTCTGTGCCTATGGCACTGCTCGCTATCTTTATCGGTATCGCCACGGGCGATGCTGGCTTGTATGCGCTTGGATATTGGGCTCGAAAATGGCGTCGTTTACGTGGTTTTTTGCTGACGAAACCGAGTGTAAGGGTGATTCGAAAAAAACTGCGCGCACACGCAATCGGCAATCTTTTCCTCATTCGATTTGTTCCGGGTTTACGTTTCGTCGGCTTCTGCCTGAGTGGTTTTTTCCGCGTTGGGCTACGTGATTTTTTAATGGCTGTGGTGTTTGCAACAACACTATGGACTGCCGCGGTGTTCACATTGGTTTACCAACTCGGTGAAATCGAATGGATTAACAGCAATGTCAGTTGGGCGCTTATTCCTGTCGTGCTGATTTTGCTTATTGTTATTAACCGTTTTGCAGGCAACAAGCTTAAGGAGAAAGCGGTTTGCACAGATTAAAATTGGTGGAAGAAAAAACAGCACCTGCCTTACCCGTTAATCATGGGATGCCACCATTGAACATGGAAGGTAACCCATTTTCCGCTTTTGAGTTTTGGCCCGGTTGGGTGTTTTATACCCCAGTTGCCGTGCAGTGGATTTGGCATGGCATTAAATATCGCAGCGCAAGTCTCCCCCTTATTGCTAACCCTGGTATTGAACTCAGTGGCATGGTGGGCGAATCCAAAGACGCCATATTGTCGCTGGCGGGAGAAAAAGCCAAACCATGGATTTTGCCTTATGTGATGTGGGAAAAATCCACCGTCCCAGCAGAAACACAAGCGCATCAGGCACTCACCACTTTGCATCAAGCAGGGCTAGGTTTTCCTGTGGTGGCGAAGCCGGATTTAGGTTGTCGTGGTGCGGGTGTACGTTTGGTTGAAAACAAAGCCGAATTGGAAGAATACCTGCGCCTTTTCCCTGATGGGGCACGGCTCATGTTGCAAAAGAAAGCGCCGTATAATGCTGAAGCGGGCGTTTTCTATGTGCGATATCCCGGTGAAAAACGCGGTCGGATTTTCTCTCTTACCCTGAAATACAACCCCTTCGTAATTGGTGATGGAAAGCGCTCGTTAGCGCAGTTGATCGATGATGACCCTCGCGCCGGAAAATTGCGTCATTTGTATCGTGCCCGTCATGAAGACAAGCTCGATTTGGTATTAGCCACTGGTGAGACCTTTAGGTTGGCGTTTGCAGGCAGTCACTGTCGAGGCGCTATCTTTAGAAATGGCAGTGAATACATTACTGACGCATTAGTTGCTCGATTAGATGAAATTTTTGATGATTTCCCCGGTTATCACTACGGGCGCATTGATCTCAAATTCAGCGACATTGAAAGCTTGATGCGAGGTGACGATTTCGCGCTTATCGAAGTCAATGGAGCGAGCAGTGAAGCCGCCCATATTTGGGACAGAGGCGCGACGTTGAAAGATGCGTTTTCAACCTTGCTAGAACAGTACCGTATCTTGTTTGAAATTGGCGATTTACAGCGTAAATCGGGTCACAAGGTGCCGACGTTGGTTGAGCTTTATAAAGCATGGCGGCGTGAAAAAGCGTTGGTGCAACATTATCCATCTACGGATTAAAGCGCGAGTCGATGAATGTACTTAGGCTTAATAACAAAAAAAAAGAGTATGTGAAAAATGAAGGGGAAAGCATGTTAGCAAAGGATGCCGTGAGCAATCACAATCTAAGTGCGGTCAAAGATGCGCGAGCAGAAGTGCCAGCCGAAGTTATCGGCGGGATGGATGTCGCGGCGCAAGCCTTGGAGCTGCTACATCAGCTATCTGATGAGCAATATAACCATGTGGCAACGCCGTACCTGCAAAGTGCCATTGGGCAGCACATGCGCCATATTCTCGATGTTTTTCACGCGATCACAGTTTGGCCGAACTCTGATTTTGTTGATTACGACATTCGTCGCCGCGCCCATCCTGTCGAGAGAGAAAAAAGCATTGCCATTGAAGAGTGGATATCGCTCTATCATTGGCTGGAAACGATAAGTGAAGCGAACCTTTCAACGGGCATGAACGTTAGTGGAGAAGTCAGCTTGAAACACCATGTCGCGTCCGTCACGCAATCCACCCTTGGTCGTGAATTGTCTTTTGTTGCCAGCCATGCGGTGCATCACTTTGCACTTATCCGCGTGAGTTTGTGTGCGCAGGATATATCAACCGCCGAGACCTTTGGTATGGCACCTGCGACCGCGACTTTTTATCGAGGAGGCGACTAAATGTGCACGGTAAGTTGGTTGCTGCATGAGTCGGGCTACGACGTTTTTTTCAATCGCGATGAACAAAAAGGGCGTGCTATCGCCTTCTCACCTCAATTATTTGCGCACCGTAATACGGCTTTTATGATGCCAGTCGATCCTGATGGTGGCGGCACATGGATGGCGACTAATCAGCATGGCTTGTCGCTCTGCTTATTGAATTACTACCAAGGTGACATTCCTGAATTGCCGCTTATAAGCCGAGGCTTATTGGTGAAAATGCTCGCACCATCGGCCATGGTGTCAGATGTGGTAGCGACGTTAAATACACGCCATTTGGGATCGTATGCGCCGTTTACCTTGCTGGTTTTCGCACCAGATTTGTCGTCACGACAAGGTCATGTGATCGCATTTCAATGGGACGGCCACGTACTAACCCAAAGGCCAAGTATTGAGCCCATGATATCGTCTTCTGTTGCGTTTACTGAAGTTATGCAGGCGCGAAGACAGGCACATACTGTGATTCTAACTGCGCCGCGCAGCGTTGAAAAAGCGTGGGAATTTCACCGCAGTCATGTACCAGAGGCAGGTTATAAATCGGTGTGCATGCACCGTGAAGACGCGAATACTGTGAGTTTTACCCACCTTAAGGTGACCCCTGAGCAGGTGGAAATGGTCTACGTGGATGGCCCTCCCTGCCAAAACGGTGAGGCGGTAACGACAGCGCTTGTGAGAAAGAACCAGCCACTTAAGCTGGTGGCGAGTGATCAAGGTTAAAGGCGCAGATAGACGTGAACATTGATTCAAACGAGTGATTAAAAACCTCGCAGAAAAGCGAAAAGTCGTGAAAGGAAAAGTGCACTGCTCGGTCATATCTCCCAGCAACGAATTATTAAAAAATGGAGTGATGAAATGTCTCGAATTTTACTATTGATCTCACTGTTCTTTTCCGCGGCTACGTTCGCGGCTGAAGACGTTTACACGGGTTTTTTCAGTAACAAAGCGGTGAGTGGATACGACACGGTTTCTTATTTTGAAGGCGGCCCTGTGCAAGGGAAGTCTGACTTTAAAACGGAGTACCAAGGCGCGGAATGGCTGTTTTCAAGCCAAGCCAATCTCGACAAATTTTTGGCCAATCCCGAACAGTACGCCCCTCAATATGGCGGCTATTGCGCATGGGCCATTGCAGAAAAAGATGACCTTGCTCCTGGCGACCCAGCTTACTGGAAAATCGTCGATGGAAAGCTTTACCTGAACTACGACAAATCGATTCAGGGCAAATGGGAAAAAGATGTTCCCGGCTTCATTTCTCAGGGCGATTTGAACTGGGTGAAACGTTAGAAAAAACGAGAGGCGCCTTATTATAGATAAGGGGCTAAAGACGGCATCATGGTGCCATTTTGCATTCACGAGTTGCAACTTACCGTGTTGCACGTACTTGGCTTCATCAGGGAGAGAGAATGAATACCAGCCCCTTTCTATTGCCAAGAAAAACGCCGTTTGGCGTGGTTGAAAAAACAGTGGAGTCCTTAACTGGGCTCCGCACTTTAGACAAATACTATCGCCTTCGCCCAGAAGGGATAGATACCGATCATTTTCTGACTTATACCCTTGATGTGTTGGGCATTGATTATCAAGTTGTGTCACAAGAAGTTGATCATATTCCCCGTTCAGGAAGCTCTGTCGTTGTCGCCAACCATCCGTTAGGCGGTGTGGAAGGGGTTATCCTTGCCAAAGTGCTGCGTGAAGTGCGGCCTGATGTGAAAGTGCTCGCCAATTACTACCTTAAACGTATTCCTGAGCTGAGCGATCTCTTTATCGGCGTGGATGTGTTTGAAGGCGAAAGTGCTCGTCGTGCCAATATGCGCGCGCTGCGAGAAGCGCATCAGCACGTTGGTGACGGTGGACTGTTACTGGTGTTTCCCGCCGGAGAGGTGTCGACCTTCGACGAAAATGGCTTGTTAAATGACAAAGCATGGAGCCGCTCTGTGGCGGCCATTGTGAGAAAGCACAAAGCCTCTGTCGTACCTATTTTTATCGGTGGGCGTAACAGCCGCAAGTTTTATCGTGCAGGAACGATTCACCCACTACTTCGCACTGTGTTGCTCGGGCGAGAATTGCTCAACAAACGTGGAAAACCTATCCCTCTGACCATCGGTGAACCGATCAAATGGAAAGAGTGTCGGGCGTTTGAAAACGATGATGCACTGGTTAATTATTTGCGTTTGAACACCTATCTGCTGAATCAAGAAAAAGCCGTCAGTGCTTTGGCTAGCAGTGATGGCGAACCTATCATTGATTCGGTCGGGACAGATGTCATCGAAGCTGAAATCAAAACCCTACCAGACGATGCCAAGTTACTGTCGTCGAGCGAGTTTGATGTGTATTGCACAACCAGCGAGCACATCCCCTGCATTCTTAAAGAAATTGGTCGCATGCGTGAAATCAACTTCCGAGCAGTGGGCGAAGGGACAGGGCTTTCGTGCGATCTGGATGACTACGATAACTATTATCTGCACTTGTTTATTTGGGACAGAGAAGCACAACAAATGGTGGGTGCTTATCGTTTAGGGCAGGTCCAGGACATTGTGAAAACACACGGAATTGAAGGGCTCTATTCGCGCAGTCTGTTTCAATATGATGAGCGGTTTGTCGACAGCATGAACGTATCGCTGGAAATGGGACGCTCGGTGATCGATGTAAAATATCAGCGTAGCTTGTCGGCATTGTTATTACTTTGGAAAGGCATTGCGGAATATGTCAGCCGACATTCGCATATCACCACTCTGTTTGGCCCTGTGAGCATCAGCAATGATTATCCCCTGACAGCAAGACGTCTATTGGCAGAAAGCTTGAGCGTTCATCATTACGACGACAACATGGCACAGTTGGTGAAACCTACCACGCCACTAGAAACCTCAGAGCCTGTGCCATGGCACACCTCAATGCTATCTGCGTTGGGTGACATGCAAGTGTTATCGAGAGTAATAAGCAGAATGAGCAGCGGTTTGGGTGTGCCAGTGTTACTGCGCCAGTACCTTGGTTTGAACGGGAAGTTGGTGTGTTTCAATGTCGATCCGGCGTTTAACAACGCGTTAGATGGGTTGATTGTGGTCGACTTGCGCAACGTACAAGCGAAGACATTGGGACGATATATGGGTAAAGAGCAAGCAGAGGCTTACCTCGAAAGCCATCAAGCGCTGTAGCCAAACCTTTCTAGCCTATGGCTTAAGGTTTAAGTACGCGCTCTAGTTCTTGGTCTCGCTCTTGATATAAACACCCAATAAAGAACAGCGCCGATAGGGCGCTGTTTTGGTTTTCTTTGTTTGGCTTTGGGTCTAAAGGCTGAATCGGCTTAGAAATTTAAGCGAGCGCCAATAGAAATGCTGCTGGTTTCCGCATTGCCACGGTCACGATAACCCAATTCAATTGCCATGCCTGGACCAATCGCGGGTGCAAGGCTCAGACCAATTGCACCAATCAAACCATAGCCGTCTTCGACTTCGGTGCCATAGGTGTTTTCGTAATAGTTGCCACCGCCGCGCACATAGACATCACCCAACACAATCGGCAAGTTAACCTGCAGTGCCAGTGGAACAGAGATAGACGTGAAATCCTGATCAACGCCATCAATATCGGGGATTTCAGCCGTCGTTTCACCATAGCCTGAGTAAATACTGGTCATACTGGTGAGCTTTAGGTTACCCGTGACGGCCCAAAAGTAGCCTGTCGCACTGCGCCCTTTATATTTAACATCCGCAACACCGGCATCGGCACCTACCGAAAGTGGCAATATCAATGCAGAAGCAGAAGACGCAAACATGGCGCCAACAAGCGCTGTAGCTAATGTGAAAATCCGTGTTTTGGCCATAAATTCACCTCATGTGAAAGACGGTTAAAGTGTGTCAGTTATGCGACGCGCAATATGCATTTATTCTAGGAGTGAATCGGACGAACTGCGGGGAACTTGAGGGTGATTTTGTAATTAGAACAGAGATTTGTGAGCCATCCCAAAGCATGGCGAGACCTTGTGAAACAAAAACGGCACCCGAAGGTGCCGATAAGCATCATATGTCCGCGTTTTATGCCAGCGAACTGGGATCACCGCTCGCTTAGTTGTTAAGCCGTGACGAGTGCAGAGACGACACCAATCAAACCACCAAACACGCCACCCCAAACAACCAGCCAGCCAAGGTGCTCGCGGATCATCGTTTGAACAATGTCTTTCACCATGTCAGGGGTTAGCTCATCAAGACGTTGCTCGATAACGGTTTCAATGTTGGCGGTGATATCGCCTAACATCTCTGGTTGTTCAATCTGGCCTTTGAGTGCTTCACGGAAACTTTCTTGCTGCGTAATGTCGATCACGGACTGACGCATTTTCGCCACGAACGGTTCACGCAACGGGGTCAGCGCTTCTGCACCGCCCATCATCATTAACATGCCACCGAATTGGCTGTTATTGATCACGTCAACTAAGCCGTCAAACGTCGGATTGAAATCAATCTTCTCAATGACAGGGTCAAGGTTCAGGTTGGCGCCGCCTGACATTTCTTTGTTAAGGAAGCGATCAATGTTCTCCTTAGTAAAGAACTGATCCATCATCAAAGATTTGATGCCCAACTTAAAGGCTTCAAAACGCGCTTGAATAACCCCGGAGCCATAAAGCCCTGGCACTTTCTCAAATAGCATGTGCACAGCCAGCAAATTGGTGAGTGAGCCAGACAACGCAAATAAACCGCCATAAAGGGCAATGGGTTGGTCAAGGAAATAGCCTGCCGCGAAAATGGCCGCAGCGATGATGTTAGTCAGAAAACTCTTGTTCATGGTTTGCCTTGCGAAATCAATTTGATTGGGCGAATTCTAAAGGATGGTGTCGTGAGTAACAATATCGCGATTTTTTTAGATTCACCCCTCAGACCGGATGTAGCACGCTTTTCAAATCAATAGTGCGCCACCTACACTTTTTGAGTTCTCTTAAACGCGGAGTAGGAATGATGCGACGACATTGGCTGTGTGTGGTACTGGTTCTCGCATTGAGTGCCTGTAGCAGTAGCAGTCGTCCTTTTGCGTTTAAAAATCTTGCTAAATCCGACATGGATTTGATCACGGATATTCATATTGTGGAGATCCGCGATTTAATTCAAACCCTCACCATCAAACTCTACAAACGTAACCCAAGAGAGCTCACCAAAGTGCCCGGCGCAACGGTGAACGCCCGCCTTGCTTCTTTTATGACCGTTAAACGCCCAATAAATGGCTACGCAGAACTTGGCAACATCGACGGGGTAGATGCCCTGTATCTTGCGTTTGCGGAGGAATTCGAAGGGGATCGTGTGTTCGCGCTGATGGTCGGTATCACGGGTATGGTCAGCAGCAGTTACAACAACCAACTGGAGTTCTATTTGCTGGACGATATTGATCAGCAAAAGCTCTACAACAGCGCCCGCAACCTAGAAACTGTCGCATGGTTGCTGAACACTCGCACAGACAGTAACGGCAATCTCATGCTGTGGAGCAATGGCCTCACCGAAGAGGGCGTGCCCAATTACAGTTATGAGCGCGTGTTAGGTCAAATGATGGTTATCCAAGACATGATGGCGAAAATGGTGGCCGACAGCACCAACCGTCACATCAATCAGGTGGTGCACGGGTTTGCATCGATGACTTTCTTCCCGATTTAAATCCCCCTTTCTCGCGGCTCTTTCACAAGACTCACCATGCGAGCTTCCCGTTTTTTAATCTATTCATCAGTAAATAAAGGCCAATTCGCTTGACCACATCGGGCAGGATTTTGAGCCAATCACGCATTGTTGATGTGTGCCTCTTTCTAAAGATGAAAGCGAAGCTATATCGGTTTTTACGCCGAGAGAGCACCACTAAACAGCGACAGTTATGTCGCAATTATAAGATATGCAACTAATCTTACTCAATATGTGTTGTTAACAAGACAAGTTGCGTGACGCTGATTGAGCAGAATGATGATGTGGCTTATCAGTGGTTCATTTGACGTACGACATTCTGCCCAAGAAAAGAGTCAGTAAAATGAAGCTTTCGATCAAACTCTCCGCCTTTTTCTTATTCCTAGCATTGCTCATGGTTGTTATGGTCGCGACGGTGTCTTTGAAAGGAAAAGACATTGCGCAATCCACCGTATTGACGAGTATTGAGCGCGAAGCGGCGCTGCTGATCAAACTCATAGATAGGGAGCTTCTTGCGCGTTATAACGATACAAAAACCTTCCCTCTTTCGCTTGGTAGTCTTGATGAGCAGCGCTTGAAAGGCTTGGGGGAAACGGCTGCTCTTGCTAAAACGCTGAACGGTTATGTTCGACATGACAACATGTATCGTCGAATGGTTGTCTTCGATCTTGAAGGCAACGTTGTTGCGGCAAACAGTCAAAATACGTTTGGTAAGCCACTCGCCGATCTGTCTATATCCCCTGCAGCAATACGAGAACGTGATTGGTTTCAACGCGCCATTCAGGGTGAATCCCTTAATCCAGAGATGCCTAATGGCACATTTGTTGTTGGACCAGAGCGAAATCTTCTGGAAAACGACAGTAATCACTACGACATGATCTTTTCGACCGTGTTGCGTGATATGTCAGGTAACCCTCTGGGGCTTTGGGTCAATGTGGTTGATTTTGAAGCGATTGAGCGAATCATTGAAGAAACCTATGCACTGTTGTCGTCTGAAGGTTACAACGGTGTAGAGCTGACTCTGTTAGATCGCCAAGGCTACGTTATTGTCGACATGGATCCTGTGGGGCAAAAAGCAGCCAACTATCAGCGAGATTTCACCACGATCGGACAGTTAAACCTCATGGAGCGTGGCGTAGAAGCGGCGAAACTCGCCGTGTCTGGGTTTAGCGGCGCTAACATTTCTATGCACTCTCGGAAACACATTCAGCAAGTCACGGGTTATGCACATTCCAATGGCGCGTACGATTATCCTGGATTGTCTTGGTCGGCACATATTCGGGTGGGAGTAGATGAAGCATTTGCTGCGTCTGATACCTTAGTTCGCAACGCCATACTTTTCGCATTGATGTTTGTTGCTTTCGGTCTGGCGCTCGCATTTTACCTTTCTCGGCGCATTGTTGTGCCAATGAACCCTTCAACTGGCGCTGTTAATCTGATTGGTCAGAACCAAGCTCATGTACCTGTCTCCAAGATGTATAGCCTAAATGAACCGGAGCCAATGGTCGCATCATTGGTCGATATTCATGCTGAAGGCGAGCGTGACATCATATACAGAGCGGCCTTTAGTCAGGCGGCCGTTGGTATTGCAAGGGTCTCACTGGATGGTCGCTTTTTGGAAGTGAATGATAAAATGTGCGCGCTCATGGGATATGACAAAGAGCGAATACTAAATAAGAGCCTTTATGAGATTACTCATCCAGACTGTCGACAAATCACTAAAACGTCAATTGATGAGTTGATTACCGACAAAACGAAGTCGTTTACCTTGGAAAAACAATACATTCGAAGTGACGGTGAGGAGTTTTGGTCCACGACATCGGTTTCTTTAGTGTGTGATGACCAAGGGGGGCCAAAGTACCTCATTGAAGTTGTTGAAGACATCTCAGAGCGAAAGGAAGCAGAGAAGGAGCTTCTCAGTGCGAAAGAAACCAGAGACGAATTACTTCGTGGGATGAAACTGGCCTCAAATGCCGGTGGGATTTGTAACTGGTCCATGGATATTCACACGAGTGAATTGAAATGGGACGAAGGTATGTTCAACCTCTATGGTTTTTCCAAAGCGAATGCTTTGACGTATGAAGACTGGCGCAAAACGATACACCCCGATGACGTTGACTATGCCGAAAATGAAGTGCGTCGCTCGCTTAATGCGAATACTGCGTTTAATGCCGAGTTTCGTATTGTTCATGGTTTTACGAAAGAGGTGAGATGGATAAAGGCGGCGGGCGATGTCTACCATAATCCCAATAGTGAGCAATATACGTTATTTGGCATTAATCTCGATATCACCGATGAGCGCACGTTGCAGAAAAAGCTGGAGCAGGAATCAAAAACAGCATTGAAAGCGAGCGAAGCCAAGTCTCGGTTTCTTGCTACCATGAGCCATGAAATCCGCACGCCGATGAATGGCGTTGTGGGCATGATTGATTTGCTCAGAGAGAGTGAACTGACCAAAGATCAGCAACGGATGACGGCCACAATTCGAGATTCATCTTTTTCATTGCTTGAGATTATCAACGACATTCTCGACTTCTCGAAAATTGAGTCGGGGCAAATGGAGTTGGAGTACCGAGATACGGATCTGCTGGGTTTGATCGAAAGAACACTTGATGTTTTTTGGGTAACGGCGCAAGAAAGCAACGTGGTACTGAGGATTCACTACGATTTTCGGTTACCTAAACAAATAAAAATGGATTCGGTACGCATTCGACAGGTATTACTCAACTTAGTGGGTAATGCTATTAAGTTCTCATACAGACCCGATAAAAAGGCGTTTGTTACTGTGAGCACGGAATATCTTCAAGACAGCCGCTCTCTCCGTATTTCTATCTCCGACACTGGCGTAGGGATGACGGAGGCGCAGGTCGATAAGCTATTTATGCCGTTCACACAAGCCGATAGCTCTACCACGCGAAAATATGGCGGCACGGGACTGGGTCTTAGCATTTCAAAATCCTTTGTTGAACTGATGAAAGGTAATATTTGCGTCACCAGTGAGCCTGAAATAGGCAGTGACTTTACGGTGACGCTGCCGTTGTATCACAGTACATCAGATGAAACCTTGCTTAATAATTATGACTTTCACGACTACCATTTCGTTGTGATGATAGAAGACGAAGAAATTTATCGCACCTGTGAACAAATTATTTTGCAATGTCAGCCTAAGATGATCACACGTGAAATGCCTACCTCTATTGATGATTGTCGAACCATTGTCATCACGGTTAATGAGCCTTTCCATATCAACGATCAGAAATTAAAAAACATTGTGTTAGATACGGAAGTCTCCGAACTCGCAGGTTATGTTGCTCCACAGCTCTATTATTTGGGCATTCGACCGTTCAACCCAAGCGAGTTGATCACGGCATTATTTGTGCTCTGTGGCTTTGAAAAACCGGATTTCACAAATGTAGATTATTCATTATTCAACAGCACAGCTGACGACGTTGATGATGATGGTATTGAGAAAGACAGCATTGTTGTTCTATGCGTTGAGGATCAGCCTACCAATCGAATGGTGCTGGAGCGCCAGCTTACAAATCTTGGCTATCACTATGAAATGACAAAAAACGGTGTGGAAGCCCTGATGAAATGGAAGTCGGGTCACTATCCTGTTGTGTTAACGGATTGCCACATGCCTGAAATGGATGGTTTTGCACTCACTACTGAAATTCGTCGATTAGAAGCCGAACAACAGCGTGATAAAACCATCATCATTGCGATAACAGCCAATGCATTGGCGGGCGAATCGGAAAACTGCATTCAAGCGGGAATGGATGACTATATTTCCAAACCTGTTGAGCTCGTCAAACTGAAATCAACACTGGCAAGAAATGTCATAAAAATGCCGGTTAATGCGGTATCGACATTGCCAGCCAAACTGCCCAGTACATCGATTGCGCTGAACACTGAGCTTTTTGACTTCGACCACTTAGAGAGCATGATCGGCACCTGTGACAAAAAAATGATGAATGCAGTGTTGACCATTTTTTGGGAATCACTGATCTCTGACATGGCTTTATTGGAACAAGCCATTTCAGACAATGATATCGATCAGATTGGTGTGCTTACCCATGGCTTAAAAGGATCCTCCGCATCAAGCGGTGCTTTGTCATTGAGTGCGCTCTTTGACGTGATGGGAACGAGTAAAGCAGATATTAGCAAGGTAAAGCAGGTACTTGCCGAGGTGAAAACCATGATGGGAGGTATTAAAGAGGTACTTACCAAAGAAAGCGATATCAATGTGTGACCTTACCTTAACCTTAGGCTTTTTCCGCTGGCGTGAATGGCTATGTCTAGCGGAAAGGCCGCCATGTTTAAGGGCGTCATGAGTACCAAAAAAGCATGACAGGACGGTTTCATTATTTTCTAGACGCCTGTCATTGTCCGAAAATTTGTCAGGTTCGATTCGTGTGGTTTTTACACATATGCATCGAGCTGAAATCGACGGTCTTTGAATGCTGCTCGCAGTTTTTTCTCTAACGACGCCCATCACGTAAAAAAGATCACATCGTTAATCGAAAATCCATACTAATTGTGTATGAATATCATCCTCCCCAATTTCAGTTTAACAGGCATTTTTGCTTTACTGCCTTAAAATTCCGTTCAAACAAAGATGACTTAATTGGCTTTGCTGAAGTATTTCGTTCTGTACTCGTGCGCGAGAAAGCGATTTCTTCTCATGCACGTCTCTATCAAAACCAATTAAGGAAGAGATACCGATGGCAAATATCATTAATGGAACCAATGGCGATGATGTTCTTCGCGGCACACCCGGCGCTGACGAGATTTATGGCTTGGACGGCAATGACTTTATTCAGGCCGATGGCGATACCGATTATGTTGACGGTGGACGTGGTAATGACACCGTAATTGGCGGCGACAACGACGATGTTGTACGTGGTGGCGAAGGGAATGATTCTGTACGTGGTGGCTTTGGTAACGACGAGTTGTTCGGTGATGATGGTGATGACATCGTTGAGGGTGGTTTGGGAGTAGACCTTCTCTATGGCGGCAACGGCAACGATTCTTTGCAAGGTGATGAAGGTAACGACACACTTTACGGTGATGCGGGCAACGATCGCCTAAGAGGCGGCGTGGGTGACGACAAACTGTTTGGTGGCGTAGGAAACGATATCCTGTTTGGTGGTGACGGTAACGATACATTAAATGGCGATGACGGTGTCGACGTGCTTTGGGGTGACGCTGGAAACGACACCATGAACGGCGGGGCGGGTAACGATACCTTACGCGGTGGTGACGGTGCTGATGTGATGCACGGCAACGAAGACAATGACGTGATCTTCGGTGAAAACGGTAACGACGCGATATACGGCGATGCGGGTAACGACCAACTGTTCGGCCAAGCGGGTGACGATAAACTTTACGGCGGAACAGGCGACGACATCATTAACGGCAATGATGGTAAAGATACCCTGTATGGCCAAGCCGGGAACGACTTTCTTTACGGAAAAGACGGCAACGATAACCTTCAAGGTGGCGATGGCCACGACGAGTTATTCGGCGGCCTTGACGATGATCTGTTGAACGGCGGCAACGGTGACGACATGCTTAATGGTGGTTATGGCGAAGACGAACTGCACGGTGGTGAAGGTAATGACACCCTGTTTGGGCGCGGTGACGATGACACCGTGTTCGGCGGCGCGGGTGATGATTACGTCAGCGGTGGCCTTGGCGATGATCAAGTGAATGGCGGCTCAGGCAATGACACTATTCTTGGCGAAGAAGGTAACGATTACTTGATAGGACTTGAAGGTAACGACACCATCTATGGTGGCCTTGGTAATGATTACATTGACGGCCATACCGAAGACGATGTGCTGTACGGTTGGTCTGGTGAAGATACGCTTCGTGGCGGATTGGGTAATGACAAATTGTTTGGTGAAGCGGACAACGACAGACTGTACGGTCATGATGGCTTAGATCGCCTAAACGGCGGTGGCGGCGATGACTACCTTGATGGTGGTATGGGTCGAGATATTCTCACTGGCGGTGCGGGTTCGGATGTGTTTTTCTTCAACAACAGCAGTGAGAACGACATCATTCTGGATTTCAACGGCAAGTACGACACCATTGCGCTTCAAAAAACACTCGCAACCAAAATGGGCGACATCAACATCCGTCAGTCTGGTGAAGATGTGATCATGACGTTCGATAACGCGCAAACCAAAATCGTACTCGATAAGTTCAATGCATCCGATCTGGATAACAGCATGTTTGATTTCGTTTAAACCCTAGATTTCGTTTAGACCTCAGTTTTCGTTCAGACTTAAGTTTTCGCGAAAACATCCCAAAGCGGAGGTACGCCTCCGTTTTCTCGTTGAACGATCCCCAATGCGAATCTCCTCGCCTCAACAGACTTAAATCTACCAACCAATGGTCAATATCAGACCTTTGTTCGCGCACTCTGCGCGTTTTGTGATTAGAGTGATAAACCCAAGCATCTTGAGGTCACTTGCGTATATCTCGCATGTCTATTGCTTGCGCTGTTAGCCCAACCGATAACGAATACGTCAGAAAAGGAACGCTGATGCATAACGGAGAGATCACCAATAGGGGTAGCGATAACTTCGACAGCAACATCAAGGCACTGCTCGGTACCGAACTTCCCATTATTCAAGCGCCAATGGCAGGCGTGCAAGACAGCACGCTGGCCATCGCAGTGAGTGAAGCGGGTGGGTTAGGGTCTTTGCCTTGTGGCATGTTGAGTATCGATCAAATCGTGAGTGAGATAGAAGCGATTCAAGCCTCGACGACCAAACCCTACAATCTCAACTTCTTCTGTCATCGCATGCCGCAATTCGACCAAAGCCAACACGCAAAATGGAGAACTGTGCTGACGCCGTACTTTGAAGAGTTTGATGTGAATGCAGCAAGCCTGCTCAACAGCGCAACCAGAATGCCGTTTAACCACGATATTGCTGATGCCATCGAACCTTTTTGCCCCTCATTTATCAGTTTTCATTTTGGTCTTCCCGATAAACAACTTTTGGCGCGGGTAAAAAGCTGGGGCGCAAAAGTGGTGTCTTCTGCGACCACGGTTGAAGAAGCTATATGGTTAGAAGCCAATGGGGCTGACGGTATTATTGCGCAAGGCATAGAGGCGGGCGGTCATCGAGGCATGTTCCTGACGGATAACCTTACTACCCAAATGGGAGCCGCTGCGCTGATCTCGCAAATCGCCCAACGTGTCAATGTGCCTGTGATTGGCGCGGGTGGTATTGGTGACAGTAACGACGTGCAAAGCGCTTTGTCACTAGGTGCCGATGCTGTGCTAGTTGGAACCGCGTATCTATTGTGCGTGGAAGCTAAGACCTCACCATTGCACCGTGCTGCTATTCAGAGCGGCCAATCACCGCATACCGCGCTGACGAACATATTTTCAGGCAGACCCGCTCGTGGCATCGTCAATCGCGCCATGAAAGAGCTGGGTTGTATCCATCCACTCGTCCCGACGTTTCCGTTTGCCTCGATTGAGGCGACCCCTCTTCGAAGCCAAGCTGAATTGCAAGGCCGTGATGATTTCACGCCACTTTGGTGTGGACAAAACACATCAGGTTGCAAAGCAATTTCAGCGGGTGAATTGACGAAAGCGCTATATACTCAAGCATCTTGAGGCTGCTTGGGTATATAGTTGCGCCTGAATCTCTGCTATGGAGGTTGTTCGGGTCTATCTATCAATTTGATAGACAGAAACGACTGTTACTTTTCAGCTTATTGTTTATAGTTCTATCACTAAAAAATGAATGACTTGCTCTGAGGGCTTCAGGCAAGTGGGATTGCATTATGGTCAAACCAGAAAATAATTGTATCGTCATCTTTGGCGCGTCGGGTGATTTGACCCATCGCAAATTAATTCCTGCCTTCTATCATCTTTTTGCTAATGGATTGCTGTCAGAAAAATTCGCCATTCTAGGGGTCAGTCGTACCCACTACTCTGATGCCGAATTTCAAGAAAAACTCAAAATCTCGCTAACAGCGAATGAGAAAGTTGATCAGCAAATGCTGACAGAGTTTCTTGAGCGTGTTCATTACCAGCCGATTGATACGTCAGATGTCGACGATTACGGCAAGTTGAAAGCGCGCTTGGATGATATCGAGCAAGTGTACGAAACCGGTGGCAACACCACCTTCTATTTGGCAACACCGCCAAGCTTGTATAGCGTTATCCCAACGAGCCTTGCTGCTCATGGCCTGAACACAGAAGACAACGGCTGGAAACGCCTGATCGTTGAAAAGCCATTCGGCTATGATCTTGCGACCGCTGAACAGCTCGATAAAACCCTTCACAATGCTTTCCAAGAACATCAGATTTACCGCATTGACCACTACCTTGGTAAAGAAACGGTTCAAAACCTGCTGGTTTTCCGTTTCGCTAACGGCATGTTCGAACCCCTTTGGAACCGCAACTTCATCGATTACGTTGAAATTACTGCGGCAGAATTTCTGGGTGTAGAAGAACGTGGCGGCTATTATGACGGTGCGGGCGCCGTGCGCGACATGTTCCAAAACCACCTGCTGCAAGTATTGGCAATGGTGGGTATGGAGCCGCCTGCGGTCATAAACGCAGATTCAATGCGTAACGAAGTGGTGAAAGTGCTGAACAGCCTTCAACCACTGACCGAAGAAAAGTTGAAGAATAATCTGGTACTGGGACAATACACTGAGTCTGATGTACGTGGTGCTCACCTCAAAGGCTATCGCCAAGAGAATGGTGTAGCAGATGACTCCCGCACGGAAACGTATGTCGGTTTGAAGATGTTTATCGATAACTGGCGTTGGAACGGCGTGCCATTTTACGTTCGTACCGGTAAACGCTTGCCAACGCGAGTGACGGAAGTGGTCATTCATTTTCAAAAAACGCCGCACCCAGTGTTTGGCGCGAATGCCCCAGAGAACAAGCTGATTATTCGTATTCAACCTGATGAAGGCATTCAAATGAGCTTTGGTTTGAAAGAACCGGGCGCAGGCTTTAAAGCCAAGGAAGTCTCGATGGACTTCCATTACGACACCCTTGAAGAAACCCAAATGCTCACGGCATACGAACGTTTGCTGCTCGACTCAATGAAAGGCGATGCCACATTGTTTGCGAGAACCGATGCAGTGAAAGCGTGTTGGGAATTCGTTCAACCGATTTTGGAATACAAGGAAAACCCTGAGCACCTATACGGCTACGCCGCAGGGACGTGGGGGCCAAAAGAAGCGGATGAACTATTGAACGACGAAGATCGTTCATGGCGCTTCCCTTGTAAGAACTTAGCAGATACGGATTATTGTGAACTATGAGTAACATGAACTATCGCGTATTCGATGATTCTCAGCAGGTGGTTGAAGCCCTTGCTCAGAGCTTGTTGGAATACAGCGAAATGGGACGTCCTATACACATTTCACTGTCTGGTGGCAGCACGCCATCACAGCTTTTCAGTTACTTGGCAAACGCGGATTACGCCACGCGTATTCAGTGGCAGAACCTGCATTTCTGGTGGGGCGACGAACGTTGCGTGGTACCAGATAATGAGCAAAGCAATTACGGACAAGCAAAGGCACTGTTGTTTGACCACATCCAGATCCCTGCTGAGAACATCCACCGCATCCGTGGTGAAGATTTCGTGGCAGGCGAAGTGATTCGTTTTACGGAAGAGATGTATGACACGATTCCAGATAGCGAAGGTCAACTAGACCAAGGTAAGACACCTGCATTTGACTGGATTTTGCTTGGCATGGGCACAGACGGACATACCGCTTCCCTGTTCCCAGGTAAAACAGATTACGAAACCACAGAAATTGCGACCATTGCTTCACACCCTGAGAGCCATCAGTTCCGTGTGTCCAAAACTGCGCATCTGTTGAAAAACGCAAAACGCATTACCTACTTGGTATTGGGCGCTAGCAAAGCGTCGGTATTGAAAGAAATCGCCGACAACGCGCCAGCAGCAGAGGCTTACCCTGCTGCAAAAGTTCGCTGTGAAAAACAAGCGGATACAACCGAGTGGTATTTAGATTCAGAAGCAGCCCAAGAGCTGGCCTAAGGAGAAATAAATGAAAGCTGATATTGGTGTAATCGGACTGGCCGTGATGGGTCAAAACCTGATCCTGAACATGAACGACCACGGATTCAAAGTCGTTGCTTTTAACCGTACTGTCGCCAAAGTGGACGAGTTCCTTGAAGGCCCAGCGAAAGGCACCAACATTGTGGGTGCTACCTCGCTAGAAGACATGGTGAGCAAACTAGAATCACCACGCAAAGTGATGTTGATGGTTCGTGCAGGCGATGTTGTTGATCAATTCATCGACGCGCTCGTTCCTTTGCTAGACGAAGGTGACATCATCATTGATGGTGGTAACACTAATTACCCAGACACCAGTCGTCGTGTCGCTGATCTGCGTGAAAAAGGCATTCGTTTTGTCGGTACCGGTGTTTCTGGCGGCGAAGAAGGTGCACGCTTTGGACCGTCAATCATGCCAGGTGGTAACCCTGAAGCATGGCCGTTCGTGAAGCCTATTTTCCAAGCCATTGCCGCGAAGACTGACGATGGCGAAGCATGTTGTGATTGGGTTGGCCGTGAAGGTGCAGGTCACTTCGTGAAAATGGTTCACAACGGTATTGAATACGGCGACATGCAGCTGATCAGCGAAGCCTACCACTTCATGAAAGAAGGTTTGGGTATGTCGCATGATGAAATGCAAGCGACCTTTGCCGAGTGGAACAACACCGAGCTAAACAGCTACCTGATCGAAATCTCTGCTGACATTTTGGGTTACCGCGACGAAGACGGCGAACCACTGGTTGAGAAAATCATGGATGCAGCAGGCCAAAAAGGCACGGGCAAATGGACAGGTATCAATGCGTTAGATTTGGGTATTCCATTGACGCTGATCACCGAGTCAGTGTTCGCGCGCGTGCTGTCTTCAATGAAAGACCAACGCGTTGAAGCGGCTGCGTTGTTCGACAACCCAATCCAGCCTGTTGAAGGCGACAAGTCAGAGTGGCTAGATGCGCTACGCCAAGCGTTGCTTGCATCTAAAATCATCTCTTACGCGCAAGGCTTTATGCTGATCCGCGAAGCGTCAGAAGCGAACAACTGGGAACTGAACTACGGCAACGTGGCGCTAATGTGGCGTGGCGGTTGTATCATCCGTAGCGCATTCCTTGGCAACATCCGTGATGCGTTTGAAGCAAACCCAGAACTGCCATTCCTAGGCACAGATGCGTACTTCAAAGACATCCTGCAAGGCAGCCTGCCAGCATGGCGTAAAGTGGTGGCTAAGTCGTTCGAAAGCGGCCTACCAATGCCATGTATGTCGTCTGCACTGACCTTCCTGAACGGTTACACCACGGCTCGCCTTCCAGCGAACATGATTCAGGCACAACGTGACTACTTCGGCGCACACACATACGAGCGCACGGACAAAGCACGCGGCGAGTTCTTCCACACGAACTGGACTGGCACAGGCGGCAACATCTCGTCTACCACCTACGACGTGTAAGCACCGAGTGCAATTAGCCTTTTAAGCAAGGCGACAAACACCCAAGGGCAGGATGAAAATCCTGCCCTTTTTCGTGCGTGAAATTTACAGACAAAAGTTGAACAAAAATCACACAATCACTTGCAATCTATAAGCCATTGAAGCCATCGATTACCTGGGAGTTATGCACAGAAATTGGGGATAAGGTTGGGAGGGGAGTTGAGTGAGATGACGTTGTAAATAGCGCTTTTTGAGTGACAGTGCTGTCAGAGCCTGTCCAGCGACGTTCTGCAACGCGCCAACAACACGCAATGCGCCCTGTAAAACGTATCTTTCAGCCCTCTCCTACTCACTCAAAAAACACAAATCGCTAATGACTGTATGAACATTCGCCACTCGCGCTCCAGTGAGATCGAAATCAAGTATTGCTTTATGCACTTCATGGTACATTCGCGCCGAAAAATGCAGACAGTGATGGCGTGTTGCGTGCCGACAATGCAAAAACGAACACAAAGAGTTTTTTTCGAATATCTATCCTATCACTGAGTTAGCGTAGGTCATCAAAATTACAGTGGCTGCTTACACGAAAGAGGCTATCAATAAGGCCTTCACGCGTCTTAATGAAATAATACTAAGAAGGAAAATGAATGAAGGCAGATTTTAGTGCTTACGACTTTGCCAAAAGTAGAGAGCGTATTGATGAAATTCTAAAAGGCTCAGACGCGGATTATAAGGACAAGGATTCAATCCCATCACGCGATGACCTTACCTTTACTAACGGCTTTAACGTGAATTGCTCAGCATTATTCGTCGATATTAGAGGTTCTAAAGAGCTCAACCGTAAGCACACAAAGCCCGTGCTAGCCAAGATATACAAAACTTATATTTCCGAATTGGTAGCGATACTGAAAAGTCACTCCAAAGTAAAAGAGGTATGTATTGAAGGGGATTGCGTTTGGGGAATATTCAACACTCCAACAAAGAACGATATAAGAGAGCTTTTCAGTATTGGTGGGAAAGTATCATCATTAATTGACGTCCTTAACATCAAGTATAAAAAACGTGGTTACTCTCAGCTAACAGTGGGCATTGGCATGTCTTACGGACGATCATTACTTGTGAAATCAGGATATAAAGGAAGCGGTATCAATGAGGTAGTCTGGCTCGGTAGCTTAGTGAGTGAAGCAGCGGAGCTATGCGGATTTGGTAACAAAGTATGGTCTGACAACGAAATGATGGTTTCAGAGGTGTTTTATGGCAACCTAAACGATGAGCTAAAGGAGCTGTTAAGTTATAACGCAAATAGAAACTGCTATCACGGGAATGTGATTAACACATCAATGAATGAATGGGTGGAAAACAATGGATAGTAAGTCAGACTTCATTGTGGCCGCTATCCAAGACTGCCAAGCAACAATTCGCGCTACTGATGTTAAGGTTGGGGCATTGCTCGCAGGTCTGCTTTTACCATTTTCGCAGATAAATCAGATATGGGAGTTCCTCAAGCAACTATCCACGCGAGTAGAGTGTGGTATGGTGACTTACATCTTTTTTTTCCTCTGGTTTCTCGCGATATACTCACTAATTAGGACAATATCAGCAATAGATAACCCTGCAAACCACATCACAAATGAGAGCATATGTAATGGCTCTTTCTACGGAAGTAGGCTTTATCGCTTCGGATTTCTTGATTCACTGCTAAACAGAGAATCCATCAAGGCTGTGAAGGATATAGCAAACGTTGCCGCGACATACCCTGATACCGCAGATGGCATTGAGTTAGAGTTGTCGTTCGAGCACATGAAGCTGATTTATATTCGAGATATTAAGTTACACCGATTGAATTTTTCTCTGGCGGTTTCTGCAATTTGGTTTGCAGTAGGTCTGTGTGCATTTATCTATCTTGTGACTAATTAAAAAATGATTTTATTTGTTTTGAATTTTGGTGAGTGAAATATGCTTACAGTAAGTGAAAAAAATGAGTTAAGAACGATAATTAACGCTAGTCTGGATCGAGCTGAAAAGGAGTGGCGGGAAGGAGGGCACCTACTTAAGGCAATTCGTTCCATATCGAATGAGTCAATGTGTGAAAGTGTTATGGACTCTGCCGAACCTTCAAAAATTCCGGGCCATGAACTAGTTCGAGATGGCGAAACTGTTATCGATGAGTTTGTTGCTTTCGTTGCTGATATGAGAGGATCCAGCCAGCATCTTATGTGCGCTATCAGTCCCAAACATGCAGATGTTTCAGGATTACAAAGAGTCTACTATGAAACATCAGCTCTACTTCCAGCTTTAGCTTATGCAGTCTGCAATGAAGAAGGAAGTGTTACTGAATATTTAGGTGATGGTATTTTAGCGCTATTTCGAATAGATGCTGATGCCAGAGAACAAGCTATATATGCATCCCATAGAGCAGCCAAGAATGCGATAGGTGATGTAAGAGATCTTGTTAATAAGGCATTATCCGAGCGCTATCGATTGCCGCCAGTAGATATAGGCGTTGGTCTAGCTGTAAGTAAGACACTCATTACATTAGTTGGTTTAGCACCAAATAAGCAGCCCAAAGCATTTGGTGAATGTGTATTCAGGGCAACAAAACTATCGGATGGTAACAATGAAGTCATTTGCGATGAAAACATGAAAGCAATTTGGCCGTCATCTAAAGGCGGAACGTTGAGGTTTTCAAGGAAAAATGTCAAAAACATTGATGGTTACGTAATTGGAACAGCTGCTTAGGTTGGAATTTTTTTGACTAAATAAATCTGCTGATTAAGGGGCAAGTGAATGTGTCGAAAAGGTTCACCTTAGCCTAGATGAAGAGCCTTAGACTTTCCAGATACCGATGTGAATAGCAGATGGACTATCAATTCCCCAAAGCTTACCTTATCCGACCCTAACGGCTTAGAGCACCAACTCTTAGTCGTTTCTGCCCATAGTCGTGTCAGGCCGTTCTGTTCTGGCACGTTTATGGGTTAGCGGGGACAGGCACTCAAAAATGCCCACAACCTTGCCATACTCAAAGTGATAGAATAGTATCACTTTGAGTATGTCTTCGAGGTAACACAGATGAAAGTAGAATTGGTAACGTCGTTGAAACGCCAAGCGACCAAAATCTTGTCGGAACTGCACGATAG